>NZ_NRQV01000006.1:0-213283 GCF_004119505.1 Flavobacterium sp. YO64 | reverse complement strand
CTTTTGTTTTTTTGTTGTTTTACGATCTTTATTTTAGTTTTTAGCCTAATTTTTCTTAGTTTAACGGGTTGTTAACACACAATTGTTTATAAAGTTGCTATTTTTATCAAAAGCTCAAGTATGAAATTTTAGAATTTCAAAAATTGGCGTTTTAAGAATCGAATTGGAGTTTTTCTAAAATTTAAAAATTTTCGTTTTTAGTTTTAGAGTTAATTCTAAAACCTGAATTTTAAAAATTGATTTTATGGTCAGTTTATAGTTGTAATTTGTTTTTGATAATACGTTTACGATGTAAGTATTTTTTGAAGGCATTTATAATTTGTAAATTTCATGAAGTTAGTTTTACACGTATCGAAATTTTGATTTTCATTTTGAACTAAGAATTTTTAATCCTTAAATTTTAAATGTTATGAAAAATTTTATTTTTTACATTATCGGCAGTTTTATTTGCAAACATTGCAATTTCGCAAACACATCAAATTACAAAACACAATGGAGAACAACTTGATGTGAATTTTATTAAAAACGAAAATGGTTTAATTTATTATTCCTTGAACGGAAGTTCTGAAGAAGTTAAAATTAGTAAGTATGCTGTTTCTCAATTAACCAATAAACAAACCAATCAAACACAAAAAATATCTGATAAAATAATCGTAGATTCAAAAGATGATTACAAAATGGTAACAGTTCTGCCTCAAGAAAAGACAATAGGACTGAAAGAAGTGGCTTCATTCACTGGTGTTTCGACAAGGACAAAAGGTGAACCGCCAATTGCTAATAAGAATCAAACTGCTATGAGAATTAAAAGTAAGTCGGCTTCAAATGGATATCCGTTTGTAAGTATTGTTGAGAAAGGAAATGGTAAATATGAAGCAGTAGCTTACGCGTATTAATTTTAGTGTTAAATTTTAGTAAATATCATTTGTTCAATAATTTATATTTTAAAAAAAGAGTACCTTTATTAATCACTTAAATTTTATTATTATGTCAAAGAACTTAAATACAGTAGCAGCTATCTTAGCTGGTGCAGCTGCTGGTGCAGCAATCGGAATATTATTTGCTCCAGATAAAGGATCAAAAACACGTGCAAAATTAAAAGAAGGTTTAGATGATGCTAGACATAATTTAAAAGATTCTATTTCAGCTAGTTCTGAGGTATTGCGCGAAAAGTTTGCTCATGCAAAAGGTAATCTTGACGGAACTTATGATGAGTTACTTTCGAATATGAGTTATAAAACAGAGGAAGTAATTACTTTTCTAGAATCTAAACTTGCTGATTTAAAAGCGCATAACGCGAAACTTCAGAAATAATATTTAAGGAGCACAAAGTTCACTTGGATTTTTATAATTGTATTTTGGTTTATTTTACTTAATTTTAAGTAGTAGCTAAATACAGTTTTTTCAAAGTGTATTTTGTGCTTCTTTTTTAATTAAAACTACAATTATGGCTTTTGAAGAATTAAAGGAAAATACAGAAAAAATTCAGGATCAGGCTAAAGTTTATATTGATAGTCATTTAGCATATTATAAACTCTGGGGTTTTAAAGTTGCAATGAAATCAACTACTTTAATTTTTAAGTTTACATTGATTTTATTGTGTTTTAGTATGGTTTTACTTTTTGGATCTTTTGCTGCAGCTTATGCTTTTGGTGCTTTATTCGGAAGTATTGCTTTAGGATTCTTAGCAGTAGGAGGCATCTATTTGGTATTTACAGTTTTACTTTTCTTTGTAAAAGATAAATTTGTAGAGGGACCAATATTAGAGAAATTTTCAGAAATCTTTTTTAATGAATAAGTTATGGAAACAAAAAAGTACTCTTCATACGCTGAAATCGACAGAGATTTAGAAATTTTAAAATTAGAAAAAGATATTAATTATCAAAAGTTAGTTTTAAATGTTCAAAAAACAAAAGAAAGTATAACACCGCAAAATATTGTAAATGGTTTTATTTCATCATACACAGATTATTTTTCAAATTCTTATACCAAGATACTTCAATCTGTTTTACCGTACATAATAGGTTGGTTTATAAATAGAAAAAGAGGCAATTAAGCCTCTTTTTTCTTTTAGTTAGTTATTTAACCTCAGGTTGAATATCATCTTCGTAACCAGATTGTGGTTGAATTGGTTTTGGTTTCTCTATCTTTTTATTAGTTTTTTTCATCATTTCGCCAACTTGATTTGATGCTGTGAATGAAGCAACCATATTGTTCAACATATCACTTCCTGCTTGTGGTGAATTTGGTAATAATATTAAATTAGAATTAGTATCAGCACCAATAGATTGCAGTGTATCATAATGTTGTGTAACAACAATTAAAGCAGAAGCTTCTTGAGAATTAATACCAACATTATTTAAAACTTCAACACTTTCTACCAAACCTCTTGCAATTTCACGACGTTGATCTGCAATACCTTGACCTTGTAAACGTTTACTTTCAGCTTCAGCTTTTGCTTTTGCAACAATTCTAATTCTTGAACTTTCAGCTTCAAATTCAGCAGCAGTTTTTTCTCTGTCAGCAGCGTTGATTCTGTTCATTGCATTTTTTACCTGAATATCTGGATCAATATCAGTAACCAATGTATTGATAATATCGTATCCGTAAGTAGTCATAGCTTCGTTTAATTCTCTTTTTACTGCAATTGCGATATCGTCTTTTCTTTCAAAAACATCATCTAATTTTAGTTTTGGAACTTCAGCACGAACAACGTCAAATACATAAGCAGTAATCTGATCGTGAGGATATTCTAGTTTATAAAAAGCATCATATACTTTATCTTGAATTACCTTAAACTGAACCGAAACTTTCATTTTAATAAAAACGTTGTCTTTCGTTTTAGTTTCAATAATAACATCTAACTGTTGAATTTTAAGATTTACACGTCCGGCCAATCTATCAACAACTGGAATTTTTAATTGCAATCCCGAATTTCTCACGCTGTGAAATTTTCCAAATCTCTCAATAACAACTGAACTTTGTTGTTTTACAGTAAAGAAAGACGACATGAAAATGAAGAATGCCAATACTAATAAGATAATAAATGCTGTACTCATGGTTTTTAATTTATGTTTATGATTTTGGGAATTTACGAAAATTCTTCTAAAATATGGTTTTTAAGCATTAAAAAAACGCTAAGAACATTTGTTAGATGTTTCTTAGCGTTTCTATTTTGAATTGAAATTTTATTATAAAGTTTCGATTGCTTTATGAATTCTTGAAATAGTTTCCTCTTTTCCAATGATTTCAACAATGTCAAATAGGTGAGGACCTTTAAGAGCTCCAACTAAACTCAAACGGAAAGGCTGCATAACTTTACCCATTCCAATTTCGTTTTTAGTTAACCAATCTTTTACAATAGTTTCAATATTTGCAGAACTAAAATCTTCAATATTTTCTAAAACCGAAATCAATTCCTGCATTAAAGCTGGAGTTTCTTCCTTCCAGTTTTTACTTGCTTTTTCATCATATGATGTTGGAGCTTGGAAAAAGAAATCAGTTAAATCCCAAAATTCTGAAACAAAATTTGCTCTTTCTTTGATAAGTGATACAATGCGAGTTGTCACTTCGAGCGGAGTTGAGAAACCTTTTTCTTCTAAAATAGGAGAGAAGCTTTTTGCTAAATCAGCATCATTTTGTTTGATTAAGTATTGATGATTGAACCATTTATTTTTCTCTGGATCAAATTTTGCTCCTGCTTTGTGAACTCTATTCAAATCAAAAGCTTCAACTAATTCTTCTAAAGAATATAATTCTTTATCTGTTCCGTCATTCCAACCTAACAATGCTAGGAAGTTTACAACAGCTTCTGGGAAGAATCCTTTCTCTCTATATCCAGATGAAATACCTTCTTCAGTTTTCCATTCTAATGGAAACACTGGAAATCCTAATTTGTCACCATCTCTTTTAGATAATTTTCCGTTTCCAACAGGTTTTAAAATCAGTGGTAAATGTGCAAATTCTGGAGCATCCCAACCAAAAGCTCTGTACAATAAAACGTGAAGCGGCATCGATGGAAGCCATTCTTCTCCACGAATTACATGAGAAGTTTCCATCAAATGATCATCAACAATATTAGCTAAATGATAGGTTGGCATTCCGTCACTTTTGAAAAGAACTTTATCATCAAGTAAACTAGTTTCAAATTTCACATCGCCACGAATAATATCTTTTAAATGTAAAGTTTCGTCAACTGGAGTTTTAAAACGAATTACAAAATGTTCGCCATTTGAAATTCTTTTAGCAGTTTCATCAGCTGAAATTACTAATGATGTATCTAATTTTTCACGGTTTGTATGATTGTAAATAAATGTTTTTCCTTCAGCTTCCTGCTCTTTTCTTAAAGCATCAAGAGATTCTGGAGTATCAAAAGCATAATATGCCCAACCTGAATTGATCAATTCATCTGCATATTTTTGGTATAATTCTTTACGATCACTTTGTCTGTACGGGCCAAATTTTTCATTTTTCCCAACGGTTTCTTCAGGAGAAATTCCTAACCATTCAAGCGCTTCCATAATGTAAGCTTCCGCACCTGGAACAAAACGAGTTTGATCTGTATCTTCAATTCTCAGATAAAAAACACCGTTATGTTTTTTTGCAAATAAATAATTAAATAGGGCAGTACGAACTCCGCCAATATGTAATGGTCCAGTTGGACTTGGTGCAAAACGCACACGAACTTGCTTTGACATTTGTTTAAATTTTGTTGCAAAGATACAATATTAGTCAAAAGCCAAAAGTCGAAAGTCTGAAAGGTTTTTAGCTGTGTGCTAAACTTTTGACTTTCGACTTTTGACTTTCAGACTTATCGTTATAATTAGTACTTTTATAGGTTATAAATAAAATAGATTCACATTGAAAACATCATCTGCAATATATCAGAAGTTAGAAGGATTTATAAAGAAATATTATATGAATGAATTGATAAAAGGAGCACTTCTTTTTATTGGTTTCGGCTTATTGTATTTTCTTTTTACCCTTTTTGTTGAGTATTTTCTTTGGTTAAAACCTGCTGGAAGAACTCTTTTGTTTTGGTTATTTATTGCAGTAGAAGCTTTTTTGCTGTTTCGATTTATTTTATTTCCAATTTTTAAACTTTTCAAACTTCAAAAAGGGATCGATTATAATCAGGCTTCGGCAATTATTGGAAATCATTTTACTGAAGTGAGTGATAAGCTGACAAACTTTTTACAGCTTTCATCCAATGAAAATTCAGCAGAAAGTTCAGAATTAATGCTGGCTTCGATTGAGCAAAAAGCAAATTCATTGCAGCCGATTCCGTTTGGAAATGCGATCAATTTTAAATCAAATAAAAAGTATTTACCACTAGCTTTAATTCCGGTTTTACTGTTTGCAGTCTTTTTTGTTTCTGGAAACAGCAATATAATTTCGCAGAGTTTTAATAGAGTAGTACATTTTAATGCTTCGTTTTTGCCGCCGGCTCCTTTTAAATTTGTGGTTTTAAACAGCAATCTTCAAACAGAACAAAACAAAGATTTTATTGTAAAAGTTGAAACAGAAGGAAACGTTGTTCCAGAAAATGTGATGATCCATATTGGGAATGAAAGCTATTTTATGGAATCATCTCAAACAGGAAAGTTTGAATTTAAGATTGAAAAGCCAACAACGGATGTTCAGTTTTCTTTTGAAGGAAATTCAGTTTCATCAGATGAATATGAATTAAAAGTTATTACAGTTCCATCAATTGCGAACTTCGAAATGGTTTTGAATTTTCCATCTTATTTAAAAAAGAAATCAGAAATAATTCAAGGAACAGGAAATGCAATTGTACCTGAAGGAACCGTTGTAACTTGGAAAATGAAAACCCAATCTACTCAAGAAGTGGTTTGGAAAGATGAAAATTCAAATTTTAAGTTTAATAAAGCCGAAAATGAGTTTAAATTGGCTAAAAATATTAGTCAAAATACAGAATATCAAATTCTTACTTCAAATAATAAGATTAAAAACTATGAAAAATTAGATTATCAGCTGTCAGTTATTAAAGATCAGTTTCCAACCATTACAGTTTCGCCTGCTCCTGATAGTTTAAAGCTTGATAAAAGTTATGTTTTAGGAAGATTAGGTGATGATTATGGATTGTCAAAGCTTCAGGTTGTTTATTATGAACATGGAAAACCTAACACTGCCAAACGTGGAACTATTCCTGTAAAGCAAGGAGTGTTTGATCAGTTTGTTTTTAATTTTCCAAGTAATCTTGCTGTGCAGGAGGGAGTATCTTACGAATACTATTTTGAGATTTTTGACAATGATGCACTGCACGGATTTAAGAGTACTAAGTCATCTACATTTTCAGATCGTGTTTCTACAACTGATGAAATTCATGATGCAGAATTACAGCAGCAAAATGCAAATATTAACAGTTTATCTAAGTCATTAAAGAATCAGCAAAAGCAGTTTTCTGAAATGGATAAACTGAAAAATACAGGTAAAGAAAAGGATAATTTGGAGTTTAAAGATCAGCAAAAGATCAATGATTTTATCAAACGTCAGAAACAGCAAGATGAATTGATGAAGCAATTTGCTGAAAAGATGAATAAAAATCTAGATAAATTTCAATCTGAAAAGAAAGATAAAACTGCCGATGATTTGCAAAAACGTTTAGACAATGCAGAGAAAGATCTAGAGAAAAATCAAAAATTGATGGATGAGTTGAAGAACCTAAATGATAAATTAAACAGCGAAGAGTTGTTTGATAAGATGGAAAAGTTCAAACAAATCAGCAAGAATCAATCTCGTAATTTAGAACAATTAGTTGAATTAACAAAGCGTTTTTATGTAGAAAAGAAAGCAGAGCAGGTTGCTGAAAAGTTGAATAAGTTGGCCGATAAGCAAGAACAGCTTTCAAATAGCAAAGAAAATAACAAAGAGAAACAGGATGAAATTAATAAGTCTTTTGATAAAATTCAAGAAGATTTAAAAGATTTGAAACAAGAAAATAACTCTTTAAAATCTCCTTTAGATATTCCTAAAGATGCATCAAAAGAAAAAGAAGTAGAGAACGATTTGAATAAAGCTTCTGAAGAATTGGGTAAGAAGAATACAGAATCAGCTAAACCTAAACAGAAGAATGCTTCTAAGAAAATGAAGTCTATGGCAGAGCAAATGCAATCTACTATGGAAGCAGGAGAGCAAGAACAATTGCAAGAAGATGTTGCAATGCTTCGTCAGATTCTTGATAATCTTCTAGCATTTTCATTGTCGCAAGAGGATGTTATGAAACAGTTTAAATCTATGAAATTGGGTTCTTCGGCCTATACAAAGAACATAAAAATACAGCAAAATTTAAAGCAGCAGTTCAGACATATTGATGATAGTTTGTTTGCATTATCGCTTAGAAACCCAAAAGTTGCTGAAGATGTTACTAAGGAAATTGGTAATGTACAGTATAATATGGATAAAGCAATTGAAACTTTAACCGATGTTCAGATTCCAAAAGGTGTTTCACATCAGCAATATTCAGTTTCTTCTGCAAATAAATTAGCTGATTTTTTGAGTGATTTATTGAACAATATGCAAATGTCTATGTCCAAACCAGGAGCAGGAAAGCCTAAACCTGGAGATGGTCAAGGTATGCAGCTGCCTGATATTATTCAAAAGCAAAAAGGTCTTGCTGATAAAATGAAGGATGGAATGAAGCAGGGTAATAAACCAGGTACGAGTCAGCAAGGTGATAATGGAGATGGGAAGGAAGGACAAGGAAAGCAAAATCAAAGCAAAGAAGGACAAGGAAAGACTGGACAAGGTAAAACAGGCGATGGTAAAAGTGGTCAAGGAAATAACAAAGGAGAGAAAGAAAGTAATGATAATGATGGTGAAGGTGATGCTGAAAAGATAATGGAAATATACAAAGAGCAAGTTAAACTTCGTGAAGCATTGCAAAAAGAATTAGCAAAACAAGGTTTAGATATGCAAGGTAAATCAGTTATTGATCAGATGAAAGCATCGGAAAAACAGATTTTAAATAAAGGTTTCAAGAATGAAAATCTGCAGCGTATTTTAAATATTCAACAAGAATTACTAAAATTAAACAATGCTATTCAAGAGCAAGGGCAAGACACCAAGCGTCAATCTGAAACAAATAAAGCTGAGTTTTCTAATCGTTCGAATGCTTTACCAAGTTCGTTGACGGATTATTTAAACAGTGTAGAGATATTAAACAGACAATCACTACCTTTGCGCTCGAATTTTAATCAAAAGGTTCAAGAATATTTTAATACAAAATGATCAATTTTAATTACGAAACAGAATTTATTTTAGACAACGAGCAAGCCTTCTCTGATTGGTTAAGTGCTGTAATAGTTTCTGAAAATAAAAACGAGGGAGAAATAAATTATATTTTTTGTGATGATGAATATCTTCATAAAATCAATGTAGAGTATTTAGATCACGACACACTAACTGATATTATTAGTTTTGATTATACAGTTGGCAACGAATTAAACGGAGATATATTTGTTTCTGTTGAAAGAGTAGAAGATAACGCGAAAGATTTTAATGTTTCTTTTGAGGAAGAATTGAAGCGTGTACTTGCTCACGGTATATTACATTACTGTGGATATAAAGACAAAAGCGATACAGAAGCTGTACTTATGCGTTCTAAAGAAGATGAAAAGATTGCTATGTTTCACGTGGAACAGTAGATTTTTTTTCTAGTTTCAAATAGTCAATATGTGTAAAAATTGTTCCATGTGAAACAGTTTTTAAGTGGTTTTTTATAAAGTGTTTCACGTGGAACAGATAAGTTGATTTTAAAATATTGATATTGTTTCTAAAATGTTTCACGTGAAACATTTTAGAATTTGATTTAAGTTTTTGTGAATGTAATAGAGGATGTTTCACGTGGAACGTTCGAGTTTATTTTGTGAACTCAAACTTGAAGCTTGAAATAACTGAAGCAAAAAAACTCCGTTCCACGTGGAACAAAGAAATAAAGTTAATTCTGAGAATCGCCTTAAACGGTTTGCAGAGAATAATAAAACAAAATGTTTTTAGAAGAATACGATGTTATTGTAGTTGGTGCTGGTCATGCAGGATCTGAAGCCGCGGCAGCGGCCGCAAATTTGGGATCCAAAACTTTATTGGTTACAATGAGTTTGCAGAACATAGCTCAGATGTCATGCAACCCTGCGATGGGAGGAATTGCAAAAGGACAAATCGTTCGTGAGATCGATGCACTTGGAGGTTACTCTGGAATTGTTTCAGATCGAACTGCAATTCAGTTTAAGATGTTGAATAAATCAAAAGGACCTGCAATGTGGTCGCCAAGAGTTCAAAGTGATCGAATGCGTTTTGCAGAAGAATGGAGAATGATGTTGGAGGGAACTCCAAATTTAGATTTTTACCAAGAGATGGTAAAAGGGTTGGTAATTGAGAACGGAAAGATAAAAGGAATTAAAACTTCGCTTGGAGTTGAAATTCGTTCAAAATCGGTAGTGTTGACAAACGGAACTTTTTTGAACGGATTAATTCATATTGGAGAAAAACAATTCGGTGGAGGAAGAGCAGGCGAAAGTGCTGCAACTGGAATTACTGAAGATTTAGTGAAAGCTGGATTCGAAGCGGGAAGAATGAAAACAGGAACACCGCCACGAGTTGATGGTCGTTCTTTGGATTATTCTAAAATGAATGAAGAAAAAGGAGATGCAAAGCCGGATAAGTTTTCTTATTCGGATTTAACCGTTCCGTTGACACATCAGAGATCTTGTCATATGACATACACTTCGCTTGAAGTTCATGATATTTTGAGAGAAGGTTTTGATCGTTCGCCAATGTTCAACGGAAGAATTAAAAGTTTGGGTCCAAGATATTGTCCGTCGATTGAAGATAAAATTAATCGTTTTGCGGATAAAGAACGTCATCAACTTTTTGTTGAGCCAGAAGGATGGAATACTTGTGAAGTTTATGTAAACGGATTTTCGACTTCGCTTCCAGAAGATATTCAATTTAAAGCATTGAGTTCTGTTGCTGGTTTTGAGAAAGTGAAATTCTTTCGTCCAGGTTATGCGATTGAGTATGATTATTTCCCGCCGACACAATTGAAACATACTTTGGAAACGAAGTTGGTTGAAGGGTTATATTTTGCTGGACAAATTAATGGAACGACAGGATATGAAGAAGCAGCATCGCAAGGTTTGATGGCTGGAATAAATGCGCATTTAAAAGTGCATGAAAAAGCGCCATTAATTTTAAAACGTGATGAAGCTTATATTGGAGTTTTGATTGACGACTTGATTACGAAAGGAACAGAAGAACCATATCGTATGTTTACATCAAGAGCGGAGTATAGAACTTTACTGCGTCAAGATAATGCCGATTTTAGATTAACACCAATGTCGCATGAAATTGGTCTTGCTTCTGAAGCTCGTTTGCGAAGAATGGAAAAGAAATTAAACGAGTCTGAAAAGATGGTTTCTTTTTTTAGAGAAACAAGTGTTTCTGTTGCGGAGACAAATCCAATTTTAGAAGCGAAGGAAACTGCACCAATTACACAAGGTGATAAAATGTTTAAAGTTTTTTCTCGTCCGCAGATTGATTTAGAAGATATGCTGAAATTCGAAAAAGTGAAAACGTATGTTGAAGAGAATAATTTAGACAGAGAAATATTAGAGCAAGCCGAAATTCAAGTTAAGTATTCTGGTTATATCGAAAAGGAAAGAAATAACGCTGATAAGTTAACTCGTTTAGAAGAAGTAAAAATTCCAGAGAATTTCGATTATAATAAAATTAAGTCAATGTCGATTGAAGCAAAACAAAAATTGGGTAAAATTCGACCAGTTACAATTTCTCAAGCTTCAAGAATCAGCGGAGTGTCACCAAGTGATATTTCTGTGCTTTTAATTTATATGGGACGATAAAAGAAAGTTTCAAGTTTCAGGTTTCAAAATAGTATTGGAATCTGAAATTTTGTTTTATTGGTTTTTTCTGAATGAATTTAGAACTTGAAGCAAGGTAAACTTGAAAAAAATAATTTTGTTCCACGTGAAACGATTTTTATAAAAATATCGTTTTATAAAAAATAGAGAATAAATTATAGAATTGTAGAGATGGACAGTTGTCCATCTTTTGCAATTTTGAAATCATATCAAATCAAGATTAGTCAAATTTCGATTTGTCTAAATTATACGCACCTACTAAAACTATTAATTTAAAAATGGACGTTTTAAACAAAAAACATTTTCTTACTGTAAAAGACCATTCTGTTTCAAAAGAAATTTTCGATTTATATTATGATGAAAATCTAGATATGCTGATTACTTCACCGCAGCCAGATTTAGAAAATTTAGGAAGATATTACGAGAGCGAAGATTATATTTCGCATACAGACAATAAACGTTCATTATTTGAAAAAGCTTATCATTTTGTGAAAAATATTGCTTTAAAGAATAAACTGAATTTAATCAATGCTGAACAAATTCATAAAGGAAGAATTTTGGATATTGGTGCTGGAACAGGAGATTTTTTATTGACTGCAAAAAATGATGGTTGGGAAACCGTTGGAGTAGAGCCGAGCGAAAGAGCAAAGAATATTGCAATTCAAAAAGGAATTTCGTTTGTGCATGAAATTAGTGATCTCGAAAGCCATTCTTTTGATATTGTAACAATGTGGCATGTTTTAGAACATGTGCCAAATTTAGAACTTCAAATTCAAGAATTGAAACGATTATTAAAACCAACTGGAACATTAATTGTTGCGGTTCCAAACTTTAAATCGTTTGATGCCGAATATTACAAATCTTTTTGGGCAGCTTATGATGTGCCAATTCATTTTTGGCATTTTTCAAAAAAATCGATTCAATCCCTTTTTGAAAAAGTAGATATGAAATTAGAAAAAGTTCTTCCAATGAAATTTGATTCATTTTATGTGAGTCTTTTATCAGAAAAATATAAAACTGGGAAAATGAATTTTATTAGTGCATTTTTTATCGGATTGCGATCAAATTTAAAAGCGTCAAGTACAAAAGAGTATTCGTCGCATATTTATGTGCTAAAAAACAACCAAAACGCAAAATAAACGCATTTAAGACGTTTTTCGAGTATATCCGAGGGTTTGTATTGTCTTTTTTGAGATATTCCCTCTAGTAAAAGCTATGAAAGCCACTTTTAATAGTGATATTTTATAGTAGCTTTTAACTCGATAAATAAAACCAATATCATAAAATTTTAGCATTTTTTAAACTTTATGTGGATGCTATTTATTTTTTTATATTTTTGTCTTTAATACTTTAAAAAAAATAGAAATTTAGAAATGAAAAAAGCATTAGTAATTATCGCACTTTCAATTTTTGTTGTTTCATGTGATAAAGCAGCCGAAGTTAAGGAAGTAAAAACAGCTTACGTAGATACTTCAGTTTTAATGAAAGAGTACACTGAAGCAAAAGACCTTGAAGCTAAATACAAAGCTCAAGCCGAAGAAAAGGGAAGACAACTTCAAGCTGAAATTACTCGTTTTAAACAAGACGCTGCTAATTTTCAAAGTCAGGCACAAGCTAATGGTCAGCAATGGGCACAACAAAGAGGTGCTGAATTGCAAAAAAGAGAGCAGCAATTAGGTTATGCTCAACAAGCATTATCGCAGCAACTGCAGCAAGAAAGCGGTGTAGAAATGGATTCTCTAGTAAGCGGAGTTAAAAAATTTATTAAGGATTACGGTAAGAAAAATGGATATTCTTATATCTATGGTACTGGTGATGCAGCATCAATATTGTATGCTGAAGACAAGTACGACATTACAAAAGAAGTTGTTAAAGCTTTGAATGATAAATACAAAGCATCTCCTAAAGCAGAAGATAAACCAGCTGTAAAAGAAGAGGCTAAAAAATAAACTGCCAAACTAACTAACTAAATTGAAAAACCTAAATCAGCTGCTGATTTAGGTTTTTTTCTTTTGTAAAAATGCGATATTTTTGACCTTTAATACCCGCCTAATGCAAAACGTTTCAGAAGCTGCAGCTTACACCTTGCAATTTATAAATCAGACGCAAAAATCGATCTTTTTAACCGGTAAAGCTGGTACGGGAAAAACGACTTTACTGCGCGAAATTATTGCGACTACTCATAAAAATACTGTTGTTGTGGCTCCTACGGGAATTGCTGCGCTTAACGCCGGTGGTGTAACAATTCATTCCATGTTTCAGCTGCCGTTTTCGGCTTTTTTGCCCACTTATCAAGAAAGTTCTCAGTTTACAGAAACCGTAAAGTTTGAAAATAAAGAATCTCTGCGCAGACATTTTAAGATGAATAACGTTAAGCGAAACGTGATTCGGAATATGGAATTGTTGATAATTGATGAAGTCAGTATGTTACGTGCTGATTTACTGGATGCTATCGATTTTATGATGCAGACAGTTCGTAAAAATACGAAGGCTTTTGGTGGGGTTCAAGTACTTTTTATTGGTGATTTATTGCAATTACCGCCTGTAATACGGGATGAAGAATGGCGTACACTTCGCAATTATTACAAAGGAAAATTCTTTTTTCATTCTCATGTTATTACACAGAATCCGCCAATATATATTGAATTATCTAAAATTTATCGTCAGAGTGATGATGTTTTTATTTCGGTCTTAAATAATCTGCGCAATAATCAAATTACAAAAGAAGATGTAGAAGTTCTAAATCAATACGTTAAGCCTGATTTTGATTTAAAAAACAATCCTGGTTTTATAACACTTACAACGCATAATGCAAAGGTAGATACTATTAACGAACAGGCAATCAATGATTTATCAGAAAATGAGTTCACGTATCAGCCTTTTGTTGTTGGAGATTTCCCAGAAAAAATATTTCCTGTCGAAGAAAGCTTAAAACTTAAAGTGGGAGCACAGGTCATGTTTGTTAAAAACGATTTGTCTTTCGAAAAACGTTATTTTAATGGAAAAATGGGCGTAATCAAGTCCCTTTCGCCCGAAGAAATTTTTGTTCATTTCCCAGAAGAAAACAAAACGATTGAAGTTGAAAAGTACGAATGGAAAAATATTCGATACAAAGTAAATGAACTCACAAAAGAAATTGAAGAAGAAGTTTTAGGCACATTTGCACATTATCCTTTAAAATTGGCTTGGGCAATTACCGTGCATAAAAGTCAGGGATTAACTTTTGAGAAAGCTGCGCTCGATGTATCGCAAGTTTTTCTGCCTGGGCAGGCATATGTAGCATTATCGCGATTAACGTCCTTAAATGGGCTTATTTTGCTTTCTCCGATACAAATGAATGGTCTTTCCAACGATCAGGATGTAATGGATTATGCTTTGAACAAAGCAACTGAAGATGTTTTGAAGAACTCTCTTCATTTTGAAACTAAAAATTTTATTCATAACTATTTGATTAATAGTTTCAATTGGGCAGATTTAGCGCAGGAATGGCGCAATCATCGTTTTAGTTATAATGAAAATGCCGTTAGTTCCGAAAAATCTAAACATTCTGCTTGGGCACATAAGCGTTTAGAAATAATAGATTCTCTTGTAAATCCGTCAGAAAAATTTGTGCAGCAGCTTAATAAAATAT
The DNA here is from genome assembly GCF_004119505.1 of Flavobacterium sp. YO64. NCBI lineage: Bacteria > Pseudomonadati > Bacteroidota > Flavobacteriia > Flavobacteriales > Flavobacteriaceae > Flavobacterium > Flavobacterium sp. YO64. Next base: position 198,757 of record NZ_NRQV01000006.1, on the reverse strand, counting down.
TCAGTAAAGAAACTGTTGATTTATTGTTTGTGCAGGAAAGAGTTACAGCGGCTTATGATTACTTTTTTAAGCCGATGGACAAATTAGTTACGGATCTTTTGAGTAAAATGGCTGAAATTCAGAAATTTAAAAAAGTAAAAGAATTTTATGAAGAATTAGCACTGCTGGATGATTTACAAACAAAAGCAGTTCTGCGTTTGATGAAAGCAAAATTACTGATCGAAGTAGTCGTTTCCCGTGAAACAATTTGCAAAGAGAAATTAACTTCGCCGGCGATAAAAAATTATAAAACAGATAAAGTTTCTAAAATCAAAGAAGACTTTAAAATGGCGAATACAGACATGTTTCAGGCCGAAGAGCCAGTAACGCGTTATATTTCTAAAAAAGTGGATAAAACGGCCGAAAAAGGCCCAAAAAAGACCACTGTAGAAGAAACTCACGAACTATGGCTGGAAAAAAACTCTGTTGAAGATATTGCGAGGCTTAGAAAATTGACAGTTCAAACGGTCGAAATGCATTTGGTAAAATTGATACAGGCTAAGAAAGTTGATATTTCTGATGTTCTTCCTTACGACAAAATTCTTGCGCTGCGTGAAGCTTTTCAGTTTTATCAAGAAGAATCGCTTAATGGTTTGAAAGAAAAACACGGTGATGAATTTAGCTGGGATGAACTTAAAATGTTTAAAGCCAGCATAAATTAACTATTTTTATAATTGATTGTAACTACCATGATTTATAATTAATTAAAAAAAATAGAACATGAAAACAGTAAATGTATTTGTTGTATTAATGTTTTTTTGCATTGGTTTTGTTCATTCGCAAGACATTAAACCAGAATCGCAGGTTTTTATAAATAGATTTATTACCAATATCAAAAGCGACAATAAAGAGGCTCTTGCTGCATTTGTATCCTATCCGCTTAAGCGTGAATATCCTATACCAGATATTGAAAACAAAGAAGAATTTTTAAAACGTTATTCAGAAGTATTTGATACTGTTTTAAAAAATGAAATTATTAAATCTGATCCTAAAAAAAATTGGTCTGATATGGGCTGGCGAGGTTTAATGCTAAATCAAGGAAGTATTTGGCTGGATATCGATGGAAATTTGACGGCTGTAAATTATCAATCAAAGTTTGAAATAGATTTAAAGAAGAAATTAATTGCTGCACAAAAAAAAGAGCTTGATTCTAGTATTGCATTTTTTCAAACACCGATCTGCATTTTAGAAACAGTTAAGTTTAGAATTCGAATTGATGATTTAGGCAAAAATAATTATCGTTATGTGTCATGGTCAATTAACAAAAAAATGACAGAGAAGCCTGATTTAATACTATACGGCGGAAATTTGGTTTTAGAAGGAAGCGGTGGAAACCATCAGTATGAGTTCAAAAAAGATAAGTTTGTTTATGAATGTGCCATAATTGTTTTAGGCGAAAAAGATTCTCCGCCGGCAAGATTAACTATTTATCAGGGAGAGAAAGTGATTCTTTCTCAAAACGCAAAAATTGTTCCACGTTAAACAAAAAAAATCCTATTCTTTACGAATAGGATTTTAAGATTTTTATAGATTTTCAACGAGAATCCAGGCATCAGGATTTTCGCCTTTTTGTATTTCTTTTTGAGCTTTTTGAGCTTCATTCATGGTAGCGTAACTTCCGTATAAAACTGGAAATAAGCCGTGTTTATTTTCTCCAAGCATTCTAGCTTGATAACCATCTTTTATCAATTGATTGTAAGCTTTTCTTGCATTTTGTTCACTTCTAAAAGCGCCGGCCATAATATGGTATGGCATTACTTTTTCTGCTGGAGCTTCTACTTTTGCTGAATCAACTGAAAGGGTTACAGCAGGTAAAGGATTTTCAATAAAAAAAGTAGCTTCTTGTATTTTGCTTTGAACTTTTTTCTGAACAACACCTTCTACAACAAGAGTTTGTGCTGCAATTTGATTTTGGTAAAGCGGGTATCCAATGCTTCCAGTAATTCCTAATCCTAGTACAAAAATAGCAGCATATCTTAAGAAAGTTCTTGATGATCTTCCTTCTTCATTTTCATATAGCGAAACGCTTTCTTTTTCAAGCTGTTCCAGTTTTTGCTCAAAATTCTCTTTCTTAATCAAAGGCGAAACAAACGGACTTAATCCAAACGATGTTGTTAAAAAGTTAGTTTGATCGTTTGGTGTAAAAATGATATTGCTTTCAGAATTAAGACGGATTTCACCAATGTTTTTTAAACTTATAACTCCGTTTTCTTCCAGTGTTTTTTTCCAACTCTGAACTTCAGCAGCAATCGCATTTACTGCAAAGCCGTACGTTGTACTTTCTGCATGTGAAATATGATTAGCCAATAGTCCATCATTATTTTTAAGATGGCTGTTGAAAGAGACCATTTTCTTTGGTGGAAAAAATGAATTTGTGCTTTCATTAAGCTGTGCCGATTGAATTTCGGTTAAAAATGCTCCAAACCCTGGAACCGTTACACACTGATAACGATACAATAACTGTGCGATGTAAGTTTCGATTTTCATAGAAACAAAGTTAGGTAATGAATATAGTTATCAAAATTTTATTCACAATTTTTATTAACAATTCGGCTTTTTTTATAGACAATTCGTTTTCAATAATTTAAGAAATTTGGTTGTCTTTTTATTGAAGCCGTCGAAAGTTAAATTTAAATATTTATTAAGAAATTACTTTATTTTATTCATATTTGTACGATTAAATTGCTTTAATTTTTATTTCTATTTTACATAATGTTATAAAGAGATGTCAGACCAAGAATTGTTTTATTTACTAGCCTTAATGAAGGTGGATGGTGTAGGGGATATAATGGCTAAAAAACTGCTTTCTAATTTTGGAAATGCTGAAGCTATTTTTAGAGCTAAATCAAATCAAATTGCTGTTATCGATGGTGTTGGAAGCGTTTTAATGAAAAATTTGAAAGACAAAACAATATTTGAAAAAGCCAATAAGGAACTTCAATTTATAAACGCGGATGGTTTGAAAGTTTCTTTTTTTCAAGACGATGATTATCCGGAAAGACTTAAACATTGTATCGATTCTCCGGTTTTGATTTTTTCTTCGGGTAATATAAATTTAGAAAGGAGAAAGATTATCAGCATAGTTGGCACACGTCAGATTACATCATATGGAACTGAATTTTGCCGAAAGCTGATTGAAGATCTCATGCCTTTAGATCCTGTAATTGTTAGCGGGTTTGCGTATGGTGTAGATATTGTGGCGCATCAATTGGCGATTGAAAACAATTTGCAGACAATTGGAGTTTTGGCTCACGGTTTAAACCAAATTTATCCTAAAACGCACAAAAAGTATATGGCAAAAATGGAGGAAAATGGTGGTTTTATCACTGAATTTTGGAGTTCATCAAATCCTGATAAAGAAAATTTTGTTCGGCGAAATCGCATTGTTGCTGGAATGAGTGAAGCTACAATTGTGATAGAATCTGCAGATAAGGGAGGATCGCTTATTACGGCTAATTTAGCCAACGATTATAATCGAGATGTATTTGCTGTGCCAGGACGTGTAACTGATAAATACAGTCAAGGCTGTAATAACCTCATAAAAACGCAAAAAGCAAATGTTTTAACCTCTGCTGCCGATTTAGTTTATATTTTGAACTGGGACGTCGAAAACAAGCCAAAAACAGTACAAAAACAATTGTTTGTAGATTTAGATGAGTGCGAACAGAAGATTTATGACTTTTTGCTTAAAAATGGTAAGGAATTACTGGATATAATTGCGATAGAATGTGATTTGCCATTGTTCAAATTATCGGGAACGCTTTTAAATATGGAGTTGAAAGGTGTCGTGAGACCTTTGCCGGGGAAATTGTTTGAGGCGGTTTAAAATAAAAAGCCTAACAGGTTTTTTAAATCTGTTAGGCTTGATAAATTATTTTTGAAACCCAAGAACATCTCTTACTTTGGCTAAAACGCCATCAGCAACAACAGAAGCTTTTGCTGCGCCTTTTTTCAATAGCGCATCAACTTCATCAAGATTGTTTATGTAGTAATTGTATTTTTCTCTTTCTGTTTTAAATTTTTCTGTAATCAATTCAAACAAAGCTTGTTTGGCATGACCATAACCGTAATTTCCGCCTAAATAATTGGCTCTCATTTCGGCAATTTGTTTTTCTGTTCCTAATAACGAATAGATAGCAAAGGCATTACAAGTATCTGGATTTTTAGGATCTTCAAGCGGTGTGCTGTCCGTTTCAATACTCATAACCTGTTTGCGTAAAACTTTATCATCAAGAAAAATATTGATAATATTATTGGCAGATTTACTCATTTTTCCACCATTCGTTCCAGGAATTAACATACTGTTTTCTTGAATTTTAACTTCAGGAATTACAAATGTTTCACCCATTTGATGATTGAAACGAGAAGCGACGTCACGAGTGATTTCTAAATGCTGCATCTGATCTTTTCCAACTGGAACAAATTCTGCATCATAAAGTAAAATATCAGCGGCCATTAACATTGGATATGTAAAAAGTCCAGCGTTTACATCATCTAAACGATCTGCTTTGTCTTTAAAAGAATGTGCTAAAGTCAAACGTTGAAAAGGAAAAAAACAGCTTAAATACCAGGTCAATTCAGTTGTTTGCGTCACATCAGATTGTCTGTAAAAGGTAACTTTATCAGGATTTAAACCACAGGCAAGCCAAGCAGCTGCAGTACTATATGTGTTTTCTCTTAAAGTTTTACCATCTTTAATTTGTGTAATTGAATGTAAATCAGCTATAAACAAATAAGATTCGTTTGCTGGATTATTCGATAACTCAACTGCAGGGATAATCGCTCCCAATAGATTGCCTAAGTGCGGCGTTCCAGTACTCTGAACACCAGTAAGTATTTTTGCCATTCTTGTTTTTTCTTATTCTTTCAACCACAAAGATTGCAAGTTTATTTTTTTTAACCGCAAAGTTCGCAAAGTTTTTCGCAATGTCCACAAAGTTTATTGAAGATATGGGCTATTTTAAAGTTTTATTTTTTAGAAAAGTCTAATATTCTAAAAATCTCACGATCTAAAATCTAAATTCATTTCTGTTTTCTTACATTTGAAACCATGAAAGGATTTAAAATTGTTTTTTGGATTTTATGGCGTATTTGGTTTTATGTTTTAATGGCTATTCCGATAGTGATTATGCTGCCGTTTTTAGTGATTTCTATTCTCTCAGAGAAAGGTTATCCGTATTTCTTTAAAATGGCCCGCATTTGGGCTAAATTCATTCTTTACGGCATGGGTTTTTATTACAAAGTAAAGCGCGAACAGAAACTCATTAAGCACAAAAGCTACATGATTGTTGCTAATCATACTTCGATGACAGACATCATGCTGACGCTTGCCATCATAAAAAATCCTTTTGTTTTTGTGGGAAAAAAAGAGCTTGTAAAAATTCCGTTGTTTGGTTTTTTCTATAAAAGAACTTGTATTTTGGTAGACAGAAATTCTTCTCGAAGCAAAAATGAGGTTTTTAAACGTGCTCAGAGTCGTTTAAATCAAGGTTTAAGTATTTGTATTTTTCCTGAAGGCGGAGTTCCAGATGACGAAAGTATTTTACTGGATGAGTTTAAAGACGGTGCTTTTAGACTGGCAATTGACCATCAAATTCCGATTGTTCCAATCGTTTATCCTGACAATAAAGAACGTTTTTCGTATACTTTTTTTAGCGGCAGTCCAGGGAAAATGAGAGTAAAAGTTTTGCCTTTTGTTGAAACGAATGGGCTGACTTCTGAAAACCGAAAAGAGCTTAGAGATAAAGTCAGACAATTGATTTACAAGGAACTGTTAGAGTTTGAGAAAAAAGATTCTAAGAAATAATACATACAAAACCCGATATTCCAGCTTTAAGAATATCGGGTTTTCTTTTTGAATTAAAAACGTCCTTTTGTATTTAAAGAAGTTTATCTATGAATTATTTTTTCTGAGATAAAACGGAGTACTTTTTTAAATTTCAATTTGGTTTTTTTCCGGTTTTTACTGTACAACACTTCTATTTTCTCTTTCATGGTTAAAATATTATAAGGTTGGTAATAAAGAGTTTATAAACTCAGTTAACGTCACATAATAGTAGATAGTAAAAAATGAAAAAGGTTGCGTCAAGGAATGAAAAAAATAAAAAGGATAAAATCCGTCAGCCTAAAACTAACGGATTTGTACCTTAACCAACCAAATTTATTCTAAAAACCATTGAATAGGTATTTATGGCAAATACCTGCCCCAATATTAATTTTATTTATTAGATGGGTTTATTTGAAAATGGTTGCGTTGTTTTATTGTTTTTTTTGAAAATAAAAAACCCGACAGGTTTTTAAACTTGTCGGGTAATAGAGAATAAATCTATAAATTACAGATTTTTAATTATTTAAGCGTTTGCTAATTCTTTGATATGCGCTTTAATTTTTACTTCTAATTCATCAGCTAGTTCTGGATTATCTTTAATTAAGGCTTTTACAGCATCGCGGCCTTGTCCTAATTTTGTGTCTCCGTAACTAAACCAAGATCCAGCTTTTTTAACGATTTCAAATTCAACCGCTAAGTCAAGAATTTCACCAGTTTTAGAAACTCCTTCTCCGTACATAATGTCGAATTCGGCAGTTTTAAAAGGCGGAGCAACTTTGTTTTTAACGATTTTAACTTTGGTTCTGTTTCCAATAACGTTCTCACCGTCTTTAATCTGAGAAGAACGACGAATATCTAAACGAACAGAAGCATAGAACTTTAATGCGTTACCACCGGTTGTAGTTTCAGGATTCCCGAACATTACACCAATTTTTTCACGCAGCTGGTTGATGAAGAAAACAGTACAGTTTGTTTTGCTGATTGTTCCAGTTAATTTTCTTAAAGCCTGCGACATTAAACGTGCGTGAAGTCCCATTTTAGAATCTCCCATTTCACCTTCAATTTCACTTTTTGGAGTTAAGGCAGCAACAGAGTCAATAACAACAATGTCTATAGCTCCAGAACGAATCAAGTTTTCGGCAATTTCTAAAGCCTGCTCTCCGTTGTCTGGTTGTGAGATGATTAGGTTTTCGATATCTACACCTAATTTTTCAGCATAGTTTCTATCAAAAGCATGTTCAGCATCTATAAAAGCAGCAATTCCGCCCGCTTTTTGAGCTTCGGCAATAGCGTGTAAAGTTAATGTGGTCTTACCAGATGATTCTGGACCGTATATTTCAATAATTCTTCCTTTTGGATAACCATTTACCCCAAGCGCTAAATCAACGCCAAGTGAGCCAGAAGAAATCGTTTCTACCTCCACGATGGCTTTATCGCCCATTTTCATTACGGTTCCTTTTCCGTAGGTTTTGTCAAGTTTATCAAGCGTTAATTGTAACGCTTTTAATTTGGCTTCTTTGTCTGAACTCATCTTTTTCTTTTGTCTAAAATTGTTATTTTGTTTCTTTTTAATAAAAATCAAAAAGAGTAAACGGCGTCCTGATTTTTATTTTTTAGGCTTGTAATTTGGTAAAAATACTTCTTTTTTTTGAAGTTTGAGTGACTCAGATTGTCACAAATTGTAACAAATTTTATTATAAAAATAAAGCCTTTAATTCTGTGGCATCAGACGGTTTCATTTTTCCAGCAAGAACCAAACTCAGCTGTTTACGACGCAAAGCAGCATCAAAACGTTGTATTTCAAGTTCTGTTTCTGGCGTGATTGGCGGTACTTCAACAGGTCTTCCTGTATCATCAACTGCAACAAAAGTATAAATGGCTTCGTTTGCTTTTGTTCTGCTGCCAGATTCACGATCTTCTACCCAAACATCAATGAAAACTTCCATCGAACTTTTGAAAGATCTTGATACTTTTGCTTCAACAGTTACAACACTTCCTAATGATATAGCTCTATTGAAAGCAACGTGATTTACAGATGCCGTTACTACAATTCGGCGAGAATGTCTGCGTGCCGCAATACTTGCTGCACGATCCATACGGGCAAGTAACTCACCGCCAAATAGATTGTTTAAAGGATTTGTTTCACTTGGTAAAACTAAATCGGTTAAAATAGTTAGGGATTCTGAAGGATGTTTTGCATTCATTTTTTGATAAAATTTTATTTTCTTACCGCGGTTTCCATATTTAAAAACCTTTTAAATTGCGGCTTACTTTTTTAAAGATTGCGGTCGATTAGTTCAACCAATAAACTGCCATTACAGCAGGAATAAAATAAATTACGATGGTTCTTGCACCATCATAATCTTTTGCTAGTCGCTGTCCGAAAAGCATCATTAACAAGCAAATACAAGAGAAAATTGCGCCATAAAAGCCGTATTCTCGGCCGCTGTTTGTTAATAATTGAATTGCTCCAACTACGCATAAAACACCAGAAATTAATTCTAATATTAATAAATGAAATAGAGCAAGAGGAACTTGGTTTTTTAGAGGTGTTTTGGCAAAATGACCTTTAAGCCATTCAACATTATCTTTCCAATAAAAAATCTTTTCATAACCTGATTGTAAAAAAGTTATGGCTAAAAATGCTAGTAATAAAATAGAGGCGGCATTATTCATCTGAAAATTATTTTTTGTGAATTAAACGAGTCAGTTTTATAGATAAATCGGTTAAGATTATTTTTGCATTTCCGTTTCTTTCAATGTGATACATCGCATCTGAAAGTTCTTTGAAAATTTCATGAATATTATTGCCATTTACAAAAGGCGCAAAATTTTCCAGTTTAAATTTTTCTACTTTAGGTTCAATGTAAACCAAAGTTGGTGCTTGGTAGTTAAGCAAAAGAGCTTGACGAAACATTTCAATACAAAACTGAATAAATTTCTTTTGGCTTTCGCGTCCAAGTCCTGCAATTTCTTCGCTCCAGGAAATTAAATCCTGAATTGCGGCAGCATTTCCTTTTGCTCGGAAAGCAGCACGAACCCAATTGACAAACCATTGTTCAAAAGGATATTCAGAATCATCTTCTTTGAGCAGATGAAGTGCTTTATTGAAATTTCCCTGTGCTTGATGTGCAATTTTAAAAGCTGATTTTTCGTCTAGATTTTCTTTTGAAATTAAAGCTTCGGCAATTACTTTTTCCGGTAGTCCGTTAAAGTGAATTACTTGACAACGAGAACGTATGGTTTGTATAATATCTTCTTCGTTTTCAGAAATTAGGATAAAAATTGTTTTATCTGAAGGTTCTTCTAGAAGTTTTAACAGCTTGTTTGAGGCTGCAATATTCATCTTATCTGCCATCCAGATAATCATAATTTTATAACCGCCTTCGTATGATTTTAGCGAAAGTGATTTTAAAACTTCTTGTGCATCTTCGACTCTTATTTCTCCTTGTTTGTTTTGAACACCAAGAATTTTATACCAGTCAAATAAACCGCCGTATGGCATTTCGTGAATGAAAGTTCGCCAATCTTGGATAAAGTCTAAGCTTTTTGGTTTTGTTTTTACATCTTCGGTAGTAACCGTTGGGTAAATAAAATGCAGATCGGGATGCGAGATGTTTTGAAATTTTAGGTTACAGGAATCGTTACCGTTTTCATTTTCGTTCCCGGTGTTATTACACAAAATATACTGCGCATAAGCAATTGCAGTCGATAATGTACCGCTTCCTTCAGGGCCGATGAATAATTGAGCATGCGGAATTCGTCCAGAAGATGCGCTTTTTATTAAATGGCTTTTGATGTAATCCTGACCTAAAATTTGTGAAAATTGCATGAGGCAAAGATAGAAGAAAATGATGTAGTCAAAAATTTTCCAGATAAAGTTTATACGGCAGCTTTAATTTATGAGATTCTGATGGATTTTTATAAAAATATTTGCGGTTTGCTAACGAACTTTTGTTAATAAAATTGTTCATGTTAGTAAATATAAAGACTTTTTTGTTAATATTTTTTTTGAAAAAACGACAATCGTATGCTTTTTTTGGTTATTTAGAGTAGATTTCACTCTAAATTTTATGGCTTAAATCTTACGGTTTAGATTTTAACAATTTTAACAGAAAGCACGTTAAAACGCACATTTTCTCGACATAACGCTGGTTTTTAAGCTTTTTTTAAGCTTTTTTTTGAAAAAACAAATCAATAAAGTTGCAATTTAAGTTAATTTCTATATTTTTGTTTTCATCAACAACCAATTATTTAATAAGAATTTATGAAAGGGAAAATTATTTTATTAAGTGCATTTTTTATCTTGACAACTGCTGCTGCTTCAGCTCAGGCAAAGAACGCTCCAAGAAGTATAATTAGTACGACAGCTCTTATTCGTAAATATCACGATCAAAAAGAATTGAGTGGTATGCAAAAAGGGGAATTGTTAGAATTATACATTGAGCGAATTAAAGTATTAGTAAAAACTCTCCCTTACATTGCGTTGGTTACAAAGCCGGGTGTTACAATGGCAGACTTAGGTATTCCAGACGATAACGAACACAAAAAAGTTTTAGATGCTCAGGCTGTAGGCACATCAAATTTCTTAGATACTACAGTAGAATTTCAAAGAAAAATGATGCCATATTCTGATAAAGGAAACTTAATCGCAGCTATTTTATTTTACGAAAGTACATTGAAATCTTTACACGAATTCAACGATTTGAACGAAATGTAATTTTTATAAAAATATTTTAAATCTCTTTTTTGATGTGTGAACAGCTTTAGGCTCTCACAGCATTTTAAAAGAAAAAAAGAAAATTAACTCGTTCTCGATATGTTCTGAATACCACCAGAAAATCTCGAGAGGAGTTTTTTCATTTACGCATACCCAAATTATTATTAACCCCCAATACCCCCCCTTATCATGAAAAAAATTACTCAATTGATCTGTATCTTTTTGACAGTCACAAGTATGAGTGCTCAACAAGAGAAAGGAATTATGGGCTACACCAATTGGTTAAACAACTGGACCGAATTTAAGCCTAACAAAGTAGATTACGGAGAAGCAAACCAAATTTTAGCAGGAAATATTTCTGTTAACACGAAATTGCTGAAGAGGAATATTTATGTTTTGCAAGGTAACGTGTATGTTACTAATAATGCAGTTTTAACAATTGAACCAGGAACCTTAATTATTGGTGATTTTGAAACAAAAGGAACATTGGTAGTTACTAAGGGTGCACAAATTATGGCTGATGGTTTAGAAACTGATCCAATTGTGTTTACTTCTAACAGAAGCCTGAAAAAAGCAGGAGACTGGGGTGGAGTAGTTATTCTTGGAGATGCTCCAATTAACAAATTTGGAAATGTAGGTTCTTATAACCTAGACTTAGACCCAACTCTTACTACTTATGGCGGTGATAATGTAGCTTCAAATTCTGGTATTATGCGATTTGTTAGAATCGAATTTGCTGGAAAAAAAGTAAAAGGTGTTGATACTTTCAACGGATTAACTATCGCTGGAGTTGGTAATAAAACAATCTTAGAAAATGTAATGGTAAGTTACTCTGGAGGAGATTCATTCGCTTTCTTTGGAGGTGATGTCAATGCTACAAAATTTGTTTCTTACAAATCAATCAACGACGATTATAAATTTACTCAAGGAGTTCAATGTCGTTTATACAATTCATTAGCTGTTAGATCATCTTATTTATCTAGTAACAAAGACGGATCTCGTTGCATGGAAGTAAAATCATATGAAAAGAAAAGTGAAACAGATTTTACTAAAAAACAAACGCTTGTTGTTGCTACAAACATCACAATGCTTAACGACAGTGAAAACATCAATGCTGATATTCAATCAGGTTTAGTAAAAGAGGCTGTTTATGTAGCTGAAAATGCTTCTCTTGAAATGAAAAGAAGTGTAATCTCTGGATTTAATCCTGCTGTATTGTTAGACAGTAAAACTGAGATTAATGATGCTAACCTTAAAAAAATCAAATTTGAAGAAATGTACTTTAACCTATGTAAAGGAAATATCTTTACAGAGTACAATTCGAATAATGAAGATTTAGAGAGCTGGTACGGAAACAGCGTATTTTTTAACGTTTATTCTCAAAGCAGCAACAAAGAAACATTTATTGACATTTTCAACGCTAAAAAACCAGATTTTAGATTACAACTAGGAAAAATCACAGCTTCAAGCGGCAATAGGTAAATAGATTTCGATTTTTATTTCAACGCGTAAATTTTATTAATAAAGTCCCCAGACACAATTTATGTATCGTCTCAACCGGACCAAATAAAGATCAAGACATAATGGCTCAATCTACAAAAAAGTATTTTTTATATACAATATTTTTGTTTTCGCCTATATCGTTAAGTCTATATGCACAAAGTACTGCAACATCAGAAGCTATAGTTTCTGTTGAAGCACAGTGTAATTTGACTTCGTTTAAAGCGACAAACCAAAAAAATGATCCTGCTACAGGGATCAGTCAATTAGAGAATTCTAATCAGTTTATAGCAGGGCTGTCCACCCCCAAGGACAGCCTTACTATTGCAACTGAAATGAAAGATCTAAGTGCAGACTGTAATGAAAATTCATTAATTAGTGCAACTTCAATTCTTGCAAAAGATATTATTGAAAACTATAAATATGATTTTTCAGAAACATTCATAGACATCTTATTTTTTGAACGTATAGACTTATCTAGAACGCGTACTATATGATTCAAAAAATTACTTTTTCTTTTACCAGATTACTTATTTTATTTAGCATAATTCTATTTACTAAATCGAGTTCTTATGGGCAGACTATTGTTCCAAAGCAACTTGACGGATTGGAAAAGTTATGTGCAGGAAGTTCATTTAATGAATTTTATGCATCATTCAGTTATGTTAATTTTCCTGCTGGAACCACATTTGTCGTAGAACTTTTAGACAATGCAGATAATCCTATTGCAACAACTTTTTTAGATGCTGTAGATGTTAGTGCTACACAGAAAACGATAAAATTTGCAGTGCCTGTAAATTTGACAGGTTCAGATTTGTACGGATTGAGAGTTAAAAGTTCAGGAGCATCTCCTGTTACAACCGGTCGATTTAAAAATTCTATTGGAGATACTTCTTTTCCTGTTTATTATAAAGATTTTGAATCGAAGTTCTTTATTAATAATCAAAATACTAATGTAACAATCTGTCCAGGCGGAAGTGTAACTCTTTCAATAGATAACAGTACACCTTCTATACCTAATTCATCACCATTAAACTTTCCAAAACTTAAATATACGTGGTATAAAGATGATGTTGCTATTGCTGGTCAAAGCGGTAAAGATCTTGTTGTAAATACAGCAGGGAGTTACTATGCCGTGGTTGATTACGGTAAATGCTCAGATGTTAATATTAGTTCAAACAAAGTGACAGTCGCTACTTCAAGCGGAGGTTCTGGTGTAACAATCGATTCCAATTTAGGAAATCCTTTTTGTTCAAACGGGACAGGTACAATTTTAACGGCCACCGCAGGAAACAAGTATCAATGGAAAAAGAATGGAGTTGCTATTAAAGATGCTGTAGGTCGTTCTTATGCGACAAATGAATCTGGTATTTATTCAGTTGATGTCGATTTTGGAGGCTGCAGCGCTTCAGGATCTATAGATCTTAAAAGTAACGGATTTACAGCAAGTATAGATGTTGCAGATACTACGGCTCTTAATGAAGGCGAAACTGTTAATGTCAGTCTTACAACAGATGCTGCTAATCCAGAGTTTGAGTGGTCATTAAATGGAAATGTAATCGCAGGAGCGACATCAAGATCATACTTGGTAGCTGCGCCTGGTAATTATAAAGCAAAAATTTCGCAGACTACAGGATGTATATCTTCTCAGGAATTTAGCTTTAAAGTTACAGGTCCTTCAGCACCCTCTACAGTTATTCAAAATATAATTAAGCTCAGCAGTGCGAACCCGTATTGGAATATTCCAGATGCTTATAAAAACGCTGCTACTAAAGTAATTATTCTAAGTTCAAACGGCGAAAAGGTTCTTGATGTTTACAACTATCAAGGCGATTGGCCGCAGACAGCAATAGATTTTAAAAATGTAAATCCAGTATATTACTATGTCATTCAATCAGACACCGGTGAAAAAAAAGGATCAATAACTGTGATTAAATAAGATGAAGAAAATTTTACTATTCATAACTTTATTTTACGGTTTTTCAAATGCACTCTATTCTCAAGAACAAAATGAGAATGGAGTTGTTTCGTTTTCAATGCCTATAAGAAATTCTTTAAAGTTCAACAGATATTTAATTAACCCTGCGTTTAGTTTTGTTCGAGAAACAAATGCTTATGCAAGTTTTTATAATAAAAGACAATGGGTACAATTTGATAATGCGCCGCAAACTTATTTGGCGGGTTATTCAGGTCGTTTTAGAGAAAACGAGGCCTTCGCTTTTGGTTTATTTCAACAAAATTACGGTTTAATGACTGTTTTTGGCGGAGTCGGAAATTTTGCTCATAACATCGTTTTACAAGAAGACAGTAACTTAACATTTGGTTTGAATGTAGGAGTTTATAAAAGCGGCTTAGACAGAGGTAAAATCATTAGTGACGACATTGAAGTTTTAAACGGAGAGTATCCTTCAAATACTTTATTAACTGTTAATCCAGGTATTAATTACGGAACTGCTTTTCTAGATTTCGGATTATCGATAAACAACTTAGTGCTTTACAATTTTGGTTCAGGAATGGTAAAGGATGATCCAGAAAGAGCGATACAACTGCACGGAATGTACACAGGTTATTTGGATAGTTTTGGTTTTTTTGACAGAAGTAAATTTTCTGGACTTGTAAAAACAGAGATTAAAAAAGATAAAACGGTTATTTCTGGACTTGCTATGCTTGCTATTCCGCAAGGAATTTGGGCACAGGCAGGATATAATACTTTATACGGAATTTCGGCTGGTTTAGGCGTTAATATTTCGCCTAGCATTTCGATCGAGTATAACTACGAAAGAGGAATGGGAAATTTCACCAATATGGGAGGTTCTCATGAATTTGCAATTGCATATAAATTTAAAAGTAAAAATTACTATTACGGTGAAGATGAAGAAGGTTCATTAATAGATCCTGCAAAACCAAAACCAGTAATGGCAAAGAAAACTACAAGTGCTCCAGTTACGAGAGTGAGTGGTGCCGAAACAGCTAGATTAGCAGCTGAAGCTAAAGCTGTTGCTGATGCCGAAGCAAAACAAGCTAGACTTGCTGCTGCAGAAAAAGTAAAGGCTGATGCCGAAGCTGCTGCAAAAGCAAAATTAGAAGCAGATAATAAAGCGAAAGCAGATGCTGAAGCTATTAAGATAAAATTAGCAGCCGATGCTAAGGCTAAAGCTGATGCTGCAGCCAGTGCAAGAGCACAAACTGCAACAGCAAATAGAGCAGTTGCCACAACACAAAAAACACAAACACAATTGGCTGCTGATAAAGCCAGAGCCGATGCTGAAGCACGCAGAATTAAACTAGCCGCAGATAATAAGGCAAGAGTTGATGCAGCCGCAGCAGCGAGAGCACAAGCAATTGCAAATAAACCTGCAGCAGCTAGTGCAGCTCCACAAAAAACACAAGCGCAGTTAGCAGCTGATAAAGCAAAAGCAGATGCAGAGGCTCTTAAAGTTAAACTTGCGGCTGATGCCAAGACCAAAGCAGATGCCGAAGCATTAAGAATAAAATTAGCAGCAGATGATAAGGCTAAGGCTGATGCAGCAGAAGCAAAACGAAAAGCTGAAGCTAAAGCAAAAGCTGAAGAAGCAGATTTACAATCGATACTTGCTGCCGATGCAAAAGCAAAAGCAGATTCTGATGCATTGCAAGCTAAGTTAGCTGCCGAAGCAAAAGCAAAAGCTGCTGCCGAAGCAAAAACTAAAGCGTCAATTGATGCTGCAAATAAGGCGAAACTAGCGTCAGATGCAAAAGCGAAAGCAGCTGCAGATGCGGCCTTGAAAGAAAAATTAGCTGCGGAAGCAAAAGCAAAAGCAGATGCTGAAGCAAGACAAGCATTAATAGCAGCAGAAGCAAAAGCGAAAGCAGATGCAGAAGCTTTAAAAATTAAATTGGCGGCAGATGCTAAGGCTAAAGCCGATGCCGAAGCGCAAGCAAAATTAGCTGCAGAAGCAAAAGCTAAAGCCGATGCTGAAGCACTTCAAGCAAAATTAGTAGCCGATGCCAAAGCAAAAGCAGACGCTCAAGCTAAGCTGGCTGCTGAGGCTAAAGCAAAAGCCGATGCAGAAGCATTACAAGCGAAATTGGCAGCTGAAGCTAAAGTGAAGGCTGATGCAGAAGCTGAACAAGCGAGATTGGCAGCAGAAGCAAAAGCAAAAGCCGATATGGTCGCATTACAAGCAAAACTAATTGCAGATGCAAGAGTTAAAGCTGATGCAGAAGCAACTGCCAAAGCAAAGGCAGACGCTGAAGCTAAACAATTACAACAAGCCGAAGAAGCTCGTTTAGCCAAATTAGCTGCAGATGCAAAAGCGAAAGCCGATGCAGAAGCTCTGAAAGCAAAACAAGCGGCTGAAGAAAAAGCAAAAGCAGATGCTGAGGCAAAAGCCAAAGCTGATGCACTTCAAGCGAAACTTGCAGCCGATGCGAAAGCTAAAGCAGACGCAGAAGCATTACAGGCGAAACTTGCTGCCGACGCAAAAGCTAAGGCTGATGCAGAAGCACTTCAAGCAAAATTAGCCGCAGATGCTAAAGCGAAAGCAGATGCTGAAGCTCTTAGAGTAAAACAAGCAGCGGAAGAAAAAGCAAAAGCTGATGCAGAAGCCCGCCAAGCAAAACTTGCAGCTGATGCAAAAGCAAAAGCAGACATGGAGGCGGCTCAGGCTAAATTATTAGCAGATGCCAAAGCAAAAGCAGATGCGGAAGCGACTGAAAAAATGAAAGCGGAAGAAGAAACGAGACAGTTAAGATTAGCAGAGGAAGCACGTGAGGCTAAATTATTGGCAGATGCTAAAGCGAAAGCTGATGCAGAAGCGCTTCAGGCAAGATTAGCTGCTGAAGCTGCGGCAAAAGCAGTAGCAACTCCAAAAGACGATACTGCTAAAGCTATTGAAAACTTAACACAGTCATTAGAAAATTCAAGTAAAGTACAGAAAGATTTATTATCTCAGTTTAATACAACAGTAGCTAATAAACAAAGAGACTTGAATGATTTAAGAGAAGAGAACGATTTAAGTGAAAAAGGTATTTATAAAGAGCCAAAACCATTTAAAAGTGTTGCAGCAGAAAATAGTCAATTAGAGGCCTTAAAAGGACAACTTGCAGATGCGAGCAGAATGCAAAAAGAAGAGATTGCAAAACTGACTAATTTGTATAACGAAAGACTTAAAAAAGTTCCAAATAAAAATGATGCTTTGAATAAAGCTTATCTAGATAAGATAAATGAGTTAAAAGCAGCACAGTTAAAAATGGAGCAAGACAGTGCGGTTCTGCTTTCGAATTTAGAGCGTATTAAGACTGAAACGGAGATTGAGAAAAAACGTAGAATTAAACGTGCAGCATATGAAAACGATCAAGGAAGATATGCACAGGACGTTGCCGCTCTTAAACGTATAAAAGAGACCACAAAATTAAGCAGCACACCATTGAAGGCAAGTGATTTTGATTTTGGAGAAGATCAGTCGAATATGCAGATTATTAAGAATATTAAAAATTCTGATAATGGTTATTATTTAATTATTGCAGTTCACAACAGCGTTGAAAAAAGAGATGAATTCTTAAGAAAAGCCGTAGCGGCTGGACGTACAGATGTTAATTTCTTCTACAACGTTACAACAAGTAAATATTACATCTATTACGATAAGTTCGATGGATTACCAGAAGCAACTAAGGCATTAGAAGCTAAAGGATCTAAACCATACAATGGGAAAATGGCTATCGTAAAAGTGGAGAATTAAAAAGATATATACAGCTCTTAGATAATATCTAAGAGCTTACAGAAATAAAATGTTTTAAATACTAATTATTTTGCTTTATGACGCCCCTCAGACAGCAAGATGGAAGTAAACAATAGATTGACTATGAAAAAACCTACTATTTTAAGAACGCTGATTTTTGCCGTTGCAATGTTATTTAATTTTGTGTCCCATTCACAGAATTTAATAGCATTCGATTCTAAGTTCAATAAGAACTTGAAAGAAGATGTATTTTTTAAAGCTGCAAGTCAGCTCGACAACTCAATTAGTTTAAATGATGAAAAAGAAACGTCAAAAACTGAAGCTGTCGCAGCACTTACTAATCCTATAATTCCATATGCTCAACTACCATATGCAGGGCAAGTTGTAAAATGTCCAAATGATGGAAAAGAATTACCCAAGTTATTTTTATGTGGAGGAAACGATTCTCGACCTATCAATATTAATATCACAGATCCTCAATCTATTGTTTGGGAAAGATTTATTTCTGGAGGTGGTTGTGTAACAGTTTCAAACAGTGATTGTGCTAATGAAACCGCTGCAGCATCTTGCTGGAAACAAGTCGGAACTGGAAAAGATTATTTAGCAAATACGGCTGGACAATTTAGAGTAAAAATAGTAGATAAAGCAGGTGTACCTAGTGTTTTTTATTTTAATGTATATCAGAATACTTTAATTCCAACGGCTGTTACTAAAAGCGATATTATTAAAAGCAGCGACGGTAACTGCAAAATAGATGGTAAAATTACCGTTGGGGGGTTCGGAAATGGATATGAATATAGTTTTACTACAACTGGAGCTCCGGGACTATGGGATGTAAATAATACTTTTACAACTAGTACACCGGGTAATTACACGGCTTTTATTAGAATAAAAGATGTAGTAGGATCATGTGAATTTAAAGTTATAAATCTGGATATTAAAAGCCTTACTTTTCAAGTAAAAACTAGTTTTACTTCTCCAAAATGTAATGGCGATCTAGGTAGTGTAAAGGTCATTACAAATGATATCAAACAGGATTATAAATATGAAATTTTTAAGGTTACTGGTACCACTTCTACCTTATTAAATGATTCTCCAATTACCAAAGATTCTGAATATCCTTTTTCAGATTTAGCTCCAGGAAATTATCGAGTAATTACCTCGATTGGGACTGGATGTATGAAGGAAACTAACAATTTTACTATTGCGGCTCCAGCTGCAAAAATAATTGCGAGTGCCACTCTAACAGATGGCTTAACTGCATGTAGTGATAAAGGTATCATTACAGTAAGTCAAAGTGGAGGAACTGCACCTTATCAATATTTTGTGAGTACTGATGGAGGCACCACATTTGTAGCTAATGGAACTAATAATAAGATATCGTTAGTTAAAGCAGGGAGTTATATTATTCGTGTAGAAGATGTAAATGGTTGTTCTGCTTTGACTTCTCCTGTTCCAGTTAATGACCCCCAAAAACCAATCTATGAAATTATTGCAACAGATGGAAATTGTAATGGAGGTCTAGGTCAAATAGAGATAAAAGTTTCAAATGCAAACGGATATACAATGACCTATACTTTTGAAGGTAGCAGCTCAGGGCCAATTATTAAGAATCTGGACCCTGGAAATTACCTTATAGGTGTTAACTATAGTAAAACGGTAAGAGTTAATGGTAAGGATGTAACGACTAAATGTTCTGACCCTGTTGTATCGGTGGCAATAGGAGGAAAACCTGCTTTAACGGCATCTGCGGGTGTCGCTGAATTAGCGGGCTGTGGACCAGTAGGAAATGAGAAACAGGGAAAGATTAGAATTACAAATGCCGAGGGTGGAACTGCGCCTTATAAATACAGTTTTGATTTAAAAAAAACTTGGATAGATCTGAATTGGGCTTATATTGATCCAGTAGTAGATCATAAGGTTTATGTTAAAGATAATGCTGGATGCATATTTGAGATGAGCGGTATAACTTTAAAACCAAAACCTAATGAACCTACAATTAAGATTGATGATCCCGTTTTTAATTGTGATGGAACAGCAACTACAACTGTAACGGTTACAAATGACGTGAATTCTGAATTTATTTATAGTTATTTTATTGATGGCACCGCTAATACACCAATTAATTCAAATGTGTTTAAAAATGTAAGCCAGGGAGATCATACTATAATGGTGAGCTACACTGTAAAAACGGTTCCTACATATAGTAATTTATTGGTAGAAACTTTCGGTTCAGGACCAGACGTTACTTCACCGGGAATAAATACCTTTTATTATAAATGGGAGAGACAAGTAGCTGCTACGCAGGAAAATGGAAGTATTAAATTAAACGATGGTGAATACACAGTTACTGCGAAGATAGTATCTCCACATGGTACTTGGTTAAGTCCAGAAGATCATACTACTATTGCAGGACCAAAGGATCTAAGAGGAAGATATCTGGCAGTTAATATTGGGGATCAAATTCCTACGTCGGCTATTTTGTATCAAAAAGAGATAAAAGATGTTATAGCTGATCAACCCATAAGTGTAAAAATATCTGCAATAAATTTATTGAGAACAGGTCAATTGGGAGCTAATCCTAATATACAGTTAGCGTTAGTAGATCTTGCAGGGAATGATGTTTCGAGTGTTGCTACAGGTGCTATACCTAAAACAAATAAATGGGAAGATTATTTATTAACCTTAAACCCAGGGAAAAATACTAACCTAAGATTTGTTGTGCGTTCTAATGTTCAAGAAGTTGACGGTAATGACGTAGCTATAGATGATATCACGGTTTTTCAAATGCCTAAAATTTGTGGAGCGACAGCTTTGTTCCCAATAGTTGTTGATGGTAGTAAGGCTTTCTCTGCTGGTATAACAGGATATAAAGATGTAAGATGTAGTGGTGAGCAAAATGGAGAAATTACATTATCAGCTAAAAACTTTGATCCTAAAAAAGGATTTCAATATTTAATAGCAGGTGATCCTGCAGGTTGGCAAACTGTAAAACCAGTTCCTGCGGCAACAAGCGGTAGTATAACGTTGAAAAATTTAGCTAGTAAAATTTATAACATTAGTATTCGTTATGATGATACAGCTGGCAGTTGTTCTTTTCCAGTAGCTCAGGAAATTAAATCTCCAAAAAAATTAAAAGTAGATGCTTGGGTAGAGCAGGTATTAAAATGTTCTACTGGAGCAATTATTAAGGCTAAAGCAAGTGATGGAACTCCTGGTTATCGATATGAATTAAGAGAAACGGACGGTGTAACAGTTGTAAAAGCTTTTCAAGATTCAGATACATTTCTTGATATTAAAATAACTGGAAATTATAAAGTTGTAGCCAAAGATTTAAACGATTGTGAGACAGAAGTTTTGGCATCTGTGGATATTGTTGCTCCAGTAAAACCAAAATTAGAAAATGTTACGCCAAGTGTATGTTTTGATAAAAATGCAGGAACAAATATCACAATAAAAGTTACAGATGGAGTACCAGATTATACTTATACAGTAAAATATAATGGAGGTAATCCAGTTGGGCCAAGTGCAACATTTGCAGGACCTACTTTTACTTATAAAGCGCAGAATGAAGGAATTTATGAGTTTACAGTTACCGATAGTTTTGGTTGTGTCTCAGATCCAATTACTCAAGTTATAACGGCTCAATTACTTGCAGCGACTCCAGTTACAACTCCGCTTGATTGCGACGTTGCACCAGCAAATCGTGCAGTTATTACGGGAACAATCGAAGGAGGTAAAGCACCTTTTACAGTAACAATTACTACTGGAGATCAAACAGGAGATTTAGTGGGACCTACTACAACTGGAAACACTTTTACGTATACTACAGCGGTGGCTGGTAATTACACTTTTACAATTAAAGATGCAAATAATTGTACAACAACCAGCGATGCTAAGATAGAGGCATTGGTTCCAATTACATTAGGATCAACAAATGTAAACCCAAAATGTGATAGTTCTAATGATGGAACTATTTTATTAAAACCAGGTGGAGGAACCGGAGTATATACATATAGTAAAGACGATATTACTTATAATAACACATCATATTTTACAGGACTTAGTGCTGGAGTGGCTTATACATATTATGTAAAAGATGAAAATAGATGTAAAAAAAGTATAACTGTTACCTTAACAGCGCCGGATCCAATTAGTGGTACAGCAACAATAACAGTTCCGTATACTTGTGATAGCCCTGCTACAATAACCGTAGGTGCAGTAGTTACGGGTGGAAATGGTGTTTACAAATACACGCTGAATAGAAATGGAGTTGCATTAATTACTCAGACGACAAAGGTTTTTGATAATATTTCTGTAGCAGGAGATTACACAGTAACTATTACAGATAGTAATTCATGTACATTTACAACAACACCAAAATTAACTATTGTAGATTTGAATCCTCCAAAGGGAATGACAATTTCGACAACTACAGCAGCTACTTGTCCGTTGAACGAGGGAAGTGTTACGATTATTAATGTTGTTGATGCTGCAAATACTCCTTTACCAACTGCAGGTTTAGAATATAGAATTGTTTCGCCAACAGCAACAGCGTTTCAACCAAGTAACGTATTTGATAATATTAAAGCTGGTGTTACTTACAAATTTGAAGTAAGAGATGCAAATAAATGTACGTTTGAAAAAACGCATTTAATTGATTTGCCTAAAGACTTTACAGTAACAGGTACTCCAACTAGTATAAAATGTTTTGGTGCTTCTGATGGTTCTGCTATATTTACGGTTAGCGGAATGGTTGTAGGTACTAACTACTCCTATTCAGTAGATACAACACCAGCTATAACAGGATCGGGTACTTCTACAACTGATCCTTTTGATATTACTGTTTCTGGATTAGGCGCAGGTTTACATACTATTGTCGTTACAAATTCAGTTACAAAATGTACAGTTAAAGAAAAGGTAACAGTAGCAGGTCCGGCATCTGCATTAAAATTAAATCCTTCAGATCTTACACATCTTACATGTAAGGTTTTAGGAACAGCAAAAATTAATGCTGTAGGAGGATCAGGAGCTTATACATACACTGTTACACAAAAAGCACCAGTTGTTGGAACAGCAATTAATCAAACAAATGATAATCTGTTTAAAAACTTAGCGGCAGGAACTTATAGTGTTTCTGTAACCGATGGTACAGGATGTAATGTAGCGGGTACAGATTTTACAATTAACCCTGAAGAAAAACCAACAGCAAGTATCGATGCAACTTCGGTTTACTGTGCTGGAGGAGCTGGAGCAACATTAATTGCGACGCCAAAAAATGCACCAAAACCAAATCCTAATTATGAATATAAACTTAATAGCGGTAATTATCAGCCATCAGGTACATTCTCAGGATTAACTCCAGGAAAATATACTATAACCGTTAGAGATATTGTAACAGGTTGTACAGCTGATTTGGCAGAGGAAGTAATTTCATCTCCTTTAAGCGCTAAAGCAGCAATTGATACAGACTTAACTTGTGATCCAACTAGCCCAGAGGCTATCATTGGAGTTACAATTCAAGATGGATACCCAGATTATAAATATAGAGTTAATACTTCAGGGGCTCCTTTCTCAGGATTATATACAGATGTACCAGCAGGTCAAACTAAATTTACTTATCCAGCTTTAGCAGGAACTCACTATTTTGAAATTACAGATAGCAAAGGCTGTACAGTTGTAGTTTCTCAAACTGTAAATTCTACTGTAAAACCTGATTTTAATACAGTAGAAAGCGTTGTTTTATGTAAAGGAGATAAAACAGGAAGCATTACAGTAAATCCAGTTCTTGCAGGATCTTATACCTATGAGGTAACACCAATTACTCCAGCAGGTACAAAAATTACACAAACAACAAACGTATTCGAAAATTTAGGTGCAGGAACCTATAGTGTTGTTATTATTGATGCTAAAAAATGTGCTTCGGATGCTAAAACGGTTACGATTAAAGAACCATTAGTTGCACTAACAGCGGATGCAGGTGTTGATGTTAAGTTAACTTGTGATACTTCAAATAATGCGCAAAAAGCAACAATTAAAGTAACGGCTTCAGGAGGTACTCCTTACCCAGCGCCAGATCTTTATAGATATAGTTATAATGGTAAAACACCAGTTACTTCAAATACATATTCTACAACTGCTTCAGGCAATGTGACTGTAGATGTTTATGATGCTAACGGATGTCATGTTCCTGTAACAGGTGGTGTAACTATTGATGCATTAAACCCGCCAAAAGCAATTGCTTTTGCTCCGCCAGCAGCAATTACTTGTGAGACAGGACATGATAAAACAAGCTTAACTTTAACAGTAACAGATGGTGTATTGCCATTTACATACGAAATTACTAGTCCAACGGCTACTGCTGTGACAGGTGTAAATTCAAATTCTTATACATTTACAAGTTTAGCTCCTGGACATTACTACTTTACAGTTACAGATGCAAACAAATGTATTGTAAAAGATGATTTTGAAATTTTAGATGTTGTAAAAATTCAAGCTACAGGATCAATTACAAGTAACGTAACTTGTAACGGACTGAGCAATGGTTCTATTAATTTCACAATTTCTGGAAATAAAATAGGAGGTTATACTACTAAATTAGTTGGAAGTATTTCAGGTGATATTTTATTAACTCCTAGTATAACAGCTAGTCCATCAAATCCAGCAAATGATGTAGTTACTTATGCAGGACTAAAAGGTGGTGAGAAATATACTTTCACAGTTACAAATGATGTAACAAAATGTTCTGCTACAAGCGAAGTAACTCTTGCAGATCCAGTTCTTGTTGAAATTACTAAGGTTACAGGAACAAAAGTTTTCTGTGCGCCAAACGTTAAGACAACCATTGTAGTAACGGCACAAGGAGGAAAAGCACCTTTAAAATATGCAGTAGTAAAAGCTGGAGTTACACCAACAGCTACTGATTTTGTAGATGCTAATACTTTTATTAAAGATACAAGTGTAGATGGTTTAGATTATGATGTATATGTTCAAGACGGTAATAGCTGTCCTACGCAAACATCAATTTCTATTACAAGAAACGATTCTCCAAAAATTGACCCAGTAACAGCACCACTTTGTTATGCTGGTGCTGCATTTAATGTAACAATTACAGGATCAGTTTATTCAGGATCAACAACAAAGCTTTACGGATTAAATGGCGTTTATAACACAAATGATACCAAATCAATCACAGGGCCAGGAAAATATACATTAGGTATTAAAGATGATAATGGTTGTGAGGATACTACTATTATTACTGTTAACGATCAATTGAAGATTACAGTAACTCCTGTTAAAGATTTAACATGTGCTGTTTTACCTCCATATACTACTACAGATGCCCAATTTACATTATCTGCAGAAGGCGGAGTAGGTCCTTATACATACAGAGTTTCTCGTAATGGAGGTGGTTATACAACAACAGGAATTACAGGAAGTACTTTTTCAACAAGCCAAGATGGAGATTACAAATTTGAAGCTACAGATTCTAATACTCCAGCATGTTCTATTATTTCAGGCATATTTAAAGTTACGGATCCAGAAAAACCGACAGCAACAGCAATTAGCACTAATCCTAAATGTAATAATGAAGCTGAAGGCACAATTACTGTAACTGGATATGGAGGTGTTCCAGGATATCAATATAGAATTAATGGAGGTGCATGGCAAGATTCGCCAGTATTTACTGATCTTGCTGCAGCAGTAGCTCCAGGTACTATTTACAATTATCAAGTTATTGATACGAAAGGATGTATTAGCGATGCAAAAGATATTACTTTAGTACAACCTGCTCCGCTTATTGTAGATAGAACATTAGTAGGTATTACTTGTAATGTTTCAAATGGTGCTTCTTTAGGATCAATTTCAATTAATAAAGTTTCGGGAGGTACTGGTCCATACGATTATTATGTAACAGGAAAAAATTATAGTAAATCATTTTCTAATGTTCCAGGAACAGCGCAAGTATTTGAAATCGTTGATTTTGGTATTTACGAAATAAGAATTTTAGATGCAAATGGTTGTCCTTATATTGAAGAAGTAACGATTACTTCTCCACCAAACGATTTAGATATTACAGTTACTGCACCACCACCGGCAGATTGTTCTGCTTTAGGTTCTGCAACTGTAGCAGTAGGAAGCAATACATCTATTCCAGTAGGAAATGGACCATTTTACTTTAGTTATTATACTGGCGTTGTACCTGTATATCCAACTAGTGGAACTTGGTATCCAGAGTCTTCTCCTTTACAAGCAGTTATTAATGGTTTAGTTCCTGGAGTTAGATATACTTTTATTGTTTATGATAGTAAATCGAAATGTTACTATTATGAGATTGCTGATATGCCTATTCCATCAAATTCAACACTTGATGTTAAGGCGCCAACTGCACAGAATGTTACTTGCACAGGCAGCGGAGATGGTAAAGTTAGTTTTGATGTTACTAGTACTTACGGAACAGATACACCAATCAAATATCAAGTTTACGATGCATTATCATTAGCTCCTTTACCAATTACTGGTTCAGGAACTGTTCCAGCAAATGGTACTTTAACTATTAGTGGTTTTGGAGCAATGGCTCATGGAGATTACTTTGTATTAGTTACAGAAGATACAGGTGCAACAAACGCAGGTTGTAGTAAATCTACAGCAACGTTCTCTATTAGACAATCACCGATGATATTAGGTGTTGACTATGAAATTGTACAAAATGATAATTGTAAAACTGACGCTGGTATTATTAAAGTAACTGGTAAAGATGGAGCGGGTTCATACCGTTATATGGTAACAACAACTCCAGGAACACCATCAGCAACAGATGCTGCTTGGACAACAAATCAAATATTTTATAGAGATTCAGCAAATTATTACGTTTGGGTAAAAGATGCTTACGGATGTATTAAAGGAAGTCCAGTATTCTTGTTACCATTAGATCCTGACCCAATAATTGATCTTCAAGTAGAAGATTTATGTGCTGTTGAAGGAAATTATCAGATTAATGTAGACTTAACAAACGCAACTACTGCGGTTGGACCGTTCTATATAAGTATAAATAATAATACGAATTATGTTCCAGTTACTAGTTTCCCTTATGAAATTAAGGGACTTAATTCAGGAAGCTATGATATTTATGTTAAGGATAAAAATGGTTGTGATGTAAAAGAAACTATCATTATTACTCCAACTCCAAAAGCAAATGCAGAAGTTACAACAGATTTAGTTTGTGATGCTAGTGGAGCAGTAGGTCCAAATGCTATCATTACAGTGACTATTACAAATGGTACTGGTACTCCTAATTTTACATATGCTGTTAAAAAAGGAACGGGAACATTTGGTGGTGATACTCCAATTTTACCTGCAGGTTCAAGAACTTTCACTTATCCAGTTGCAGCTACAGACGCAGATTCTTATGTATTCTTAATTAAAGATGCAAACGGCTGTGAGATACAAACAACTCCAGTAGCTGTTGACCCGATTGTGCCAATTGTACCAGATGCAACTCCAACTCAACCATTATGTTTTGGAGGAGAAGGAACCATGTTACTATCTGCAAAAGGAGGTAAAGGCAAGTATGAATATACATTACTAAGAACTTTACCAGCAGGAGGAACTTTAATTACACAATCAACTCCATTGTTTGAGAATTTAATTGCAGGTGATTATACTTATACTGTTAAAGATGAATTGGGTTGTGTTGTAACTGGTACTCAAACTTTAGGCCAGCCAACAGAATTGATATTAGATACGCCAACAATTGATCAGCCTTTATGTGGTGCAAATAATGCTCCACAACAAGCAAAAGTTGTTTTAGCGGGACACGGAGGTACTGGTGCATATGAATATAGTTTTAATAATAGTGACTTCAGTGCAGATACAAACATTTTCTATGTAGATCAAAACGGAGCAAGTCAAACTATTCCGTATGCAATTAGAGATGAAAACGGTTGTCCTAAAACAGGAAATGTAACTATTTTATGGTTAGATCCTCCTAAGAATTTTGATCTAGATCAACCAGATCCAATTACTTGTTTAAGAACAAGTACTAGTGTAGAAATCAAAAATGTAACTGGTGGAATTCTGCCGTTGACTTATCAGATTGTTTCAAATACTGGAGCAATAATTACAGAGAATAACAATAATCCATTATTTGGTGGTTTATTGCCTGGTGATTATATATTCCAGGTAACTGATGCAAATAAGTGTATCAAACAGATAAAACATACTGTTAAAGACGTTATCAAGATTGAGATTACGCCTCAATCTACAACAGATATTACTTGTTTAAATGCCGGCGACGGAAAAGCTAGTTTCTTAGTAACAAGATTTAATTCTAGTTATGATTATGAATTAGATTCAAGCGGAACAACAGTAACAATGACAGTTGGAACAATCGATTTAACAGGATTAGCTCCAGGCCCTCATAGTATCAAAGTGACAGATACTGAGACAGGATGTCCAGCTACATTTAATTTTGATATCTATACTGTTACAAAAGCCTTAGATTTTACTGTTGATGTTACACCATTAGGATGTAAAACGACAGGTGCAGTAAAACTTGAAGCATCAGAAGGATGGGGGGGTTACACGTACACTGTTACAGAACCAGCGCCAGCAAGTACAGTTTTACCATCAAATACAGATGGAGTTTTTGCTGGACTTACTAAAGTTGGAGTGTATACTGTTTCGGTAAAAGATGCAAAAGGCTGTGAAGTAACAAAAACATTCGAATTAAAAACACCAATTGAACCAGTTGCTTCAATCGATGCAGCATCAGTATATTGTTATACAGGTTCAGGTGTTGGACAAGGCGCAACAATTATAGTTAATGCATCTACACCAGGTACACCAGAGTATACGCCAGTTTATAAATATAGTATTGACAACGGAAAAACTTGGCTTACAAACAATACATTTACAGATTTAGCGCCAGGTAACTATCAAGTTACAGTAATAGATCAATATGGATGTCAGGCAGTGGCTTCTGTTCCAGTTGAAATTAAAGGTCAAATTTTCGCTTCAGCAAAAATAGATACCGAAATTTTCTGTGGTCCTGTTGATGGAACCATTAAAATTACTGCTGTAGGTGGTTATGGTTCTTATACTTATACCGTTAAGAATCCTGCTGGCGTAGTTTCTGGTCCAACAGCATTCCCAGCAGGATTAGACACTGCTTATCATACCGTTCTAGCTGCAGAGACAGGAAACTATGAAATTGTAGTTTATGACGCAAGAAATTGTTCTTATGTCATTACAGAAAAAGTTGTTATGAATCCTCCAACTCCGGTAGATTTATTAATAACAGATATTGATATTACACCAGTAGACTGTAATGCTCCGCAAGGAACAAATAACAACGGAACTATTACTGTAAATTTAAGACCAGTAAATAATAGCGATAGTTATAATTATACACTTACACCAACGGTACCAGCTGGTTTACCTAAAACGCAAAGTATCAATGTATTTAGCGGATTAGCTCCTGGAAAATATAATGTAAGTGTTACTTCAAACTTAAATTGCGAAGCAAATGTAGATGTTGAAATAACAGATCCAGTTGCAGTAACTGCTACAGCTGATGCAGTACCGTTTAGCTGTACTGTAAATCCAACTAAAACAACTGCAGTTGTTACAGGTGGAGGAGGTACAGGTACTTATACTTTCAGTATAGATGGTATTCGTTATTTCGCAAGTAATAGCATACCTGCAGATAATAAATATACATTTGAGTTAGGAGATAATGGAAGTGTTCAAGATCCAACTTTTTATGTGAAAGACTCGAAAGGTTGTTTACAAACAACAAAATTGACTACAGCATTAAATCCATTACCTAAATTAATGTCTGTTGAAGGTCTTTTTGGTCCAAAAATGGACTGTCTTAATGGCGAGCAGGAAATAAATGTAACGATTACTGGAGGAAGTAATTCGCCTAATCCATTTACTTATAATGTATACAGAGACGGTATATTAATTGCCGGACCATTTCCTGTTACAGGAAATACGTTTACGTATAATGCTTCAACAGTAGGAAGTTATTATGAGTTTGAAGTTTTGGATAATAATACAGGATGTAGTTTAAAATCTACTTCATACGAAATTCCAGTTTTCGACAAAGCAAAAGTGGTTGCAAGCACTTATGCAAACGTAGATTGTAGCGGCAATGCTTCGGGTTCAATCGAAATTAATATCTTAAATTATTCTGGAAAATATGATTATGCAGTTTATAAAGGAGCAACGGCAGTAGCTGGAGCTTCAGGTTCTCATGATACTGCTGTTTCTAATCCATTTGTAATTCCTTCCGGATTACTTGAAGGAAACAATTATACAGTAAGAATTGTAGAAACTGATTTCCCAAGTTGCCCTGCAACTTCAAATTCAGTTATTATTACTGAGCCGGATCCTTTAGATTTAAGCGGATTTAAGGTAAGCGTTAAAAATCAGAACTGTCATGATTTAAAAGCAGTTCTTACTATTGATCCTACAACAATTGTAGGAGGAACATCTGGATATATGTATGCAGTAGTACCTACAACAACGCCGCCAACAATTCCAGCAGGTGGAAATTATGAATCATTTACTACTATAGAAATTGCTACAAGTAAAGTGTCTCCGCAATTCGATTCTTACGATGTATATGTAAGAGATGCACAAAATTGTTTCGATCATGTAACAGTTAACATATCACAAGATCCAATGCCAAGTATTACTTCGGCAATACCTACACAATGTCCAAGTACAGCAGGTACTTATGATATTCCTGTAATAGCAACTGGATTTACTCCAAATCTTGAATACAGCTTAGACGGAAACAGCTGGGGAACAAATAGTATTTTGGTAGTAAAAACTACAGGAGATCACACTGTATATGTTCGTGACGAGAATAAATGTGTGGTTACTCAAGTAGTTCATATTTTAGAGCCGCTAAAATTATTGTATGACGACAATATTATAAATCCTATTTGTAATGGAAACGAAGGTGAAGTAACATTAATTGCTTCAGGAGGTACAGTAATACCAAGTTATGAATACACTAAAGACAATTGGCTACATATTCAAACAACACCTGTATTTAGTGGTTTGACTCCTGGTAAATACACATTTAGTGTTAGAGATAGAGGAACAAATTGTACAAAAGATGTAGAAGTTGTTTTTGAAATTCCAAATACAGCGATCGACTTTAGTTTAACTCCATCAAAAGTACTTTGCAACGGAGGAAGCACAGGTAGTATTACTGTAAATATGGCTGCTCAAACAACAACAGTAAACAATAATCCTGTTTATACTTACGCAATCCATCCATCACCAATTGGAGTGGTTTTAGTTGGTAATGTATTTACAAATCTTCCTAAAGGAACGTATACAGTTACAGTAACTTCAGGAAAAGGTTGTACAGTTGATAAAACTATTGACGTTGAAGAACCGTTGGCAATCACGGTTCCTAATCCTGATGTAGTAGAATTTGGATGTACAAAAGTAAATAAAGCGAATGATGCTACAATTACAGTTGGTCTGCCAACTGGTGGTTCTAACGATTATAAAGTTTATGAATTTTTGAAAAATGGAAATCCTATTCCAGTTCAAAGAGGAGATAATCCTGTTTATATCGAATCAGATCTATTAGGAGGTAACTATGTAATCAATGTTTACGATACTAATGGTTGTTTAGGAACAACAACTGCAGTAATCAAACCATTCGTGGCTATTGATTTTGCAACTCCTTCAGCAATTACAGTAACTAAAGCAATTACATGTATTAATGACGAAGATATTCAGGTAAATGTTACTACAACAGGAACAACTACACCAATGCCGGTATTGCTTTACAACTTAAAAGGAATCAGCACAGGAAGTATTATCGACATGACAAACAATGACGGAGCTTTTACTGGATTAACGATAGGAAATTATTTAGTTACAGTTACTAATCCAATCACAGGATGTACTATAACTATGATTCATTACGTAAACGATCCAAATACATTTGATTTAGTGGCAAGTAATATTAAAAATGTTATTTGTTATGGAACTGCTACTGGAAGTGTAGATTTAACTTTTGTTGACAATCAAGTAAATCCAGATGAAGCAGGACCATTTGAGTACACAATTACGGGACCAAAAGGAACTAGTCCATTACAAACCACTACGGGGGTTATGATCACTATTCCTAATTTAGAAGCAGGATTTTATACTGTTAAAGCCAAATTGAGTGCTACGCCAAGCTGTGAGGTAGAAACAAGTTTTTCAATTGCAGAGCCAACTGCGGCATTGTCTATTTCAGTAAACTCGACTCCAATTAGTTGTGATCCAGGTAATGATGGTACAATTACTGTTGGAGCTGAAGGCGGATGGCCAGGAAGTTATCTATATGAATTGGTAGGCGTTGGTCCGGGTGCAATAAGTGTTGCTTACTCACAGCAGTTTTATTTTGAAAATCTAACACCAGGAAGTTATACTGTAAATGTTAAAGATCTTTCTGGATGTGTTCAAACAGAAACTCTAACGTTAAAAACGCCAGATGCAATATTAGTTACAGCCAATGCAACTGTAAGTGCTTTATTGTGTAACGGTGATACAAGTGGAGTTATAACAGTTGATTTACCAACAGGAGGTCAAGGAACTAATTATTCTTATATTTTAAACTATCTATCTTTAGTTCCTGTAGTTTCATCTGCACCTCAAAGCCAACCTGTTTTCTCAGGCTTAGCAGCTGGAACATATTCAGTAACAGTTGTTGATGGTCTTAACTGTGTTTCACAACCAAGTGCAGAACTAGTGATAAATGAGCCATCTAAAGTCGAAGCCGAATTAAAACTGGCTACAGGAATAACTTGTAAAACAAGTGCAACATTGACTTTAAGTGCAATAGGAGGTACTGGACAATATGAATACAGTACAGACAAAACTTTTGCTGTAATTGCAGGTCAATTTTCTTCATCAGTGACATTTGCTGTTGGATTAGGTGATCATCAATACTATGTAAGAGATTCTAGAGGATGTGTTGGAGCTATCTCTAATAATATTACCATAAATCCTGTAACGCCATTAGATCTTAAGTTAGATTTAATCAATGCAGTAGTTTACTGTAAAGGAGATTCAACAGCAGTTATTGATGTTGAAGGTGTTGGTGGTTTAGGAAATTATATATATACTTTGCTTGATAGCGCAGGTGGAATAGTTCGACCAGCACAACCTAGTGGTTATTTCGATCTGCTTCCAAAAGGAGTTTATGTTGTAAGAGTAGACAGTGGTGATTGTCAGTACTCTTCACAAGCAATAACAATAAATGAACCTGCAGAAGCATTATCTGTTACAGCAACAGTAACTGATGTGACATGTTTTGGAGCTGACGATGGTAAAATAGTAATCGCTGCAACTGGAGGTACAGGAGTTATTCAGTATGCAATTTCGCCAAATTTAGGTTTATTCGATACTAAATCTGTCTTTGATCGTTTAGTTCCAGGTTTATACCAAATTATTATTCAAGACGAAAATTCATGTTTCCAAATTATAGAGCGTGAAATCAAAGAACCAACGGTTTTAGAAGCGAAAGTAGTAGGACCTATTATCCAAGAAATATGTGATGGAGATAAAGACGGTGCATTTACCATAGAAATTACTGGAGGAAAACCACCTTATAGTATCAGTCTTGATAATGAAAACGGAACTTATGCACCAGTTATTGGTACACAGCATAGTTTTGCTAACCTTAAAGGAGGAGCACATAAAGTGTTTGTTAAAGATGCTACTTGTTTAACTTCAAGAGACGTTATAATGGACAAAGCAGTTGTTCTTGATCCAATTACCGAAGTATCTTACCACTGTGTCGACAATGCACAAGCAAACATGGTAGTTGTAAAAATTGATGACAGCAATGATATTGCCGATGTTGATTACTCACTTGACGGAACAGGAACTTATCAGCCAAGCAACGTCTTTACAAACGTGGCACCAGGAACTCACTTCATTGTAGCAAGACATACAAATGGATGTGAGACGCCAACAACAAGTTTCAAGATTGTTTCATACGAACCTTTAGCATTAACATTAGCCGAAGACAAAGGAGTATGGAACATCATTAAAGCAACTGCCACAGGCGGTGGAGGTGATTACGAATACAGTATCGATGGAGTAAACTTTAGTACTAAAAATGAGTTCAAAATTTACAAAACAGGTACTTATACCATAACCGTAAGAGATAAAAACGGCTGTACAGTTTCTCAAGATTATTACATTAAGTATATTGATGTTTGTCTTGATAATTACTTTACACCAAACGGAGACGGCGTTTACGACACTTGGGGACCAGGATGTACTAATATCTATGACAAACTGGAGTTCTCAATATTTGACAGATACGGTCGTATAATTGCTAAATATCACTATGGTCAAAAATGGGATGGTAGATACAACGGTGCTGAATTGCCTTCTGGTGATTACTGGTATGTTCTTAAACTAAATGACGAGAATGATGCAAGAGAGTTTGTTGGACATTTCACTTTATACAGATAACAAAATAAATGCCCCTATGATGTTGTCTAAAAAAATTATTACAATGAAAAAGTTTATTTTATCCTTAGTACTCATGGCTGTAACAACAAGTTACAGCCAAGAGTTAAACCTACCAGTATTTACCCAGTATTTGGCAGATAACCCTTTTGTAATTTCACCAGCATTTGCAGGAATTGGTGATAATCTTAGAATTCGTGCCAACGGCCTTACACAATGGGTTGGGATTAAAGATGCACCCGATAATCAATCGCTGTATGCCGATTTTAGAATTCTAGACCGTTCAGGAGTTGGTTTAAATGTTTACAATGATAAAAATGGATATACCAGACAAACAGGAGCAAAAGTTTCATTTGCACACCATTTGATTCTTGATTATTATTCCAAACAATATTTGTCTTTTGGACTTTCATACAACTTCAATACATTTAGAATCGATATTGATGAATTTAATAACACGATCGAACGTCCAATTTTGGATCCAGCCGTTACAGATAACCGTTATACAACAAATAGCAACTTCGATGTTAGTGCGCTATATCGTAACAAAGGATTTTATGTAAGTTTTAATGCCAATAACGTCTTAAAAAAGAACACCGATAAATATCGTGGTGTAGAACCTAGTTTGCTTTCAAACTATCAAGTATATACAGGTTTTGTATTTAATGACGGCGAAAATAGACGTATAGAATACGAACCATCAATTTACTATCAGTATTTTGCCAGCGATAAGCGTTCAACAACCGATTTCAACTTTAAGTACAGACGTTACAATCGTTACGAAGATTATTATTGGATTGGAGTTTCATACCGTTTCTTAAACGATCAATTTCCAAAACCACTTTCAGTAGGACCAATGCTAGGTTTCATGAAATCAAAATTCTATTTTGGATACTCCTATCAAGTAATGTTCAATGATTTAGGAAGTTACAATACAGGTACACATTCAATTACAATTGGTTTTGATTTCTTCTCATCAATCAGTAACTGTCCTTGTACACAAAGTCCAGTACACGATTAATAAGAACCGCAGTAAAAATTTTATAGAATAAAACATTTTTTGTTTTATTTCATAATTTACATCGTTTTCGTTGTTAATCAACAGTTATTTTTGTTTTTTTCGAATTTAAGACAACTGTAAAAGTTCTATATTTGTTTTTCTTTCAAAAAAACTAAAAAATTATAAAATGAAAACTTTAAGCGATTTCGATTTTAAAAATAAAAAGGCAATTATCCGTGTTGATTTTAATGTGCCGTTAGACGAGAATTTTAATGTAACTGATACGACACGTATTGATGCA
Source organism: Flavobacterium sp. YO64 (assembly GCF_004119505.1). NCBI lineage: Bacteria > Pseudomonadati > Bacteroidota > Flavobacteriia > Flavobacteriales > Flavobacteriaceae > Flavobacterium > Flavobacterium sp. YO64. Next base: position 163,147 of record NZ_NRQV01000006.1, on the reverse strand, counting down.
GCAAAACCAACAATTGATGCTATTTTAGCACAAGGAGGAAGCGTAATTTTAATGTCGCACTTAGGAAGACCAAAAGGAGCAGAAGAAAAATATTCGTTAAAACATATTTTAAAAACAGCTTCTCAAATTTTAGGAGTTGAGGTTAAGTTTGCTGAAAACTGTATTGGAGAATTAGCACAAACAGCAGCTAAAAATTTAAAGCCAGGAGAAGTTTTATTGCTTGAAAACTTACGTTTTCATGCTGAAGAAGAAGCTGGAGACGTTGCTTTCGCAAAAGAATTAGCATCTCTTGGAGATATTTATGTAAATGATGCATTTGGTACAGCACACAGAGCTCACGCATCAACAACAATTATTGCACAGTTTTTTCCAAACGAAAAATGTTTTGGAACATTACTGGCAAAAGAAATAGAAAGCTTAAACAAAGTACTTAAAAACAGTGAAAAACCAGTAACAGCAGTTTTAGGAGGCTCAAAAGTTTCTTCTAAAATTACCGTTATCGAAAATATCCTTGACAAAGTAGATCACATGATTATTGGTGGTGGAATGACTTTTACTTTCGTTAAAGCACAAGGCGGTAAAATTGGTGAGTCAATCTGCGAAGATGACAAACTAGATTTAGCACTTGAAATTTTAAGATTAGCAAAAGAGAAAAATGTACAAGTTCACATACCAGTGGATGTAGTTGCTGCTGATGATTTTTCAAACACAGCAAATACACAAATTGTAGATGTAACAGCAATTCCTGACGGATGGCAAGGACTTGATGCAGGACCAAAATCTTTAGAAAACTTTAAAAAAGTGATTTTAGAGTCAAAAACAATCCTATGGAACGGTCCATTAGGCGTTTTCGAAATGGAAACATTCTCTAAAGGAACGATTGCTTTAGGTGATTATATTGCCGAAGCAACACAAAATGGAGCATTTTCATTAGTTGGAGGCGGTGATTCAGTTGCAGCCGTAAAACAATTCGGTTTTGAAGACAAAATGAGCTATGTTTCTACTGGTGGCGGGGCAATGCTTGAAATGTTAGAGGGAAGAACTTTACCTGGAATCGCTGCGATTTTAGACTAAAATATCACATTTAACATTTTTTTGCATAGTTTTCTTCGTTAAACCATTTATTTTTGCAAAAACGAGGTCTTATAATTATTTGAATTATAAGGGTTTAAAAAAGATGTTATATGATTGTAAAAAAAATCTCACTAGCGGTATCTGTCCTTTTTTCGATGTCGATGTTTGCGCAGGAAACTGCAAAAACCGAATTAGAAGTTAAGCCAGTAGTTAAGTTATCATATCTAGACTCAATAAAAAGCACTTTCAAAAAAGATGACATGGCAACTCGTGTTGACAGTCTTTGGATGAATGAGTTAGTAAGTCTGGATATTTATGACGATTTAACAAAAGATATTCAAACCATTAACTCAGATGTTACAGTAGATGAAGAACTGTCAACAGAACTTCTAAAACAACGTCTGCACGCAATGAATGAAAAATCACCATTTGATATTCAATACAATCAAGGTTTAGAAAATATAATAAAGTCATTTCTTAAGAATCGTAAAAAATCGTTTTCTCGATTAATGGCTTTATCTGAATATTACTTTCCAATTTTTGAGGAAACGTTTGCCAAAGAAAAAATTCCTTTGGAAATTAAATATTTAGCCGTTGTAGAATCTGCTTTAAACCCTAAAGCAGTTTCTAAAATGGGCGCTACCGGACTTTGGCAGTTTATGTACGGAACCGGAAAACAATACGCCTTAAAAATCGATTCTTATGTTGATGAACGAAGCGATGCTCTTAAAGCTACAGCCGCAGCTTCAGATTACATGACCAGAATGTTTAACGTTTTTAACGATTGGGAACTAGTTTTAGCTTCATACAACTCAGGACCGGGAAACGTAACAAAAGCAATTCGTCGTTCTGGCGGAAAAACAAACTACTGGGATATTCGTAATCACCTTCCAAAAGAAACACAAGGATACGTTCCAGCATTTTACGCTACAATGTACCTTTTCGAATACCATAAAGAGCACGGAATTAATCCAGAAAGAGCAGTTGTTAAAAATTTTGAAACAGACACGATTGCAATAAAAAATCAAATGTCTTTCAAGCAGATTGCCGATTTACTAGATATGCCGCAATCGCAGATTCAGCTCTTAAATCCTTCTTATAAATTAAATGTAGTGCCTTATTATCAAGGAGAGCAGCATTTCCTTCGTTTACCAAAGGATAAAATTGCCACTTTCGTTTCAAACGAAGATAAAATATATGCCTACGTTAAATACCAATCTGGATTTAAAACAATGTCGACACAACTAGCAATGAAAGTGGCGCCAAAAGTAAAACCAGCGGTAACTAGAGAAGCAGTAGCATCAAAAGATATTCAGTTTTATAAAGTTAGAAAAGGAGACAACTTAGGCGCAATCGCAGATAAGTACAACGTAAATATTTCTGATCTAAAAAAATGGAATAACCTTAAATCGAATGCAGTTGCATTTGGAAGAACATTAAAAATCAAATCAGAAGCAGAAACAGTTTCTAAAAATATAAAAGAGCCTAAAAATCCGGCAATTATCGAAAGAAATTCAGAAGAAGCTATTGCCGCTGCTGACGACAAAGATAAAAATGCTGTACAAACTCAAGAGTACACCGTTGCAGCTGGAGATAATTTAGGGAACATTGCTAAAAAATTCGGTACGACTATTGCGGACTTAAAAGAACTGAATAATCTGAATTCAAATACAATTGCTTTAGGAAAAACATTAATAGTTTCTAAAACAGTTTCTGAAATAGAAGAACCGGCATCAACTGCAATAGCACTTAATTCTGTTGATTCTTTCAAGAAAAAAGCACCATCTGCAAAAAGTTTGGGTGAAGATTATTACGTAAAAAAAGGAGATTCTTTGTACAGTATTTCTAAAAAATATCCAGGAGTAACAATCTCGGATATTAAAAAATGGAATGGTATTAAAGATGAAGACATTAAACCCGGAATGAAACTTAAAATAAACGGATAATAAAAAATCTTATTTAAATTTGGGTTTTATTTCATAAATTAAGAAAATGAATAAAACCCATTTTTTATTGCTGTTAATCCCATTTTTACTGTTGTCTTGTCTAAAGACTGATAAGCAGTCAGAGCCAATTTCTGGAAAAACGAATACTATTTCTATCATTATCGACGATCAGTTGTGGTATGGAGAAGTAGGCGACAGTATTAGAAACAAATTTGCCTCACCAGTTTTGGGCTTGACCCAAGAAGAACCCTTATTTACAATAAATCAATATCCCGCCAGACTTCTTGAAGGTTTTGTAACAGACAGCCGCAGTATAATTGTAGTTAAAAAAGCTGCAGTAGATAAATTCGAAATTACCCGAAGCAAAGCCCTGCCGCATAATACATTTCGCATTTACGGAAAATCGGTTGATGATATTATTTGCAGTATCGAATTAAATTCAGCGCAAATAATCAAAATGATTCGCGATGCCGAAATCCAAAAAATTCAAGATGACAACAGCAAATCACTCTTAAACCCGGCAGTTATAAAAAACAAATTTCATATCGATCTCCAAATTCCAACTGGATATGAATACATGCTGCACAAAAAGAATTTCATTTGGCTTAAAAAAGACATTATAAGCGGCAATACGAGTTTACTTATTTATCAAATACCGCTTCACAACTTTAAAACCAAAGGAAATGTAGTTGGTAACATAATCAAAATGAGAGATTCAATTGGTTATTACATCAAAGGTAGAGAACCAAATACGCGAATGATTACAGGCGAAGCCTATGCACCATATTTCTCAAACACAACTTTAGATCAAAAAGAAGCCTTTGAAACAAAAGGAACCTGGGAGCTCAAAAACGATTTCATGGCAGGACCATTTATCAATTACGCAATCGTCGATCCAGTTTATAATAGAATCTTAGTTATAGAAGGATTCTGTTATTCCCCATCCAATCAAGAACGAGATTTAATGTTAGAACTAGAAGCCATCATAAAATCGGTAAAAATTGATAAACGATAAAAATTTGTTTCAAGTTTTTTAATCAGAAAGTTTTTAATAGTATTCCTTTCGTAAACTTTTTGGTTAAACTGTACAATGTAAAACATGAAACATTGAAACCTTAAACTTAAAACCTCTACAGTTAATATATTTCTTATTTTTGTTTTATAACAAACAATAAAACAAAGACTTATGAAAAATTTAACCACAACATTATTACTGGCAGTACTGTGTTTTACCTCTTGTAAAAAAGAAGTAAAAACAGAAGATGCCGAAAAAACAATCAAAGACAGTGTTGCTGTAGAAGAACCAGCTGCAGAACAGCCTTTAGACTCAGCAGCACAAATGAAAGCTTGGGCAGCTTATGCAACTCCAGGAAATGAGCATAAATTAATGGCCGATGAAGTTGGAACTTGGAATTGTGAAATGACTTTTTGGTCAGAACCAAATGGAAAACCAGAAAAAGCCACTTCGACCGCTAATGTAAAAATGATCCTTGGCGGACGTTATCAAGAAGCTATTTATATCGGAACCATGATGGGACAGCCATTTGAAGGCAAAAGCACATTAGCGTACAATAATGCCAGCAAAGAATTCACCAGTACTTTTATCGATAATATGGGAACAGGAATGATGGTAGGATTTGGTAAATACGACGAAAAAACCAAAAGCATGGAGTTAAAAGGCGATATGGTAAATCCGATGAACGGTATTAAAACACCTTACAGAGAAATTTACACTATTGTAGATCCTAAAACTCGAAAAATGGAAATGTTCGATATGAAAAACGGAGAAGAATATAAAAGCATGGAAATTATAATGAAGAAAAAGTAATTTTCTATTTAGGTACAGAGAAACAAAGACACAAAGGTTTATTCTAGCGGAAGAAGCTTTGTGTCTTTGTAATTTCTATAAGAAACTTTAGCGCAGCTAAAAAATTATTTAACTTAGCGCCTTCGTGCCCTTGTGGCAAAAAAATAAGGAAGAATGGAATTAAAATGGAAAATAAAGCCTTTTGAGGCACTAAATGTAAACGAGCTATATGATTTGCTCAAATTAAGAAGTGAGATCTTTGTAGTGGAGCAAAACTGCGTTTATTTAGATCTTGACGGCAAAGACAAGAAAGCATTGCACCTAATTGGGGAGTATGACAATAAAATTGTTGCCTATGTACGTTTATTTGATGCAGGAATTACTTTTGATGATGCTTCAATAGGTCGAGTAGTGGTTGATGCTAATTATCGTGATAGAAAATGGGGACACAATTTAATGCGTGAAGCAATTTCTGCTATAAAATCAAACTTCAATAAAGAAAAGATTACCATTGGCGCACAATTGTATTTAAAGAAATTTTACGAAAGCCACGGCTTTGTACAATCAAGCGAAATGTATTTAGAAGATGATATTCCGCATATTGAAATGATTATAGAATAATAAAGACGATACTTTATTGAAAGTAAAAAACTTGGCGATTTTGTGATTTAATCTTGCAAAATCGCCAAGTTTTTTAAGTAGAATTCTTTTATTTTCTATTAAGACAGTAGTTTTTACTTCATTTTATCAAATCTTAGTAATCAAAAACTCAACACGGCGATCATAAGTATCTCCCTTTTTTAAAGGAAATTTATTGCCGCAGCCTTGATAAGTCATTCTGTTTTTAGAAACTTTTTTAGAGCTTAAATAATAAAAAACAGTCTTGGCACGATTCCAAGACAAACGCCTTTCCTTTGTATCCTTGTCAATTCCATCACTATAGATTTCGGGAGTACAACAAACGTGACCTCTAATTTCAAACTGTATGTTTTTTTGCTTTTGCAAAAGAACCGCAATTTTGTCTAATTCCTTTTTAGAATTATTAGTAAGTTTTGCACTTCCAAGATCAAAGAGAATATTGTCTAAATAAATCCTGTCACCAACCTTTAATTTATCTTTAAACGAAGAATAAACGCCTTTTCCAAAACTATTGCGTTTAACAACAATTAAATCAACCCGCCGATTTCTAGATCTCGTTTCGTACAAATTTTCGACCGTATCTGATCGAAGCACCACGCGGCCCTTTCCTTCTAAAACAACAATTTTAGTTTGATTAAATCCAGAAGCAAGCAGCAAGTCTTGAATTGTATTTACCCTGTCATGAGACAGTCGAAAATTATAATCATCGCTGCCTCTATCATCGCAGTAGCCGTAAATTTGTATAGATTCAACTTTAGAGGTATCTATTGTTTTAATAAAATTCTTTACAACTTCAATCTGCTGGCTGGTAAGATCAAATTTATCGAAATCAAAATAAACCGTTTCGATAGGTTTTTGCTGTGCCGATACATTGTAAATTAAAAACAGAAATAGGGCTCTATAAAGTTTCATTCATTACATTTTTAGAATCGTTTTATATTCGGTTTGATTATTTAATACGTTAACAGCTTTTTTTATTTCCGAATTATTTTTGATGTAAAATTGATACAAACCTTCCTGATATTGGTATCTTTTTATAAGTTCTTCCTGAATTAGATTTTTAATTTCTTTTTGATTTTTATCCAATAAAGTATTTTCACTTTTCTCCAAAGCTGCTATTAATTGTTGGTATTCAGGAGCAATTGTCTCGTCAATTTTCTCGTTTTTAGCAGCAGCCAAAGTATTTTTAAGCGCAATTTCAGTTTCAGTATCAAAACTAATTTTGTTCGATTTTAAATATTGTTTAAAACTGCCGTAATCAGCATCAGTAATTACAGGAATTTTGTCCCCTAAATTTGGATTCTTGTAATAATATGACGTTGCATAATCAAAAATTCCGTCATTTTTTAGAAGAGCAGTCGTAATCGGACTCATTTTTGTCTCGTCTAATTCGATATCTGGTAAAACACCGCCGCCGTCATAAACCGTTCTTCCTTTTCTTGTTTTAAAAGCATTAAAATTTTTAGCATCCGTTTTTTGCGCTACGCCATTTTTGTCCTTATGAGCATAATCCAAAGCCTGAATACATCTTCCAGAAGGAGTATAATATCTAGAAATCGTTACTTTTAATTGCGTTCCGTAAGTAAGATCTACAGAGCGCTGCACCAAACCTTTACCAAAACTGCGGCTTCCTAAAATAACCGCACGATCTAAATCCTGCAAAGCTCCAGAAACAATTTCAGAAGCCGAGGCACTGCGTCCGTTTACCAAAATAGCTAAAGGAATTTCAGTATCAACAGGTTCTTTGGTCGTTTTATAAGTATTATTGTGTTTTTCAATTCTAGATTTAGTAGTTACAATAACTTCATTTTTAGGAACAAACAAATTACAAATATCAATAGCTTCGTTCAGCAAACCTCCTGGATTTCCTCTTAAATCAAGAACAATTTGTGTTGCCCCATCGGCTTTTAACTTCTCCAGCGCCTCTTTAACTTCAGCAGAAGCTTTTCGGCTAAAGTGAGACAGCACTATATAACCCGTTTTGCTGTCAATCTTGCCATAAAAAGGAACCGATTTAATATCAACTTCGTCTAGAACTAATTCAGTAGTAAACATTTTTCCCTGACGAAGGTATTTTACAGCGATTTTGGTGTTTTTTGCACCCTTTAAAAGTTGCGAAGCATCATCTTTAAAATCAGCAATTAAAACATCACCAATTTGTATAATTTCGTCGCCCGCTTTCAATCCCGCTTTATCAGCAGGATAATTTTTATAAGGCTCGCGAACAATTAAGCGGTCTTTTTTACGCGCTATCATAGCGCCAATTCCAGTATATTCGCCAGTATTATTAATTTTAAAATTAACAACATCTTGTTCGTTAAAGTAAACCGTGTAAGGATCTAAACTTCCAAGCATACTTTTGATAGCTTTATCCATCAAATCACCCGGATTCGTTTCATCTACATAATTGGTGTTAACCGCTTTAAATAGAGTTGTAAAAATTTCTATTTGCTTGGCAATTTCAAAGAAATCTTCTTTAAAACTGGTTCCAACAAATAAAAACCCTGCCGCAACAGCTGGTATGATAAATTTCTTTTTGAAATAAGGATACATGATTATTGTTTTTTTCTTTTAAATCTTCTTCTAATAAAATAAACCGCTGCACAAACCATTAACACAAATGGCCATACGCTTAAAAGCCAAATGAAAAAACTAGACAAGCCAAAAAAACCAGATTTAAATGCCGTCCAGATTTTAGCACCATAAGATGTTTTAACTCCTTCCTGTTCTGCGATTGTTTTGTAAAATTCAATAGTAACAGTACTTTCAGAAACTCGGCTTTCCAAATATTTTAGTTGACCTTGTTTCGCTTCAATTTCTTCACGAATCGCCGAAATTTGCTTTTCAATTTCTAAAATTTCACTAATTTTAGTTGCTTTTTGCAGAATTTGCAGATAACGCTCTTCCAGCTTTTGCTTTGTTTTTAATCGCGAATTCAGATCAATATATTGTTCTGTAACATCTTCTGCCGAAATATCTTTGCGTTCAAAATACGAAACGCCTTTTGAGACCGAACTTAAAAAAGGATCAAAATTCTGACTTGGAACTTTTACAGTTAAATTTCTAAAAATAGTGTTATAATCTTTTCCTTCAGAATCACTAAGAATACTTCCTTTATTAGCTGTAATAGCCGTTTTGATTTGGTCGAAAGTTTTTTCTAAATCATTAGTTTCAAATCGAAGCGAAGCTTGTTTGATAATTTTCTGGGGGATTTCTGGTGAAGCTAAATTTTTATCCTGATCTTTTGTATTAGACTCACTTGCACCTGCGGGCGGTGGCGGAGGCATTTCTATATTACTTACGGCAAGATCTTCATGCTTTGCATCAGCTTTATTGCAGCCCGAAAGAACTAAAAAACAACATGTTAAAAAGAAAATATATCGCATAAAGTTTCAATTTAGAGCTAAAACTACAATTTTTTTATAATTTTTTGTCTAAATTAAGATACAAAATGAGTTTTGAGGTCTACAACTCTGTTTTATTTTCAGATTCCTGAGTTTTCTTAATTTGAAGTATGAATTTTTCAAACAATTGAATCGTTTTTGTGTTGATTTCTTCGTAAGATAATCTGTCTTTTGTTTGATAAAAAAACATGAAAGAATAAGGCTGATCCAGATTATCTAGAAGTAGATGTTTGTTTAAACGATAGGTTTCTCTTAAAACCCTTTTGAAATAATTTCGATCAACCGCTTTTTTAAAATATTTTTTAGATACCGAAACTCCAATTTTTGTTTTTTCTTCTGAATTTTCTCCCACTGGACAATAAACCAAACGAAGCGGGTATTTTGAAACCGATTTTCCTTCAGAAAACAGTAAACCAATTGTCGTTTTGCTCTTTAAGCGTTCATTTTTAGGGTAAGTAAAGTTCATTTAATTCAGAAAAAATTTGCAAATTTTGGTACAAAGGTACAATTAAAGCATAAAAATGGTTATTGTTTTTAATTTTTATACCGCTAAAAATATATTTATTACTTTTGGCCTTTAATTTTTAAAAGCATGCAAAAGGTAATTTCGTATCCTATATCTGTAATTTATTATTTATGTTTTGGATTATGCTTAGCGGTTTTTCATCCGATACAATGGGTTTGTTTAAACCTTTTTGGTTATCAGGCGCATAAAAAAAGCGTTGATTACCTGAACTTTTGCCTTTTAAAATGTACAAATCTTGTTGGAACAACCTATAAAATTGAAGGTGTAGATACTATTCCTAAAGGAGTACCGCTTATTTTCGTTTCAAATCATCAAAGTATGTACGATATCGTAACAATGATTTGGTACTTTAGACGTTTTCATTGTAAATTTGTAAGTAAGAAGGAGTTAGGGAGCGGAATCCCGAGTGTATCATTTAATTTACGCCACGGAGGATCTGTACTAATTGACCGTAAAGACCCTAAACAAGCGATTCCAGTAATCAAAGGCTTGTCTGAATATATCGAAAAAAACACTAGATCTGCTGTGATTTTTCCAGAAGGAACCCGCAGCAAAACTGGAAAACCAAAAGAATTTGCCCAAAGTGGTTTAAAAATTCTATGTAAATATGCGCCTTCAGCGTATGTTGTGCCAGTAAGTATTAACAATTCATGGAAAATGGTGCGTTATGGAATGTTTCCTGTTGGTTTAGGAAATCGCCTTACCTTTACAGTGCATAAAGCAATGGCTGTAAAAGAGTATGATTTTGCAGAACTAATGGCTTTGACAGAAAAGGCAGTTGTAGAAGGAGTAAACGAGTATAAACAGATTTAATTTTAGTAAAAAGCTAAACTTAAATCCAAATTTAAAATAAGTAATGTCTATAAAAAACATTAGATTAGAAGTGATGCAGTTTTTGGAAAAAAACGTTGACAGCTTCGTTGAACAGTATTTAATTCCTGTGGAAAAAATTTGGCAGCCGTCTGATTTTTTGCCTAATTCTGAAGGTGAAAACTTTTTTGAAGAGGTAAAAGAATTGCGTGAAATTGCCAAAGAACTGCCATACGATTTCTGGGTAACGCTTGTAGGTGATACAATTACCGAAGAAGCTTTGCCAACATATGAATCTTGGTTAATGGATGTAGAAGGTATAAACCAAGTAGAAAATGGCGGCAATGGATGGTCTAAATGGATTAGACAATGGACAGGAGAAGAGAACCGTCACGGTGATCTTTTAAATAAATACTTGTATTTGTCTGGTCGTGTAAATATGCGTGAAATCGAAATGACAACACAGCATTTAATTAACGACGGTTTTGATATTGGAACAGGAACTGATCCGTACAAAAACTTTGTATATACCAGTTTTCAGGAATTAGCAACTTATGTTTCCCACAATAGAGTAGCGCAGATCGCTAAGAAATTTGGTGACAACAAGTTGTCTAAAATGTGTAAAATGATTGCAGGCGACGAAATGCGTCATCATCATGCTTACAGTGAATTTGTTACCAGAATTTTCCAAGTTGATCCAAGCGAAATGATGCTGGCTTTTCAATACATGATGAAGCAGAAAATTGTTATGCCGGCTCACTTTTTAAGAGAATCAGGTCAAAAAATAAGTACCGCTTTTGAGCAATTCTCAGATTCAGCACAACGTATTGGTGTTTACACAGCTAACGATTATGTTGATATTATGCAGAAATTAATCAACAAATGGGAAATTGACAAAGTTACTAATTTGACAGATGAAGCAGAAAAAGCACGTGATTACTTAATGAAATTACCAGCTCGTATGGCTAGAATTTCTGAAAGATTAGTAATTCCTGCTGAAGGACATATCTTTAAATGGGTTGAACCAGCGAGATTATAGATATTAGATTGCAGATTACTGATTTTAGATTTAAAATTGATTTTTGCAATTGATATTGAAAACATTGTTGATTGTTAAAGTCTTAAAGCTTTAACAATCAACTTTTTTATTTTAAATATAAAAGCGAATATAAATCTGTTTGATCAGAATGCTTTTATTACAAACTAAATACACTTATGAATAATTCTGAACTTATAACCAAAACAATCACTTTTGTAAAAGAGAAATTAAATGATGCCGAAGGCGGACACGACTGGTTTCATATTGAACGTGTTTACAAGAATGCACTTTTAATTGCAAATGATACCAATTGTGACCTTACTGTTGTTCAATTAGGAGCTTTACTTCATGATATTGCCGATAGTAAATTTCATAACGGAGACGAGACAATTGGGCCCAAAACAGCACGGTTGTTTTTAGAGTCAGAAAGTGTTTCAGAAGAAATTATACAGCACGTTGTCAATATCATTGAAAATATCTCTTATAAAGGCGGAAATTTCGAGAAAAAGTTCTCTTCGATAGAATTAGATGTTGTTCAGGATGCTGATCGTTTAGATGCAATTGGAGCAATTGGAGTTGCAAGAGCATTCAATTACGGAGGATTCAAAAATAGAGCCTTGCACAACCCCGAAATTGCGCCGGTGACAAACATGACAAAAGAAGAGTACAAGAAAAATAGTGCGCCAACAATAAATCATTTTTACGAAAAGCTTTTACTCCTAAAAGATAAAATGAATACCGAAAAAGGAAAACAAATTGCGGCAGAAAGACATCGTTTTATGGAAACATTTCTAGCTCAGTTTTATGCAGAGTGGGAAGGAGTGAAGTAAGTTTTTGTTTTGCAGATATTCACCAAATAAACACAAAGCCTCGCAAAGATTTTTAATTCTCTGCGAGGCTTTGTGTTTTTACTTTTGAGCATATCTGTGGAATAATACTTTTCTAAAGTTAACTTGTTGGAAGCAATTATTTTCAACACATAGAAACATAGATTTTGCAGTCAAAAATTAGGCGTTTCACTTTTTTAAAATACACAGAGCTGCACTATGCGAAAGAAACGAGTTTCTTTTTGTCTCCTTTTTTAGGTATAAAATCTATGTTTCTATGTGTTGGATTTTTTTGTAATTACACCCAACGAGTTAGACTTAGAATTTTATGGATCTTTTGGGTTTTAGTTTATCCGATAAACCCAGTCAATTTGAGTTATTGTTGTCATCGTATAAAGAAGATAAATTAGAAAACCTTTTTTTACGAAGATAAATATGCCTTTATTGAAATAATTTAGAGCATTTTTTTTAGGTTCCATTTGTTTTAAAAAAAAGCTATTGAGATAAAACCAAAATATTAGAACGACACTAAAAACGCATATTTTTCTAAAGTCTGATGTATTTATTTGATCGGGAAAGAGATTTAATTGGTGTATTAAATATACAATTATAAAAAAAGATGCAATGCCTAAATTGATGTATCGATTTAAAAGAACTTGTTTAGAAAGTATTAAATATATTGATAAATTTAAGGATATAAAGAATAAACAGTAAATGAAATTTGCCATTTTTTAAATATCAGTCATTTGTAAAGCTGAATCAAGCCAAGGCTCTTATAAACCTTAGAACCTCAGCAGCTCAGAACCTTTTCCCTATGAACACCCGCAATTACCATCACCACAGTCTTTTTTCTTTTTAGACTTCCAAAAAAACTTTTTGATCAAAAAAGCGACCGCGATAAAAAGGATTCCAAAAGCAATTATTTCTTGTATCATGGTGATTTATTTTAAAAATTGATAAGCCAAAAGAGCCGTAAAATAAGCCAGTCCAGTCATAAAGAAAAGCTGTGCAACAGGCCATTTCCATGAATTTGTCTCTTTTTTTGTAATCGCTAATGTACTGGCACACTGCATCGCAAAAGCATAAAATAACAGCAATGAAATACCGCTGGCGAAATTGAATATCTTTTCGCCCGTTTCAGGATTAACTTCCTTTTGCATTTTGCTCTTAATTGTCGATTCATTATCGCTGTCTCCAACACTGTAAATTGTTGCTAAAGTTCCCACCAAAACTTCACGAGCGGCAAAAGAACTGATAATAGCTATTCCAATTTTCCAATCATAACCCAAAGGAGAAATTACAGGTTCGATAGCTTTACCCATAATCCCGATATAAGAATTCTCTATTTTTTGAGACGCTACTTCATTTTCAAATTGAACTTCATTTAAAGTCGTATTTGCGAATCTTTCTTTTACAATGTTTTCCGCGTCATTAAAATCTTTTCCAGGCCCAAAAGAAGCTAAAAACCATAAAATAACAGATATTGCTAAGATAATTTTACCAGCACCAAGAACAAAAGCTTTCGTTTTTTCGACAACATTGATTCCAACATTCTTCAAAAGCGGTAATTTGTAACTTGGCATTTCAACAACAAAATACGATTTTGAGTTTAGTTTTAAAACCTTATTTAAAACATATGCCGAAAGTATAGCCGCAACAAATCCTAGTAAATACAAAAACATCAAAGACAATCCCTGCAGATTGAAAATTCCTAAAACACGTTTGTTAGGAATCACTAACGAAATCATGATCGCATAAACAGGTAATCTTGCAGAACAAGTTGTAAATGGCGTTACCAAAATAGTAATTAAACGTTCTTTCCAGTTTTCGATATTTCGTGTTGCCATAATTGCCGGAATAGCACAAGCAGTTCCTGAAATTAACGGCACAACACTTTTTCCTGAAAGCCCGAATTTGCGCATTATTTTATCCATTAAAAAAACAACACGACTCATATAACCGCTCTCTTCCAGAATCGAAATAAATAAAAACAAGAAGGCAATTTGCGGAATAAAAATTATAACCCCGCCAATTCCCGGAATAATTCCTTGCGAAAGCAAATCGGTTAAAATACCGCTTGGCAGTTCATCAGCAACCCAGCTGCTTAACGATGCAAAAGAGCTGTCAATGAAATCCATTGGTATCGTCGACCAACTGAAAATAGACTGGAAAATGATAAACAAAATACCTAGAAAAATAGCATAACCCCAAAATTTATGAGTTAAAACACGATCTAGTTTTGCTCTAAAATCTTTTGCTATCGAGGCATCGACTTTTAAACCTTCCTTTAAAACATCATTTATAAACTGATACCTTTTAATGGTTTCTTTTTGCTGCAGACGTTTTAATTCTGAATGTGATTTAGTAAAAGTGCTTCGAATTTCATTTCGATCTAAATTCGAGAAATTAACATCCTGCGTAATTACCAGCCACAATTTGTACATTAATTGATTTGGAAATGCTTTTTGTAAATTTTCAAAATATTCTGGATCAATTACAGAAGCATTTAAGCATGGTTCGTGCGGAATTGTCTTGTAGGAAACAATTAGTTCTTTTAATTGCTCAATTCCTAAACCCTTGCGAGAACTTACTAAAGCAATTTTAGTTTTTAGTTTTTCTTCTAAATACGGAATGTCTAAACTAATTCCCTTGCTTTCCATACGATCAGACATATTAATAACTAGAATCGTCGGAATTTCAAGATCTTTTATTTGAGTATAAATCAGTAAATTTCGTTTCAAGTTTTCAACATCAGTAACCACAACAGCAACATCTGGATACAACTTGTCGTTTTTGTTCAGCAAAAGTTCAATAACAACACTTTCGTCCATCGAACTTGCATTTAAACTGTACGTTCCAGGCAAATCCAAAATATTAGCTTTGATGTTATGCGGCAATTTACAGAAACCTATTTTTTTCTCAACCGTAATTCCGGGATAATTCCCCACTTGTTGATTTAAGCCAGTAAGTTGATTAAAAACAGAAGTCTTTCCAGTATTTGGATTCCCAATAAGGGCAACATTGATATTTTGAATGCTCATTACAAATTGTTTTTGATAAGTTCAACTTCAATTTCACGAGCAGTTTCAACACGTATGGCTACATGCGAACCATTTATATCTAAATATAAAGGATCTCCAAAAGGAGCAATTTGAAGCATTTCGACTAAGCTGCCCGGCAAACAACCCATCTCTAATAATTTTAAAGGAATCAAATCGATATCAAAATCTTTGATAATGGCTTTATCGCCTTTTTTCAGGGTGTGGATTGTATTTTGCAAGCTTATTTAGATTGAGTTTAGATTGCAAAAATAGGCAATAATTCTTTATTTCAAGGCATTTAACACACCTGAAAATGCTAAATCTTTCTAAAAATTGAGGATTTTACTCCTTACACAAGAAATCGATGTCTTCCAGCAGACGTTTAATTTCTTCTTTATTCGTTCCGTCATAAAAACCGCGAACACGTCTTTTTTGATCAACCAAAACAAAATTTTCAGTATGAACCATATCGTACAATTGATCAGGTCGACCTAATTTTACCGCCAAATACGATTTTCTGGCCATCGTATAGATTTCTTTTTTGTCGCCCGTAACCAAATTCCATTTGCTGTCTACAACACCATGTTTTACTGCATAAGCTTTCAAAACAGGAATGCTGTCCACTTCTGGAAAAACAGTATGCGAAAGCAGCATAACTTTTGGATTGTTTAAAACGGCTTTTTGAACCTCTTCAAGGTTTGTTGTCATTTTTGGGCAAATAGAACCACAGGTTGTAAAGAAAAAATCAGCAACATAAATTTTTCCTTCGTAGTTTTTTTGAGTAATCGTATCTCCATTTTGATTTACAAACGAAAAATCAGCAATTGTATGGTATTTACTTTTGTATTGAACGGTGCTGTCGACTAATTCTGGATTAACATCGGCAGGATTAAAAATAGGCAGTGTTTTTTGTGGTTTTAAAGCCGAATAAAATAAAGATATAGTGACAACCGAAAAGACAATTAATACAATAAAGAATTTGCGGTATTTGTATAGAAGCGATTTCATAAAAACAATTTGGCGCAAAAATACGAAAAGAGCACTTTAAAAGGCACAACTATAACGCTTTTTAACAGCTTTGATTTTTTTAATCTTGTAAAGTATGCAATGCTTTTTGTTTCACGTAGATTTCACAGATTTTATAATTAAATGCACACACTGCCGAAACTTACTTTCTAGAAATTGGAGAGGGTTTAAATCTTAAAAAGCAGAAATGGCGGAGGTTATACTTTTTACTAAAATACTGCCGCTAATTATTGCTTTGATTTTAACACAAAATTCCAAATATTAACAATATTTTTGTATTAACACAAAAATCACACTCGAAAATGAACAAACAATTTACAAAACCCTTATTTTGTGTCTTTTCTGTAATGTTTTCATTAACTGCAGTTAAAGCACAAAACGCAGCTCCAAAAGAGCCTGGTATTAATGTTTCTTACATGAATACCAAAGTTAGTCCAGGTCAGGACTTTTTTCAATATGTAAACGGAACTTGGTTAAGTAAAACCGAAATTCCAAGTGATCGTACAACTTGGGGAAGTTTCAATGAATTGATAAAGAGAACAGACAAAGATGCAATGTCTATCCTAAAAGAAGCATCAAAAAACCCAAAGTACAAATCAGATACTGATCAAGGAAAAGCAATAAACTTATTTGCAACTGTTCTTGATACTGTAGGCAGAAACAAACAAGGAATTACACCTTTACAATCCTATTTGAAAAAAATTGATGCAATTAAAAGTGTTGCCGATCTTCAAAAATATCTAATCGAAGTTGAGCAAGAAGGTGCAGCTGGTTTTTTCGGAACTTATGTGGGTTCAGATGAAAAAAACAGCTCTAAAAATTCGGTATATCTAGGAGTTAACCAATTGGGATTACCAGATAAAGATTATTATATTTCTGAAGATAAAGATTCTAAAGAAAAACGTGCAAAATACCTATTGCATGTTGCAAAGATGATGCAGTTTATTGGCGAATCTCCAGAAAAATCAAAGCAAAGTGCTTCGGCTATTTTAGCTTTAGAAACAGAATTGTCAAAACCAAGATTAAATCGTGTTGAAAGCAGAGACAGCCGTTTACAATATAATCCAATGACAATTGCTGAACTTCAAAAGTTAACACCAGCTATAAAATGGGAAGCTTATTTTACTGGAATAGGTTTAGCAAAGCTTGATACAGTTGTAGTTATGGAGCCTAAATACATGAAAGCGCTTCAAACTGTTTTTACAGCTAATAAAGTTGGACAATGGAAAGAATATTTAAAATGGGATTTAATCCATACTTATGCAACGAAATTATCAACAGATGTTGAAACGGCTAATTTCGATTTCTACAGCAAAACTTTAAGAGGTGCAATAAAACAATTGCCGCGTGAAGAAAAAGCATTACAAATTGTAAATAATAGTGTTGGTGAAGCACTTGGTAAATTGTACGTTGAGAAAGTTTTTCCAGCTGAAGCTAAAACCAAAGCTTTAGATATGATTCAAAATGTAATTACTGCATACCAAAATCGTATCAACAACTTAACTTGGATGTCTGCAGAAACGAAAGTAAAAGCAATTGAAAAATTAAACAAAATCACCATTAAAGTAGGTTATCCTGATAAATGGAAAGATTACTCAGCGCTTGAAATTAAAAGTATTGCAGAAGGCGGAAGTTATTTCGATAATTCGCGCAATATAGCAAAATGGAATTTCAAAAAAGGAATTGAAAAATTAAACAAACCAGTTGATAAAACAGAATGGGGAATGTCACCGCAAACGGTAAATGCGTATTACAATCCATCTTATAACGAAATTGTTTTTCCAGCAGCAATTTTACAACCGCCGTTTTACAATTATCAAGCTGACGAAGCTGTAAATTATGGAGGAATCGGAGCTGTAATCGGGCATGAAATTTCACATGGTTTTGATGATTCTGGAGCACGCTACAATGCCGAAGGAAATCTTGTAGACTGGTGGACGCCTGAAGATTTAAAACAATTTACAGCACTTGGCGATAAATTAGCAGATCAATACAGCGCATTAGAGCCTTTGCCGGGAATTCATGTAGATGGTAAATTTACATTGGGTGAAAACATTGGAGATTTAGGTGGAATAAATGCAGCTTACGATGGATTGCAGTTGTATTTAAAGAAACACGGAAATCCTGGTTTAATTGATGGTTTTACACCAGAACAGCGTTTCTTTATTTCTTGGGCAACAGTTTGGAGAACAAAATCAAGAGACGAAGCGATAAAAAATCAAGTAAAAACAGATCCACACTCTCCGGGAATGTACAGAGCTTATGTTCCAATTCAAAACATGGACGTTTTTTACACTACTTTTGGAATTAAAAGCGGTGATAAAATGTTTGTAAGTCCAGATAAAAGAGTAAAAATTTGGTAAGATAATATGAAACCATAGAAAACGGCGCTGATTCAGCGCCGTTTTTGTTTGTATAAAGTATCAAATTAATTATTTAGTGTATTTAACAAATAGTTTAGAATAATTGCAATATGTTTGTGTATATACTAAAAACTATAAATAAAAATGATTAAACAGTTTAGAAAGCCGTTGTTTTGTGTTGTTTCTGCAATGATTACAATTACTGCAACTCAGGCACAAGACGCAAAAAAGAAAGAACCGGGTATCAATCTTTCTAATATGGACACGAAAGTGAGCCCAAAAAATGATTTTTTTCGTTACGTAAATGGAGCTTGGCTGGACAAAACAGAAATTCCAAGCGATAGAAATTCATGGGGAAGTTTTAACGAATTGCGTCAGAAGACTGATAATGATGCTCTTGCTATTCTAAAAGAAGCATCAAAAGATCCTAAATATAAATCAAATACAGATCAAGGTAAAGCAATTGCTTTGTTTAATACGATTATGGACACTGTTGGTCGTAATAAAAACGGAATTACGCCACTTCAACCTGTTTTGAAGAAAATCGATGCTATTAAGAATGTTACCGATCTTCAGAATTTCTTTATCGAAATGCAGCCGCAAGGAGGTATTGGTTTTTTTGGAGTATATGTTGGAGCAGATGCTAAAAACAGTAACAAAAACACCGTTAACCTAGGACCGGGAGGTTTAGGATTATCTGATAAAGATTATTACAATTCAGACGATAAAGATTCAAAAGAAAAACGTGAAAAATACGAAGTACACGTTGCGAGAATGTTACAATATATTGGAGAATCTCCTGCAAAAGCAAAAGAAAGCGCAAAACAAATTTTAGCTTTAGAAATTGAACTTTCTGCTCCAAGATTAGACCGTGTTGAAAGAAGAGACCGCAGAAAACAATACAATCCAACTGCAATTGCTGATTTAAAGAAAAATACGCCTTCTATTCAATGGGAGAAATATTTCACTGGAATCGGAATGACGAAATTAGATTCAGTAAATGTATCGCAGCCGCGTTATATGATTGCTTTAGAAAAAACACTTTCTGAAAAGAAAGTAGAAGCATGGAAAGAATATTTAAAATGGTCTTTATTGAATAGAAATGCTTCAACGTTGACTACAGCTATTGAAGAAGCAAATTTTGATTTCTACGGAAAAACCCTTACAGGGGCTTTAAAACAACGTCCTCGTGAAGAAATGGCATTGCAGGTAATTAATGGTGTTACTGGAGAAGCTTTAGGAAAATTGTATGTAGAAAAATTATTTCCTGCTGAGGCAAAAGACAAAGCAAAGAACATGATTGCTAATGTAATGTTAGCTTATGAAAACAGAATTAATGCATTGCCTTGGATGTCTGCTCCAACAAAAGCAAAAGCAATTGAAAAACTAAAGAGACTAACCATTAAAATTGGATATCCTGATAAATGGAAAGATTATTCTAAACTAGAACTTAAAAACGTTAGCGAAGGCGGAACTTATTTTGATAATATGAAAAATATATCAAAATGGTCTTATGCAGAAAGTTTAGCAAAATTGGGTAAACCAGTTGATAAAACAGAGTGGGGAATGTCGCCTCAAACAGTTAATGCTTATTTCAATCCATCGTATAACGAAATTGTATTCCCAGCGGCAATCTTACAACCGCCTTTCTACAATTATCAAGCTGATGAAGCAGTTAATTATGGTGGAATTGGTGCTGTTATCGGTCATGAAATTTCTCATGGTTTTGATGATTCTGGAGCGCGTTATAATGCCGATGGAAATCTTGTTGACTGGTGGACACCAGAAGATCTAAAACAATTTACAACTCTTGGAACTGCATTGGCTGATCAATACAGCGCTTTAGAGCCTTTACCAGGAATTCACGTAGATGGTAAATTTACTTTAGGAGAGAATATTGGAGATTTAGGCGGAATCAATGCTGCTTATGACGGGTTGCAATTGTATTTAAAAGCAAACGGAAATCCAGGATTAATTGACGGCTTTACGCCAGAGCAGCGTTTCTTTATTTCTTGGGCTACCGTTTGGAGAACAAAATCTAGAGACGAAGCAATTAAAAGTCAGGTTAAAACTGATCCGCATTCTCCAGGAATGTACAGAGCAGTTGTGCCAATTCAAAACGTAGATGCTTTTTACCAAGCTTTTGATATTAAAAAAGGAGACAAAATGTATATTGATCCTGCTAAGAGAGTTAAAATCTGGTAAGAATAAAATCCATAAAAAAACGGCGCTGATTCAGCGCCGTTTTTGTTTTTATGTCTTATCGAATTGCAATGTAAATATCAACTTCTGCATTTTTTGGGTCTTGGACTTTTTCTCCATAAACTTCAAAATCTGCTGTAAAAATTCGATCTAGATCCGAATTCCAAATCTCCAGCCATTTATTATAAACAATACCTTCAGTCAAATTTCCTTTGGCAATAATTTTTTCATAATCAGCTGCTTCAACTGTTTTACCAACCATATTTTCAGGTACGAAATCTAAACTTTCAACTTTACAGCCTAAAATAGTCGTGTAAGGTTTGGTGTGATCTTTTTCATAATCGGTATAAATACAAAAAATCTCTTCTGAAATTTTACCCGGAATTTTTTGCTGAATTCCTTCTGTCATAAATTTGTTCCAAAGCGCAGGAATATCCTGAGCTGATTGACCATTTTCGTTTGTCGTTCTTACCGAAATACCAATAATATCGAATTTCTGAATTTTCATTTTACTTCATTTTTGTTGAATTGTAAATTTAAAATGAGGTAGTGACAACTGTATGTCAACAGGAATATAAAACTATTTTAATTGACTGTAGATATACGTTTCAATAGCCTTTAATTCTTCATCAGACATTGCCTGCGTTATCGGAATATTAGTTTTCATAACCGCAAATTGGCTTGGATCAACAATTGGTTCCGCTTTTCCTTTTAAGAATGTAACGATATCAGCATTTTTATCTTTGTAAATCTGTGCGATTTCTTTAATACTTGGTCCAATTACTTTTTGATCAACTTGATGACAAGAAGTACAGTTTCCTCTTCCTTCAAAAATTTCTTTTCCTAAAGCTTCTGGCGTTTTGGCTTCTGCAGATTCTCCTTCAGTATACGTTTCAGCTGGATTATGATCTGGGTTTTCAGCCGCTTCTTTTTTGCATGAAGCAAATGCTAAAACAGCAGATAAGAATAATACTTTTTTCATATTATTTATTTAAAATTACGGCAGCTTCTTTTGCAAAGTAAGTAGAGATAATACTAGCGCCTGCACGCTTAATGCAATAAAGTTGCTCTATCATAATTTTATCGTGATCTAACCATCCTCTTTCGGCTGCGGCCTTTACCATAGCGTATTCACCAGATACTTGGTAAACAGCAACAGGAACATGTACCGCATTTTTTACCTCACGAACAATGTCTAAATATGCCATTCCTGGTTTTACCATAACAATATCTGCACCTTCTTCAACATCTAATAATGCTTCGCGAATTCCTTCAATTCGGTTAGCATAATCCATTTGATATGTTTTCTTATCTTTTGGAATATTTTGGGAATCTACGGGAGCAGAATCTAAAGCATCACGAAAGGGACCATAAAATGCCGAAGCATATTTAGCACTGTAACTCATAATTCCAACATTATGATGTCCGTTTTCTTCCAAAGCCTTTCTAATCGCCAAAACTCTTCCATCCATCATATCACTTGGAGCAACAAAATCAGCTCCAGCTTCTGCATGGCTTAAACTCATTCGAGTTAAAGCATCAACAGTTGCATCATTGATTAATTGACCATTTTCAATAATCCCGTCATGACCATAGATTGAATATGGATCTAAAGCGACATCCGGCATAACGATCATTTCTGGAACAGCGTCTTTTATCGCACGAATAGTTTGCTGCATCAAGCCGTCTTTATTCCAAGCTTCAGTTCCTTTGTTGTCTTTTAAATTATCGCTGACTTTTACATAGATATTTACCGCTTTTATACCTAAATCCCATGCTTCTTTTACTTCTTTGATTGTGTTATCTAACGAATGACGGTAAATTCCCGGCATTGACGGAATAGCTGCTTTTACATCTTTTCCTTCAGCAACAAACATTGGAAGCATAAAATCCTGCGGACTTAAACTGGTTTCACGTACTAAAGAACGAATTGATTCATTGGTTCTCAAACGACGGTTTCTTTGTAATGGGAACATAAAATTTTAGATTTTAGATTTTAGATTTCAGACTTTGAAACCTGATTTCTTTGAAAACAGATCAATAAATCTTAATTTCTAAAAGTGCAGTTGTTATTTTATTTTTTTGAAGATTATTTTACTTTTTTAACAAGTAGCGCAAAGTTAATCAAAAATCAACAGAATAAGGAGTTTAGACCTGTGCAGAATCCGTTAATATTATCTAAAAATTGATGCTTTTATAAGCTGAATTTTAAGAAACCTTTGCGGTAGGTTTTTAAAATATTTCGCATAAATTTGCTAAATGAAGAAAATTCTTGCTTTCTGCTGCTGTTTGCTCTTGACGAGTTGTTTTGAGATAACAGAAAGAATCAAACATCACGACGACCAAAGTGGTGAATATACATTGATGATCGATTTTTCGAAATCATGGTTTAAAACCAAATCAGCTATTTTTTTAGAAGAAGTCGATGGAGTTAAAATCCCAAACGAACAGGAAATCTCTCAGAAATTAGAAGACTTTAAAGGGAAAGCTTTAAAAATTGCTGGAATTTCAAACGTTACAACCAAAACAGATTTTGACAATTACATTTTCATCATCAAACTTAATTACGCCAATATAAAAGCTCTAAACGCTGTTGTAAATACGATTAACAATCAGCGTGATCAAATTCATTTTAGCAGTAATGCTAAAAATTTTGAAAGAATTGCATCCTATCCAGTTCCCGAAAAAGTAATTAAGGATCCAAAGAAAAAGAAAGATCTTGAAGAAGCCAGTATAACAGCGATTTATACTTTCGACAAAGACATTTTATCAGTTGAAAATACCAATAGTAAAATATCCAAAAACAAAAAGACGGTTTTTTTAAAACAGAGTATGTACAGCGTACTTAAAAAATCGACATTAATGAACAATACAATCCAATTAACGCCTTGATTTATGAAGCAATTCTGCACTTTATTTTTAGTATTCGCCACCTATCTGACCTTTGGTCAAAACAATCAAAATAAATACGACTATTTTGTACAATTTAACGGAAATCAGCTTTCAAAAAAAGTAAATATCGATGAAGTATTAAATCATCCTGTATTGAATAAGTACAAAGAGGGAAATTCAGGTTTTGATATCAGCAAGTACACATCCCTTTTTTATTTAGACAAACAATTAACCGTTCATGGAAATTTTACAGACAGTATTCCGTATTGTCAAATCACTATTCCGATAAAGAATAAAGAAGCTGCAAGACAGTTTTTACTGCAAGAATACAGCCTGAATAAATACACAGATTCGGTTATAGCTCCAACTATTCAGGATTTTGGAAATTTCAGCATTCTTACTTCAAAAAATGAAAAAGAATCATTTGCTTGGAACGATAATTATTTGGTAATATTAAAATTAACAAAGAAATTTCACTCAAACCGATATGATATTACAGCGGCAAATACACTGCAAGATTCAATTGCAATAGATGAACCTTATAAAGAATTGTCTATTGAGGAGCCGGCAGCTGCTGATAATTCAACAGCAGTAGAAGAATCTGAAACAGAAGAAGATTCATATAATAGTGAATCTTATGCTGAATACACTAAAGAAGAAGATGACTTTAATCAAAAACTGGCTGAACAGCAAAATTTGAAGATAAAAGCATTGTTTGAAAAAGGGTTTACTGCTCCTGTATCCGATAAAATAAATGTACTTGCAGATATTTCATCATGGGTAAATTATGGTGCAGTTATGACTAGCTTATATTCCTCTTACTCTTATCCAATGGCAATTTTTGGAGGTTATGATAAATTTTTACCAAATCAGAAAAATTTGGGCAATTTTGTAAAAGGGATAAATCTCGATTTTTATTTCGACAACAACAATGCGCGAATAGAAGAAGTTATCGAATATTCAGAACAGATTGCAGAAGTTGTGGGGAAAATCAGCAATAGAAAAATCAACAAAAACATATTTAATTATTTTCCTGCAAACAAGCCTTTGGGTTATATGTCTTATCACATCAATACCCAAGCAGCACTTGAAAACATTCCGTCTTTAATGACCGATTTGTTTAATAGTCCTGCGTTAAAGAGCGATGATTTGGCCGTGGTTACAGATTTGATTTCTACAATTGTTGATGAAGAGGCAACTGCAAAGCTTTTTGACGGTGATTTGAGCTTGTTTTTATACGACAGTAAGAAAGTTGAGGTAGTTTCTAAATCGTACGATTATGATGAAAATTTTGAGCCGATAGAAAAAGAAGAAAAAATTAAGAAAACAGTACCGCTTTTTGCTGTAATTTTTACCTCTACACATCCAACATTTGGCGATAAGCTTTTACAGTTAGGCGTTCGTAAACAATTTCTAACTCAAAACGGAAATGCTTTCCTGATAGAAGGAACAAAAGAATATGGTGATTTGTTTATTATCAAAGATAAAGACGTTGTTGTGGTAGCAAACACACTTGATTATTTTAGTAAAGGAAAAGGATCATTTTTGGCCGAAGCAAAAAAAGATTTAAAGAAAAATTATATGTTTGGAAAGCTGAATATCGGTGAGACAGTAAATGTTTTTGCTAAATCAGAAAATACTAGTGCGTCTGATTTTGAGAAATTTAATAAGATTTCGAAGCAATTTTCAGATATTACTTTTGAGTCTCCTAAAAAACTAATCAATAACAAATTGATTTTTGCAGTTAAATTGAACACTTTAAAATCGGATAAAAATATCATTTTACAGACACTAGATTTAGCTGATGAAATGACTTCGAAATAATCGATAAAATACAAATCCCCGAAAAATCATTTCGGGGATTTTTTTTAAGCTTTAAATGATAATTTATTAGGTGATAGAAGCATCATAAATGGCTTTTATCGTATGTTTCAGCGTATTATTAAAATCATCATCAGATTGTTGAGCACTAAGTCCTTCAGATAAAGCTCTTGAGAAACTTGCAATTAATCCGTGGTTTTGTGCAAGTCTGTCATTGGCATCTTCTCTAGAATATCCGCCAGAAAGAGCCACAACTCTAACGACATTTGGGTTAGACATTAATTCGCTGTAAAAATCATTAACCGTTGGAATCGATAATTTCAACATCACTTTTACATCTTTGTCTAACGCTTTTAGTTGTTTTAAGATTTCTTCTTTTAGAATTTCTTCTGATTTTGTCTTATCAGCACTATAAATATCAACTTCAGGCTCAATAATAGGAATAAGTCCTTTTTTAAAAATTTGGATACCTACAGCAAATTGCTGTTCAACAACTTCACGAATACCCGCCGCGTTTGCCTCTTTAATAACAGAACGCATTTTAGTTCCAAAAACGTTTCGTTCAACCGCTCGTGTCAATAATTCATCCAAATTAGAAATAGGTTTCATTAACTGTACACCATTTGCAAGATCAGCAAGACCTTTGTCTACTTTTAAAAATGGTACAATCTGTTTTTTCTCCCACAAATAATCGGCAGTCCAGAGGCCGTCAATTTTACGATCCATTGTGTTTTCAAACAAAATAGCGCCTAGAATATATTTGCTGTCAAATGCTGGGCTTTTTATAATTCTCGTCCTCATTTCATGCACAAGAGTATACATTTCTTCGTCATTTGAAAAACTACTTTCTTGTATTCCATATAGTGCTAATGCTTTTGGAGTACTTCCGCCGCTTTGATCTAATGCGGCAATAAAGCCCTTTCCAGAATGCATGCGATTTAATTGTTCACTATTCATATTTGCCATAATACTGAATTTTAGGTGGAATAAATTCCCGTTAATTTAAGCATTTTTTAGAACTTATTGAAAGAGCGTTTTTTACAGTCCAATTTTTTTGTTGACTTTATCGTAAACTTCTTTTACTTTTTTTGGAGGATCAAATCGATAACCGACAGAAATTTTTAAAGTACCTATATTGTCATTTAGTCTAGGATCGACTTTATCATCTTGAGCAAAACTTACCGAATTTAAACTTGCAAAAGCAAAAAAACGGTCTTTATTATAGGCCAGTTTTAAATTGAAATCAGCCTGATATAACGCTGATGTATCTCCGTTAACATCATTAATTCCAGCTCCCAATGCAATGCCCGCTCCAATTAAGACACGATCACTGATTACAAAATTATAAAAGTAGGAGGGCGCAATAGTAAATACATAAATATCTCCTGGAGTAGAATCTGGAGTATTTAAATCTATATTGGTGTAATAAAATGAAAATGTTGGAATAAAACTTCCCGAACTTTTAGTCTGCCATTCGTTTTGGCTTACCAGTGTTTTAAATGAGAATTTATCATTAAAAACATAAGCTGTCGATCCGCCGATTTTAGTAGTTCTCATCCTTGGCAATTGAGCAGTTATATTATCATCACTAATATAAAATCCCTTTTGATTGATGAAAGTAAAAGACTGCATCCATTTTTTATAATAAAAACGGGTATTAAAATTAAAATGCTTGGAATGAGAATCGCCTTTATTACCGCCAAGAAATTTGGGAGCAAAACCAACCGTAACATCTATGATTTTATAATTTAAATTAAAACCAATCTGTTCTCTGCGATTCGGAATTAGATTAACAAATGTTTTCGGATCTTGACTATTTGAGGCAATTTGAAAACTATTGGAAGTATCTAAATAATAAATACTTGCCGTAATTTTATCATTGTATGATTTAAAATAACGATTTTGTAAAGTATCGTTTTGAGCAAAACACCCAAAAATGCTGGTGAAAAATGCTATGTAAATCAATTTTAAACACATAGAGACATAGTTTTTAGATCATTTAAAAGACGTTTTACTCAAAATGAGCCACATAATACAATGTGAAAAAATCATGATTTTCTAAAATCACCTCTAATATAATTAAATCTATGTTTCTATGTGTTGAATAAATTTTTAAATCAAGATAATTAAATCCACTCAATTGGGTTTTCTAATACATTGATCAATTTTTCCTCATCGCTTCCCGCTTCTGGATGATGATCGTAAACCCATTGAACATGCGGAGGTAAACTCATCAAAATACTCTCGATTCTCCCGTTCGTTTTTAAACCAAATAAAGTTCCTTTGTCGTGAACCAGATTAAATTCGACATAACGACCGCGGCGTATTTCTTGCCACGTTCTGTTTTCTGGGTTATATTCTAAATTTTTTCTTCTTTCTACAATCGGAACATAAGCTTCAAGAAAACTATTACCAACTTCGGTTACAAAATTATACCAGTTTTCCATCGACATTTGCTCATTTGCTTTGCAATAATCAAAGAATAAACCGCCAATTCCGCGGGCTTCATTTCTATGCGCATTCCAAAAGTATGAATCGCATTGTTTCTTGTATTTTGGATAAAATTCTAGATTATGTTTATCACAAGCCGTTTTACAAGTTTGGTGAAAGTGTTTTGCATCTTCCTCAAACAAATAATAAGGCGTTAAATCTTGTCCGCCGCCAAACCATTGTTCGATCACTTTTCCAGATTCATCATACATTTCAAAATAACGCCAATTAGCATGAACCGTTGGAACCATTGGATTTTTTGGATGTAAAACTAAACTCAATCCACAGGCAAAGAAATCAGCTTCGCCAACATTAAACATTTTTTGCATTGTTTCAGGAAGTTTTCCGTGAACGGCTGAAATGTTTACTCCGCCTTTTTCAAAAACATTTCCGTTTTCAATAACACGTGTTCTTCCACCGCCGCCTTCAGGACGTTTCCAAAGATCTTCACGGAATTTCGTAGTTCCGTCAACAGCTTCTAATCCAGCGCAGATTTGGTCTTGTAATTTTTGTATGTATGCGTAAAATTTATCTTTCATGTTGCTTATATTCTGATTTGAGTAATCCAAAATAAACGACATCTTCAAATGTTCCGTCGCCGCCTTTAAATTCATCTCTTAATATTCCTTCTTGTTTAAAATGATGCTTTAATGCAATTTGCTGACTTGCTTTATTGATTTTTGAAGTACAGATAAAAACCTTGTTCATTTTTAAAGTATTAAAACAAAAATCTAATGTTTCTGAAACCAGTTTTGAGGTAATTCCTTTTCCTTGATAATCTTCATCAACAAAATAGCCCAATTCACATTTAGAAATACGATTATCGATGCTTTTGATACATAAATAACCAATTAATGCATTGGTTATTATGTCTCTGGGATAAAAATAATATCCCTCTTTATGGTTTTCTTTATCTTGATTATAAGCAATGAAATTTTTAGTTTTTTCTAAATCTAAGCAATGAGATAAAGTTACTGGAAAAGTTTTTTCGATGTGTTTTGCATTCTTTTCGATAAGAGCGTAAAAATCTTCGGGAAGAATGTTTTCAATTCGCTCTGTTTTCCAATCTGTAAAACTCATTTCTATTTGTTTTTGGCCGAAGCAATTTTAGCGTTAATCCCAAAGGAAAAAACTTTGCTTTCTTGTTGGATATATTGGTAAATGGCAAGAGCTTTTTCTCGAAAATCAAATTGTTTCTCTGCAGAAAGTCCCATTAAAATATCGGCAAATTGTTCTTGCTGATTCCAGTCTAAATGACATTGTTGCAATAGAGTAATTAATTCCTCTTCTGGAATTTCAATTGTTCTCTGCAGACTTAAGCCGAAACTTTTTAATTGTTCATCAATAAGACTTGTGTCTTCAGCATTCCAAAATTTCGGGACAAAAATTAAGGCATGCAAAGTTCGCAGAGTATTCTCTATTCTAATAGATTCTTCATCTCTAAGACCTTTGTTCAGCATGTTTTATTTAGTTGATGTTTGATAGTTTTTGGTTGATCGTTACATTTCCAACAACCATCAACCAAAAACTATCAACGATTATTGCCCGTATTCCTTAACCGCGTCAATAAATGCTTTTGCGTGATCTACTGGGATATTTGGTAAAATTCCGTGACCTAAATTTACAATATATTTGTCTTTTCCGAACTCGTCGATCATTTCGTGAACCATCTTTTTGATAGTCGGAATTGGAGAAAGTAATCTTGATGGATCAAAATTTCCTTGTAAAGTAATGTTTCCACCAGACAAGTAACGAGCATTTCTAGCCGAACAAGTCCAATCAACTCCTAATGCAGAAGCTTTACTTTTTCCCATTTCGCCAAGAGCAAACCAACAACCTTTCCCGAAAACAATAACCGGGGTAATATCAGCTAAAGCATCAACAATTTGGTTAATATATTTCCATGAAAATTCCTGATAATCAACAGGAGAAAGCATTCCTCCCCAAGAATCAAAAATCTGAACCGCATTTACTCCAGATTTTACTTTTTCTTTTAAGTATAAAATAGTGGTATCAGTGATTTTTTGTAATAAAGTATGCGCTGCTGCCGGATTTGAAAAGCAGAATCCTTTTGCGGTATCAAAACTTTTAGAACCTTTTCCTTCAACAGCATAACAGAAGATTGTCCAAGGAGAACCAGCGAAACCAATTAATGGCACTTCGTCATTCAGCATTTCTTTAGTCAATTTCACAGCGTCAAAAACGTAGCCTAAAGTTTCATTTACATCTGGAACATAAACTTTGTGAACATCAGCCAAAGAACGAATCGGATTTGGGATAATTGGCCCTAAATTGTCTTTCAATTCTACATGAATTCCCATTGCACGAGGCACTACCAAAATATCAGAGAATAAAATCGCAGCATCTGGAGCAATTCTTCTGATAGGTTGAACTGTGATTTCAGCAGCTAATTCTGGAGTTTCACAACGTGTGAAAAAATCATATTTATCACGAAGTTCTCTAAACTCTGGTAAATATCTTCCTGCCTGACGCATCATCCATACCGGCGGACGCTGTACTGTTTCTCCTTTTAATGCTTTTAAAAATAGGTCGTTTTTTAACATCTCTTATTTGTTTTTCCTGCAAGGTTTTCAAAACCTTGTAGGTATTTGTTGATTTATATTTAAACCTACAAGGTTTTGAAAACCTTGCAGGATGTCGTAACATTATTTATACTCGTGAATTACATCTTCGATCACGTCTTCAATTGTCGGCTGATCTGCAACGATGATGTTTTTTGTGATTTTTGATAAGGCTTCTGCAGTGGTGTCGCCAATACAAAAGCAGATTTGTTTGTTTATAGTATTGTGTTTCAGATAACTTTTAACTCCAGACGGACTAAAAAATAATATCGCTTCTGGATTTGCTTTTATTTTCTGAGGCTGAAGCGTAGTTTCGTAAACCTGAATTTCGTTGAATTTAATTCCGTTTTCTTTTAAAGTTTCAGGTAAAGTATCTCTTCTTAAATTGCCGCTGAAAAAAGTATAACTCTCATTTCCGTAAATCAAAGTAATAATTTCGGCCAAATCTGCAGCGTAACCTGTGTAAGCCACAACATTAAAGCCATTATCGCTTAAAAGCGTTTTAGTTTTAAGCCCAACACAGTAGACGTTTTTCTTTTTTAATTCTTCTGATTTTGGATTGGATAAAACACTGTGAACCGCATTTTGACTTGTAAAAATCAAACTCTCGTTGAGGTCTTTTAATTCAAAAGGTTTATTTTCGGTTTTAATGAAATCGGCTTCGATTAATTCAATGCCATATTTCATTAGCTCTTGTTTATGAAGAGGAGATAATATTTTAGTAGATACTATTGGAACAGGGTTTGCCATTATTTTTTCAGAGTTTCTTTAATCTGTTTCATTAATTCCGTTCCGCCATTATTCAAAATCTCTTGAGCAGAATTAAAACCTAATTTTTTCCATTCTGAAATATCAACCGTTTTGTTGATTTCTAGTTTTTGTTTTCCGTCAATAGAAAGTAAAACACCTTGAAAATGCAAAGTATCTTCATCTTCATTATATGTTACTAGAGATCCAATTGGGGCTGTACATCCGCCTTCAAGCGTTCTCAAAAACTGACGTTCGATATAGGTACAAATTTCAGTTTCAATATCATTTAACTGCGAAAGCGCATCCAGTGTATAATTGTCATTTTCCATTCCCACAACTAGCATTGCGCCTTGTGCAGGTGCAGGAATCATCCAATCTAAGTTGATATAATTTTCAGGTTTTAAGTTGATGCGCTCTAAACCTGCAGCGGCAAATACAGCTCCGTCCCAATTATTGTCCTGAAGTTTTTGCATACGCGTATTTACGTTTCCACGTAAATCAACAACCGTATGATTTGGATATTTATTGAACCATTGTGCCTGGCGACGAAGACTTCCCGTTGCAATGGTACTTGGATTTGTAAAATCAGGATTTCCTTTATGAACTAAAATGTCCAAAACATTGGCTCTTGGCAAAACAGCACCTTGAACAATCCCTTTTGGCAAAGCAGTCGGAACATCTTTCATAGAATGCACAGCAATATCAACATCGCCATTGATCATAGCAATATCAAGCGTTTTGGTAAAAATTCCGGTAATCCCTAATTCGTAAAGAGGTTTATCCAGAATAATATCACCTTGAGATTTAACCGCAACAATTGAGGTTTTATAACCTAAATCGTTTAGTTTTTTCTCAACAGTATGTGCTTGCCAAAGTGCTAATTCGCTGTCACGCGTTCCTATTCTGATTGTTTTTTCAGCCATGTTTTGTTTCTTGAACCATATAAGTTATATAAGCAAATTTAAGTAGTTTGAGTAAAACACAATTTTTAAATGAACTTATATAACTTATATGGTTTAAAATTTGATTTTATTAAGATGCTTTTATCTTGAAGACTTTTTCGATCCATTCGATGCTTTCATCGACCATGGTGCTGTCGTCTTTTAAATGATTGGCAAAATGAGTAGTGATTTTTTGGATGATTCTATTACTGATGATTTCAGCTTGTTCTTCATTAAAATCGGCAATTTTTTTACTTTGAAAATCTAATTCTGAAGCTTTTATCGCGTTTAATTTTTCTTTTAAGGCATTAATTGTTGGAGCAAATTTGCGGCCTTTCATCCAAATTACAAATTCTTCTTTGATTTCTTCAATGATCGCTTCCGCAGCTGGAATGTGTAATTTTCGGTTTTCCAAAGTTTCATCTGTCAATTGCGATAAATAATCCATATGGATCAAAGTTACACCGTCTAATTCCTCTACATTTTCATTAACGTTTTTCGGAATAGACAAATCCAGAATCAACAAAGGTTTTTTAAGATTTAAGATTGCTTTGTCAACCGTTGGGTTTTGAGCGCCTGTTGCAACAACCACAACATCCGCTTTTTGAAGTTCTAAATGAAGTTCAGAATAATCTTTAACAATCAAATTAAGTTTTCCAGCTAATTTTTCAGCTTTGTCTTTCGTTCGGTTGATTAAAGTAATATGTTCGTTTTTAGTATGTTTTACTAAATTCTCGCAAGTGTTTCTACCAATTTTTCCAGTTCCAAAAAGCAAAATGTTTTTATTACTGATGTCTTCTACATTTTTAAGAATGTATTGTACTGAAGCAAAAGAAACCGAAGTTGCACCAGAACTGATTTCTGTTTCGTTTTTGATTCTTTTACTTGCCTGAATAACCGCATTAACCAATCTTTCTAAAAAAGCATTGGCTAATCCCATTGATTTTGAATGGGCAAAACTGGTTTTAATTTGAGATATAATTTCAAAATCGCCTAGAATCTGACTGTCTAAACCAGTTCCTACGCGAAACATATGATTAATTGCTTCTTGGTTTTTGTAAACAAAACCAACTTTTTGAAAAGCATCAACAGAACCGTTGCTGTTGTCGCAAATAAGTTTGATTAATTGAAAAGGATGTTCTGCAAAACCATAGATTTCGGTTCTGTTGCAGGTTGAAGTAACAATTAAACTTTCTATTCCATCATTTTTAGCTTGTTCCAGCAAACGAGTTTTTGCAACAGCATCCAAACTAAATTGACCTCTGACCTCAGCATCAGCTTTTTTATAACTCAGACCAACTGAGTAAAAATAAAGGTGTTTCGGTACGTTATTGTTTTCCATAAATTCACTTTCATAAAAGTGCAACAAAATTATTACTATAGTGTTTATAAAAGTAACGCTTAAAGTACTTTTTGTATCGCTATGTGTTTTTTTGATTGTAAACGACTGTTTTTATGCAAAAAGAAGTACTTTTGTAGCAAAATCAAGTCGTTTGAAATGATTTGTTTAGAGTCGTTCTAAATAACATTCTGGATTTGCTTTGATTTTCTTTTCTAAAAAACATCGCTATGAGTTCTCAAGAAATTATAAAAATTGAAGACGACTTTACGCTGATCCGTTTTCAAAACGACAGTTCAGAACCCTTTTTTGGGCAGCATGAAGTAGGTAGTGGGCTGATACAGTTTCACTTCGGAATAAAAGGCAACGCTAAATTTTTGTTCAATCAAGGTAATTATGCTTTAGAATTGAAAGAAGAAAAATCGCTGCTTTTGTACAATCCGCAAAAAGAATTACCGCTGAATTTAGAATTAGCTCCAAACTCTTGGGTGATTTCTGTAATTGTCTCTATTAAAAAATTTCACGCGTTATTTTCTGCCGAAGCTGATTATATTACTTTTTTAAGTCCTGATAATAAGGATAAAAAGTATTATAACGAAGGAAATATTAGTCCGTCAATGGCAATTGTTTTAAGTCAGCTGTTTCATTATAATCTTCATCCATCTATAAAAAACCTTTATTATAAAGGAAAAGGATACGAATTATTGAGTTTGTATTTTAATAGAACCGAAGATCCAAACGCAGAACAATGTCCGTTTTTGATTGATGAAGATAACGTGCTCAAAATTCGCAGAGCTAAAGAAATTATCATTGCTAATATGGCGGAACCGCCAGGATTGCAAGAATTGGCAGATGAAATTGGTTTGAATTTGAAGAAGCTCAAAATGGGATTCAAACAAATTTACGGCGACACTGTTTATGGTTTTCTATTTGATTATAAAATGGATTTTGCGAGAAAGCTTTTAGACAGCGGATCTTATAATGTAAACGAAGTTGGACTTAAAATTGGCTACAGTACGGGAAGTCATTTTATAGCGGCGTTCAAGAAAAAATTTGCGACAACTCCAAAGAAGTATTTAATGTCAATTAATGCGAATGTTTAATGATTAAAAGATATTCAATAGTTTTATTGCTCTTCTTAATTCTGTCTTGCAAATCAAAAGAAGAAAAAATGTTTTTTGATTTTGATAGTGTTGAATATTATTCATTAAATAAGAGCAAAGAGCAGGAAATGGATGCGAACCATAGTAAAGGTATTGATAACACTACTGAGGACAAAATCTTTTATAATGAATATCCAGAGAAAGTAAACAATATTGTTTTTTACAAGACAATAAATTCTGATGGGTTTTCTAAGTTTGAATTATCTCAAAATGATGTTGAGTATTTAAGAGATTATATTTTTTTAGAAAAGTCTTCTTTAAAGATGCTTGAAAATGTATATGCTTGTTCGCCTCAATATAGAGATATTTTAATTTTCAAAAAGAATAAAGAAATCTCAGGAATAGCTAAAATATGTCTTTCTTGTCGTCAGTTTTATCTGATTAGCTCTAAAAAGGAAATTCAAACAGAAAACTTTGGAACAGAGAAAGAATTTAAATCGTTGGAAAAATTATTCAACAAATATA
Organism: Flavobacterium sp. YO64; assembly: GCF_004119505.1. Classification (NCBI taxonomy): domain Bacteria; kingdom Pseudomonadati; phylum Bacteroidota; class Flavobacteriia; order Flavobacteriales; family Flavobacteriaceae; genus Flavobacterium; species Flavobacterium sp. YO64. The sequence continues at coordinate 128,000 of NZ_NRQV01000006.1, read as the reverse complement.
AAAAGGATATAAACTGATAGTGTTTTAATTCAATCAATTTTAAAAATAACAAGATAATTAAAAAGTAATAAATATCATATTTCTAAAAAGTTACAAGTAATACTTTTGACGAAATTTTAAAAACAAATAAAAAGCTTAAAGCCTAATGCTTAAAGCCTAAAGCAAAAAAATAATGAAAGGCGTATTATTAGTAAATCTAGGATCTCCAGACAGTCCAACAACAAAAGATGTAAAACCTTATTTAGATGAATTTTTAATGGATAAATACGTGATTGACGTTCCGTATTTGTTGAGAGCATTATTAGTTCGTGGTATTATTTTAAGAAAAAGACCAGAAGAATCAGCGCATGCTTATGCAAAAATTTGGTGGGAAGAAGGCTCTCCTTTAGTAGTTCTTTCTGAAAGAATGCAGAAAAAAGTACAACCTTTGGTAAATGTTCCCGTTTCTTTAGCAATGCGTTACGGAAGCATGACTATCGAAAAAGGACTTCAGGAGTTGAGCGATAAAGGTGTTACAGAAGTTTTACTTTTCCCGCTTTATCCGCAATATGCAATGGCTTCAACTTTGACGATTTTGGTGAAAGCGGAAGAAATTCGCAAGAAAAAATTCCCACATATAACGTTTACAGATGTTCCGGCATTTTACAACAAACCAGATTATATCAAGAATTTGGCCGATTCGATTCAGAAGCACTTAGTTGGGTTTGATTATGATCATTTATTGTTTTCGTACCACGGAATTCCAGAGCGTCATATTCGTAAAACAGATGTAACGAAATCACATTGTAAAATTGACGGTTCTTGTTGTAATACGCCATCTCCGGCACACGATTTTTGTTACCGTCACCAATGTTATGAAACTACAAGACAAGTTATTAAGCTATTAGGACTTCCTGCAGATAAATATAGTTTGACATTTCAATCGCGTTTAGCGGGAGACAAATGGTTAGAACCTTACACCGATGTTGAAATTGATAACATGCCGGCAAAAGGAATCAAGAAATTAGCAGTTGTAACACCAGCTTTCGTTTCAGATTGTTTAGAAACGCTGGAGGAAATCGCAATGCGTGCCAAAGAAGATTTCGAAGCAAATGGAGGAGAAGAATTCTTGGCAATTCCATGTCTGAATGATGATGACGAATGGTGTGAGACTGTTGGAAATTGGATTAACGATTGGGCTAAATAATTTACATCAATGAAAAAATCTATTTTATTGATTTCAATTATTTTGATCGTCATTCTTTGTATCTCTATCGCAAAATTATTTTTTTTGTCAGGTAATAAAATCTTAAAATATTCTACATTAAATAATAACCAAATAATTTTGGCAGGTGAGTGGTATGATACAGAAGATTCTACGGCAGGAATAAGTGTCAGAGATGATAAATTAGCCTTTTTCAAAAATTTTGTTTTTAATGATAGTGAAATATATAAGTATTCAATTATCGATTCTATACATGAGGAAGGAAATCACAAAATTAGTAAAGGTCAATACTTGATGATGTTGGGAATTTCTGATGACACCGTATATAAAAAAATTATAAAGAGAAATAATAATGTCTTAACCTTAAAGATTGATTCAGGAAATAAATCATATATAAGAAAAGGGTTAATTAAACATTTTAGAAAAACAAAAGAATAAAGTGATGGAATACTATAACTACTTAAAATCACTGCATCTAATATTTGTGATAACCTGGTTTGCAGGTTTATTTTATATTGTGCGTTTGTTTGTGTATCAAATAGAAGCCAATGAAAAACCTTCACCAGAAAAAGAGATTCTACAGGCGCAATATAAAATAATGGCCTATCGTTTGTGGTATATTATTACGTGGCCGTCGGCGGTTTTGGCGAGTATTTTTGCTTTTTGGATGCTGTTTTTTACAGATGCCGGTCATATTTGGCTTTCACAGTCCTGGATGCATGTAAAATTATGTTTCGTTTTTCTGTTATATTTATATCACGGAAAATGCCATCAAATTTTTAAACAGCTGCAAAATGACGAAGTAAAATATACCAATAATTTTATGCGTTTATGGAATGAAGGCGCAACGATTATTCTGTTTGCCGTTGTCTTTTTAGTAATTTTAAAAAATGCCGTCAACTGGATTTTTGGTGTAATCGGAATTATTTTATTCTCGGTTTTAATTATGCTTGGATTTAGGTTTTATAAAAGAATTAGAGAGAAAAAATAAAAAGGTTGCCACGAATTGCACGAATTAGCAAGAATTTATTTTTGTGATTTTTTTCCACAGATTAAAGTGATTATTAAGATTTTAAACTGCGTAAAAAAAATATTTGAATTCTTTAATCTGTGGAAAAAAATTAGTGCTAATTCGAGTAATTCGCGGCGAAAAAACAAAAACTATGTTTAACAACTTCAAAATGTCAATGCTTTCGCTTCGTACCAGGATTTTCCTGTCGATGATTGTATTGATTGTTGTGGCATCTTTTTTATTGGCTTCGATTTCTATAATACAGTTCAAGACCGAAGCAAAAGAATACCATCAAGAGCGGCTGGAACGTAAAGAAAATGCCGTAAAAGAGCATATTAATTATGTACTTTCTACAACCACTTATCCTTTGAAAACCCAAAATCTAGATTTAATTTTCAAAGATAAAATTCATGAACTTGCACAGATTCATAAAATTGAAATTAATATTTACAGTCTCGACGGGAAGCTGCTAAAATCCTCAAAAGAATCCTTTGCAGTTGATAAAATATCACCGCCAATTCCTGAATATATTCTGAAATTAGTTCGTTCATCAATCGAAAAACGTTTTGTAGATATTAAAACGATCGACGGTGTTAAAAATAGATCATCGTACAGCTTAATCAAAGACGAAAAATTCAAACCTCTAGGGATTTTGAATCTTCCATATTTAGAAGATGACGGTTATTATGACAATGAGCTGAATACGTTCTTAATTCGCTTAAGTCAAGTATATTCTTTTATGCTGCTTGTTGCTTTTGCGTTGGCGTATTTTCTTTCGACTTATATCACAAAATCATTAAAAACAATTTCTGATAAATTAGAGGAAACTAATTTAGATCAGAAAAACGAAAAAATCGTAATAGAAGCGACGAGTAAGGAAGTAAATTTCTTAATCAAGGCTTATAACGGAATGGTGGATAAACTTGAAACCAGCGCGATAAAATTAGCTCAAAGCGAACGTGAAGAAGCTTGGCGCGAAATGGCGAAACAAGTGGCGCATGAAATAAAAAATCCGCTTACGCCAATGCGATTGACCGTTCAGAGTTTTCAGCGAAAATTCGACCCTAACGATCCTGATGTAAAGCAGAAGATGAATGATTACTCAGAGACTTTAATTCAGCAAATCGATACCATGACAGCCGTTGCTTCGGCATTCTCGAATTTCGCTTCGATGCCTGCACAGCAAAATGAGACTTTAAATGTCGTTGAGGTTGTAGAGTTGGCATTGGATATTTTTAATGAAGATTATATTTCTTTTGAAAGTGATGAAGAAGAAATCATTTCTAAGATGGATAGGACACAGTTAATACGTGTGATCACGAATTTAGTTAAAAATGCAACACAAGCAATTCCAGAAAGTCAGCTTCATAAATCGATTGTTGTCAAGGTGAAAAGGCGAAATAATAATGTTGAAATCGCTGTAAAGGACAACGGAATTGGAATTCAAAAACAAGATATAAGCCGAATATTTGAGCCAAAATTTACCACTAAAACAAGCGGAATGGGACTTGGATTAGGAATTATAAAAAACATTATCGAAAATTACAAAGGAACGATTACCTTTGAATCAACATACGGAAAAGGAACTACTTTTAGAGTTTCTTTGCCAATAACAAACTCATAAATTCTAGGTCATGAACTACGAAAATCTTTTAATTTCGATTGAAGAAAAAATTGCGACTGTTACAATTAACAGACCTGCAAAACTGAATGCTTTAAACAAAGCAACGATCAGCGATCTTAGTAAAGCGATTAAATTATTGGGAAAAAACGACGATGTTCGTGTTATTATCTTAACAGGAAGCGGCGAAAAAGCATTTGTGGCTGGAGCCGATATCTCAGAGTTTGCAAATTATACCATTATAGAAGGCGCACAATTGGCAGCCGAAGGTCAGGAGTCACTATTTGATTTTATAGAAAACCTTAAAAAACCTGTTATTGCGGCTGTTAATGGTTTTGCATTAGGAGGCGGATTAGAGTTAGCAATGGCTTGTCATTTTAGAGTAGCATCTGATAATGCTAAAATGGGATTGCCAGAAGTTACTTTAGGATTAATTCCTGGTTATGGAGGAACACAGCGATTGCCTCAATTAATTGGAAAAGGACGCGCAATGGAAATGATTATGACTGCAGCAATGATTTCTGCTGAAGAAGCGAAACAATACGGTTTGGTAAATCATGTTGTGTCTCAGGCAGAACTTTTGTCGTTTACAAACGGAATTGCTCAAAAAATCATTAAAAATGCTCCGTTTGCAATTGGTAAAGCAATTAAAGCAATTAACGCTAATTTCGAAGATGGTAAAAATGGATTTGACACAGAAATAAAATCTTTCGGAAAATGTTTTGGAACACAAGATTTTAAAGAAGGTACAACAGCATTTTTAGAAAAGCGCAAAGCCGAATTTACAGGAAAATAATTTTTCTTAACCGCAAAGCTCATAATTCAGATAGTTATCAAAATTGCGAACTTTGTGGTTAAATAATAACAGACAAAGGTTTTAAAAACTTAGAACCTTAGCATCTCAGAACCTTAGAACCTAAAAAAAATGTACGAACCAATATTTGCTCTTTTTTGCGAACGCGTTAAAGAAAGCATTCAAAACGGGACTTTTGCTAAACTGACTTTAGCCAAAACAATGGGAGATACTGAAATTAAAAATATCTACTTTCGTTTGGTTTTAAATGAAGATAATACTTTCTCGATTTCATTAACAACGCGTTATAAAACGGAAGAAGTCGAAAGTATTCACACCTTAGACGAGGCTTTATTGGTGTTAGGAACCTATATTAAAAATCCTTTTTTGACAGCATTGTTATTTACAACAGACAACGATTTAACGTTTAAAGTAAACAAAAAGAATGCTGGAAGTATTATTGAACAACAGCCGACATTTAAAAATGCTTCACCAGTAATGTTGGAGATGATTGAAAAGGGAATTGTTTGAAACAGTTAAAGTTAGTGTCTTTTTCTGATTCGTAAGAAAAATGAATTATTTTAGTTGTAGTTTTCTAGATTAAAAATAATTGCACATGAATGTATATAGAGTGTCAGGTCGGTTGAGAGCTTTTATTTTCTTTTTTTCAATAGTGCTAATATTGATGTTTGGCAGCTTACTTATAGTTCCTTTTGTTACTTTACCTCCCAACTCGCGTATTTCGGAAATGTATAGTTTCTGTTGTTCCTCAATTTATTTGAATGTTCTAGTGATGTTACTAGCTTTTGTGGTTATCGTTTCGGCCCTAATTTTATTAATTAATGTCTTTATACGAAGAGTCATTTTTACAAATGATTCTATTGTTTCAAGAAACATATTTAGTACCCGAAGATTAGCGTACGATGAAATTAAGGGCTATAAAATTAACCATTCCATGCTTTATATTGTTACAAATTCCAACAAGAAAAAACACATTGCAATAAATCTTTTTAGTTTAGAAAGAGCTAATAATTTAATCCGCAGTTTAGAAATGCGGTTTACAAATTTAGATTTCTAATCAATAAAAACAGCTATACTAATTTTACAAACAAATTAGAAGCGATTTTATTCGAAATCGACAATTCCTTGTTGTCAACTTTTATTTTTACAGATAAATCAAAAGATTCTTTAGAAAGGAATTCGATTTTAGAACCCAAAGCAATTCCTTGTTTGTCTAAATATTTTAGGAATTCTGATGAAGTATCTTTTACACCTACACAAACGCCAGTTTGATTTTCAGATAATTCAGAAAGCAATTGTTTCTCTATCTTAATAATTCTACCATTTGCATCTGGAATGGGATCTCCGTGCGGATCTTCAGTCGGATTTCCAAGAAAATCATCCAAACGATTTATTAATTGTTCTGATTTTATGTGTTCTAATTGTTCTGCAATATCATGAACCTCATCCCAGCTGAAATTTAGTTTTTCAACAAGAAAAACTTCCCATAAACGATGCTTTCTAACAATCATTTTTGCTGCCAGTTTTCCATTTTCAGTTAACGAAACGCCTTGATATTTTTTATAATTAACCAAATCTTTCTCGGCTAACTTTTTAAGCATGTCAGTAACAGATGAAGCTTTAGTTTCCATCATTTCGGCAATTGCATTCGTGCTCACCTCAGTTTCTAATGAAGCTGTAAGATGATATATAGATTTAAGATAATTTTCTTCTGAAAAAGTCATTTTTTTTCTTTTTGAGGAACAAAGTGACAAAGAAGCAAAGGAGCAAAGAATAAAATCTTTGTCACTTCGTTACTTTGGATCTTTGAACCTATTTCATTTAACAATCAACAAAGGTATCGAAATTTTATGTCTGAGTTTGTCTACTGTGGTGCCAAAAAGAATATCTTTTAATCCAGTGTGGCCGTGAGTTCCCATAACTAAAACATCAAAATTTCCTTGATTAATAATATTTGGAATCACAGTGTTAGGTTTTCCAAAACCAAGTTCAGTTTCGATTTTAAACCCTTTCTGTGAAAGCATATCTTTATATTCCAACAATAATTTTCCGTCTATAGTAGTTTCGTGATCAGCGATATTTCCTCCGTACATTAGCGCGCCTACCGTTTCAACAATATGAATTAAAGTGTATTGTGCATTAATTCCGCCTAGTTCAAACGCATTGTTAAGTGCAGCTTCATCAGCTTTAGAAAAATCTACAGAAATGGCTATGTTTTTCTTATTGTAGATTTCTTTTTGAACATATTGTAATTTAAGATGGTGAGGAGAATGATTCTCAATATTTGATTTCGCTCTTGCAATAAATGGTTTTACGATAATATATAGCAGCAAAGCCAGAAAACCAAAAGCAAGCGGCACAACAGTAAACCATATTATTGTAGGATGCTCTGAATTTGCAAGCCAAGAAGTTATTTCGTCATAAACCAATTTTGCATTTAATGAAACGATGATCGCGGCGATGATCCAAGAAACGGCTTGAGTAGTTTTGGAGATATGAAAACCATTCATTTTAGATTTATCACTCACAAAATGAATTAAAGGAATAATGGCAAAGCCAAGCTGAAGACTTAAAATTACCTGACTTAAGATTAACAATTTTCCAGTGACGCTTTCTCCATAAATAGAAATAACAATTAATGCAGGAACAATGGCAATTAAGCGGGTTAAAATACGACGAACCCAAGGCTGAATGCGCAAATGCAAATAACCTTCCATTACAATTTGTCCGGCAAGAGTTCCCGTTACCGTAGAGCTTTGTCCTGCAGCAATAAGTGCAACAGCAAATAAAATTGGAGCCCATTTAGTTCCTAATAACGGTTCTAGAAATTGATGCGCATCTTGAATTTCGGCAACCTCAAACATTCCGTTTTTATGAAAAGTTGCAGCGGCGAGAATTAAAATTGCGGCGTTTACGAAGAAAGCTAAATTTAAGGCAATCGTAGAATCGATCAAATTGTATTTTAAAGCTTGTTTTATGCCCGCCGGACTACGGTCAAATTTTCTAGTTTGTACTAAAGAAGAGTGCAAATATAAATTGTGCGGCATTACAGTCGCTCCAATAATTCCGATCGCGATGTATAAAGCTGCCGAATTTGGTATTGAAGGAATAAGACCTGCAAGGATTTTTGGAACTTCAGGTTGTGCAAAAATCATTTCAAAAATGAAAGAAAGACCAATAATTGCGACCAAAACAATTATAAAAGCTTCCATTTTTCGAATACCTTTATTAATTAAGAATAATAGAAGAAAAGTATCTAAAACAGTTATTAAAACGCCTTCAAACAGCGGAATTCCAAATAATAGATTAATTCCAATCGCCATTCCAAGAACTTCCGCAAGATCACAGGCGGCAATGGCAATTTCTGCCAGAAAATATAAAATGTAGTTAATGAATTTTGAATAGGTTTCTCTTGAAGCCTGCGCAAGATCGCGCTGCGTTACAATTCCCAAACGCGCACTTAAGCTTTGCAGTAGCAAAGCCATTAAGTTACTCATTAATAAAACCCAGACTAAAGTGTAACCAAATTGACTTCCGCCGGCGATATCTGTTGCCCAGTTTCCAGGATCCATATATCCAACACTTACTAGATATGCGGGGCCTAAAAAGGCTAATATTTTTCTAAAACCTGTTTTTTTATGCTCTGTAGCAACCGATTGGTTTACCTCTTCTAAAGATTTGGTCATTTTAAAAGTATTGTTTTAACAAATATAGGTATAAATTATATTCGTAGAACAATATTTTTAGGCGAGTCTAAATATTAGATGTTAGGATTCAAACAATTTGGACATAAACCTGATAATGTAAAATTTATCTCGTTTACTTTATAATTGTGCGGCATAATATAACTTGGCTTTACATTTTCGAGACAGGTAATTTCATGACAGTTTTCGCAGCTAAAATGGGCATGATTATGTATGTGCACACGCTGATGCGAATGATTGCATTTTGCATATTTTACGGTACCGTCTAGATTTGAAATTTTATGAATAATATCATCGTTAACTAAACGATCTAAAATTCGATAAGTAGTGACACGATCGCATATCTCGTTCAATTGTTTTTGAATTTCGGTATGAGACAGAGCTGTTTTAGATTTCTCAAAAATCTCTAAAACGGCCGTCTTTGCTGTAGTATTGCGCGTGGTTTTCATTCTGTTTATAAATTAAAAAATTAACGCAACAATGTTGCAATTGATTTTAATGTGTATATTTGCAACAAAATTGCATTAAGCAAAAATACAAGAAATGAAGAAAACAACAACATCCTTTTACGATATTTTAGGAATTTCAAGTGCGACTATTTGCCTGGTTCATTGTTTAGTTTTTCCGCTTTTAACCATTTTGCCTTTAGGCTTAAGTCACAATCCAATTATCGATTTATTATTTGCTTCAATAGGTTTATTTGCCATCTTCAAAATTATTAAAAAATCTGCTCTTTTAGTCTCAACAATTCTAGTTGTTTCAATGATGTTGATCTGGATAAGCATTTTAAGTGAGTTGGTGTTAGACATACATTCAGATTTAATTTATTGGGGAGGCATCGGAATGATTATTGGGCATTTGATCAATTACAAATTACACAAAAAACAAAATCATTAAAAAAGCAGTGTTATGAAACAGAAAAATTTTGATGTGATTATCGTTGGCGGCAGTTATAGCGGTTTGTCAGCGGCAATGAGTTTGGGGCGCGCTCTGCGCCAGGTTTTGGTCATCGACAGTGGTTTGCCTTGTAATAGACAAACGCCATATTCTCATAATTTTATTACGCAGGACGGCGAAAAACCAGCTGTTATTTCGGCGAAAGCCAAATTGCAGGTTGATCTTTATAAAACGATTCATTTTTATAATGGACTTGCGGTAGAAGCGGTTAAGAGAGAAAACGGATTTGAAATTTCAACAGAATCTGGTGAAGTTTTCAGCGCTAGAAAAGTCTTGTTTGCTACTGGTGTTAAAGATTTGCTTCCTGAAATTAAAGGTTTTGCAGATTGTTGGGGAATTTCAGTTTTACATTGTCCGTATTGTCATGGTTATGAAGTTAAGAACGAAAGAACGGCCATTATTGCTAATGGTGAAATGGCTTTTGAATATTCAAAGCTGATTTCAAATTGGACGAAAGATCTTAGATTATGTACGAACGGAAAATCGACTTTGACTTTAGACCAAGTTGAGGTTTTAAAAAAACATGGAATTACTCTATTTGAGGATGAAATTGAAGCTTTTGAGCATACAAATGGATATGTGGAGTATATTATCTTCAAAAACGGTGAAAAAACGGCTGTAAAGGCTGTTTATATGAAACCGCCTTTTAAACAACACTGCACTTTGCCAGAAGTATTAGGCTGTGATTTAAGCGAACAAGGTTTCCTAAAAGTAGATGCAATGCAAAAAACAAATATTGCCGGTATTTATGCAAGTGGAGATTGCACGACTCAAATGCGATCTGTTGCAATAGCAGTTTCTACAGGATCGTTTGCCGGTGTTGTGATTAATAAGGAACTTATTGATGAGGATTTTTAATTGATGTGTCGAAAATCTTTCGCAAAGCCATTAAGTTTTATAAAAAAAAATTGGTGTCTTCGCGGCTTTGCGAGATTTAATTAAGAGCATGCAATAAAAAATAACTTTGCGTTTTTTGTCTTTAATGGGCTAAATATATAAATATAACATATTGATATGTTTTTAGTTGAAAAATTACAAACTTAAAGTTGTTGTTTGTCAAATTTAATTTTTAGTTTTGTCTAAATTTAATTTTACCACGATGAAAAATTCAATTTGGATATTGATATTATTTAATTTACACTTTTCTTTTGCACAAGAAACTACAAAAGTATCGGGTTTTATATCTGGAGAAGGAAGGAAAATACAAGCCGCAAATGTTCATTTATTAGGTTCAAAGCAAAAAACGGTTACGGACAGTTTAGGGTTTTATGCTTTTGAGAATGTTGCTTTTGGGAATTACACCATTCAGGTTTCTCAAATGGGATTTCAGACTTTTAAAAAGAAAATAGAAGTAACTAAAGATTCTATTCAATCTTATGATTTTGAATTGACCGATAATGAGAATCAGCTTAATGAAGTTGTGGTTTCTGGGACTTTAAAAGCCGTAAAGCGATTAGAAAGCGCCGTTCCGGTTGAGGTTTATTCGCCCGTTTTCTTCAAGAAAAACCCAACACCAAGTATTTACGATGCACTGCAAAATGTAAATGGTGTTCGTCCTCAGCTTAATTGCGGCGTTTGCAATACGGGCGATATTCATATAAACGGCTTGGAAGGACCTTATACTTTGGTTTTGATTGATGGAATGCCAATTGTAAGCAGTCTTTCGACAGTGTACGGTTTGTCAGGAATACCAAATTCATTGGTTGAGCGAATTGAAATTGTAAAAGGTCCCGCTTCTTCTCTCTACGGAAGTGAGGCGGTTGGCGGATTAATCAATATTATCACTAAAAATCCAACAAATGCACCTATGTTTTCAGCAGATTATTTTACCACAACCTATCTTGAGAATAATCTTGATTTGGGAATGAAATTTAATGTTGGAAAAAAAGCAACTTCGCTTTTAGGAATTAATTACTTCAATTATAATCAAGTTATCGATAAAGACAAAGATAATTTTACAGATGTAACGCTTTCTGATCGTATTTCGGTTTTTAACAAATGGAGTTTTCGTCGAAATAATAATCGTTTGTTTACCATTGCAGCACGCGGAATGTATGAAGATCGCTGGGGCGGCGATGTTAGATGGGAGAAAAAATATCGAGGCGGCGATGAAATTTACGGCGAAAGTATTTATACAAAAAGAGGAGAGCTGATAGGAAGTTATCAATTACCATTTGAAGAAAAATTAATGCTTTCTTTCTCTGGAAATGTGCATTATCAGAACAGCCGCTACGGAACAACCTCATATATAGCAAATCAAAAAATTGGTTTTCTGCAATTGACTTGGGATAAAAAAATAGGAAGAAATGATTTCCTTGCTGGAATTGCCACTCGATATTCTTATTATGATGATAACACAACGGCAACAAAAGAAGCTGAAAGTACTTGGCTGCCAGGAATTTTTGTTCAAGATGAAATTACAGTTTCGTCAAAAAGCCAAGTTTTGTTAGGAGCGCGCTATGATTATAACTCCATTCATGGTTCGATTTTTACGCCAAGATTTGCTTATCGCCTAAAAGCAAATGAAAATACTATTTTTAGATTGAATGCTGGAACAGGATTTAGAGTTGTGAATTTATTTACTGAAGATCATGCAGCGCTTACAGGTTCTCGAGATGTTGTAATTCAGAATGATTTGAAACCAGAAAAATCTGTAAATGTTAATTTGAATTATATTCAGAAGATTAATTTCGGAAATGGAACATTCATGGGTATTGAAACGACTGCTTTTTATACACGATTCAGCAATAAAATAATTTCAGATTACGAGACTGATCCTAACAAAATTATTTATGATAATATTGATGGATATGCTTTAAGTCAAGGAATCAGCACTAATGTTGATGTAAATTTTACCAATGGATTGAAATTTATTCTCGGCGCGACTTTTTTGGATAATAAAAATGTTGAAGATGGAGTTGCTGCACGACCATTTTTAACAGAAAACTTTACGGGAACTTGGAGTATTTCGTATAAGATTGAACCTTGGAATTTGTTATTAGATTATACAGGGAATGTTTACAGCCCAATGAAACTGCCTTTGTTGAACGAATATGATCCAAGAAATCCAAACTCGCCTTGGTACAGCATTCAAAATATTCAGTTTACGTATACAGGATGGAAAAATTTTGAACTTTATGGCGGCGTAAAAAATCTGCTTAATTTTACTCCAATGCAGAATAACCCATTTTTGATTTCGAGAGCAAACGATCCTTTCGATAAAAATGTTCAATATGATTCGGCTGGAAAAATATTGGTTACGCCTGATAATCCATACGGTTTAACTTTTGATACGACTTATGTTTACGGACAAAATCAAACTATTCGCGGTTTTATAGGATTACGATATACTTTGAGATAAATTTATAAGCCGCGGATTAAAATGATTTTTTGTTAATATGATTGATTAGCAATTGTCAGGCTGAGCGAAGTCGAAGCCCCGCTCCAATTGACAACCCCTTCGACTTCGCTCAGGGTGACAATCAGAAAAAATCCTTTTAATCTGTGTAATCAGTGGCAAAAAAACAAAACAATGAAAAAGCTATTTATGTTAATTTTCTTTCTCGGAATTTCGGCAACAGGTTTTTGTCAGCTGAAAAATAATTCTTTTGAAGAAGTGGATAGTTTGCAGCAAATTCAAAAACGAAAAATCATTGTCTTTATTCATGCCGATTGGTGTCAGTTTTGCCAAAGAATGAAAGCAACAACTTTCAAGAATAAAGAAATCATTGAAGCATTGAATTCAAATTTCTATTTCATTGATTTTAATGCCGAAGAAAACCGCAATATTGCTTTTAACAATCAGATATTTAAATACAAACCTTCAGGAAATAATGTTGGCGTTCATGAACTGGCTTTGCAGCTTGGAACGATTAACAATCAAATTGTATATCCGGTTTTGTGTGTTTTGAATGAGAATTATGAAATCATTCTTCAATACAACAACTATTTAAGTCCAAAAGATTTTAAACTTCTTTTAAAAAAATTGAAAGAATAAAATTTCTTATTTTTGAGAATGGATTCTTCTCAAATCAAACACTTCGATTACATTTTTACGGGAACTGGGCTGGCTGCTTTAATGACAGTTTACAAAATGATTCTAACTGAAAAATTTTCAGAGAAATCTATTTTGCTGCTAGATCAAGATTCAAAGAAAAGAAATGACAGAACTTGGTGTTTTTGGGAAAAAGAAGATTCAATTTGGAATCCTGTTATTTCAAAACAGTGGGATTTGGCTTTGTTTGCCAATCAAGATTTTAAACGTGATTTAGATCTTAGCCCTTATACGTACAATAAAATCAATGGATTAGATTTTTATGATTTCGTTTTTGAAAGGATTTTAAATCAGCCAAATGTTACTTTTTCGAATGAGAAAGTTACCGATATAAACGAACTTGAAACCCATGTTTTTGTGGGTACAGAAGAAAATCGTTACACGGGAAATTACTTATTCAACAGTATTTATACAAAGGCTTTCGCCGAAAGTCAAAATAAATATCCAGTTTTACAACAGCATTTTGTGGGTTGGTTTGTGAAAACTGAGAAGGAAATTTTTAATTCTGAAAAAGTCACTTTTATGGATTTTTCGGTAGAACAAAAAGGAAATACTCGATTTATGTATGTTTTACCTGCTTCTACAACTGAAGCTTTGGTAGAATATACTTTGTTTTCAGAAAAAAGACTTTCAACAGAAGAATACGAAAGTGAAATTCAAGTTTATTTGGAAAAACTCGGAATTCAGAAATATGAAATTCAGGAAAAAGAGCAGGGAAGTATCCCGATGACTTGTTATCCTTTTTGGAATAAAAACACTAAAAGGGTTTTAAACATTGGAACTGCCGGCGGATGGACAAAAGCAAGCACAGGTTATACCTTTAAAAATTCGGATAAAAAATCTTCAGAATTAGTTGATTTTCTTCAAAATGAGAATTTTAAAATGAAAGATTTTCACAAGAGAAGCCGATTTTGGTTTTATGATTTATTGCTTTTAGATATTTTGTATCGTCATAATGAATTAGGAAGTTCTATTTTTTCTTCTTTATTTAGAAATGGAAATAGTCGATTGATTTTTAAGTTCTTAGACGAAGAAACTAGTTTTTTTGAAGATGTTAAAGTTATTTTAAAGTGTCCAAAAATTCCATTTATTAAAGCGTTATTTAGGGTGATTTTTCTCTCAAATAGAATTAACCAAAACCAATAACCTTTGAAAAATATTATTTTAGGAATTTCTTTCTTTTTTACCCTTTTATCCTTCGGACAAGTTTCTACAAATAAAGCGCATGATGCTATTGTGGAAGAGTTTTTAACCAATTGCGCCGAAAAACACAATTATGTTTTCGAAATGGCTGAATGGCAGGATTGTCTTGATCAAGGATTAAAAAAAGACAGTACTGTTGCCTATCTCTGGCAGCAAAAAGCAATGCCGTATTTTAAGTGTAAAAAGTACGAAGCTGGAATGCAGTATTTAGATAAGGCTGTTTTTTACAATAAAGAGCGTTGGCTGCCTTACAGGGCTTTTATTAAATGCATTTTTGCACATACTTACAAAGAAGCTATTAAAGATTTTGAAGAATGTATAAAACTTTATGGAAACAGTTATGTCATGGATCATTCTTTTAGTTTTTACATGGGAATTTGTTATCTTCAGTTGAACGAATACAGTAAAGCAGAAAAGCTTTTTGATGATTATGTAAATGATATTTATAAAAACAGACAACAACTAGAACATGCTACGGCTTATTTTTATCAGGGAATTGCAAAGTATGAACTTAAAAAATGGGATGAAGCAATTGCTATTTTTGACAAAGCTCTAAAAATCTATCCTGAATTCTCAGATGCTAAATATTACAAAGCAATTTGCTGGCTGAAACAAGGTAAACCAAGAGAAGAAGTTGTGGCTTTGGTAGGAATTGCTAGAGAGGATGCGGCAAAAGGATTTTCGATTAACGAAGACAATACTATTTACGAAACTTATCCGTACCAAAAGAAATTCAGTAAATAAGATTATGTCATTGTAATCAAGTTTATTATGAGTTTTATTTTAAAAAAAGGGGTTGTTTTTCAATTTGGTTTTGATTTTCGACTTTATGACTTTACAACTTTTGACTAAATCGATCGAACTATAACAAAACTTTATACTTCAAATTAAGTAGTTGCGAGTAAACTTTGTAACTTTGCAGTTCAAAAGTAAAATTTAAAAAGAAGAAATATGTATCCAGAAGAAATGGTAAAACCAATGCAAGCTGAATTAACTGCTGCAGGTTTTCAAGATTTACATAGTGCTGAGGCTGTAGATAATGCTATCAAAGCTGAAGGTACCACTTTAGTTGTTGTAAACTCTGTTTGTGGTTGTGCTGCAAGAAATGCACGTCCGGGAGCAAAAATGAGTTTAGAAGGCGCTAAAAAACCAGATCATCTTATTACAGTTTTTGCTGGTGTAGACAAAGAAGCTGTTGATGCTGCAAGACAACATATGTTCCCATTTCCTCCATCATCGCCATCTATGGCTTTGTTCAAAAACGGAGAATTGGTTCACATGTTAGAGCGTCACCACATTGAAGGTCGTCCAGCTGAAATGATCGCTGAGAATTTGCAAGATGCGTTTAATGAGTTTTGCTAATTTAAGGGGCTAAGGTTCTGAGTTGCTGAGGTTCTAAGATTTTAGGCTCAAAGTGACAAAGATAAATAGGTACAAAGATTAACAACAAAAGCACTATAGAAATATAGTGCTTTTGTTGTTTTATACCGTTTTAAAAAAAACTTAGTACCTTAGAATCTTAGTAACTCAGAACCTCTATAAGCTCCATCCCCCGCCAAGTGCTTTATACAACTCCACCATTGAACTTAATTGTCTTTCAGATAATTGAGCTAAGCTTAATTGAGCATTAAACAGGTTGGTTTCGACATCTAAAACTTCTAAGTAAGAAACGTAGCCGCTATCGTATCTTTCGCGAGAAAGGTTGAAGTTTATTAAAGCTGCTTTAACCTGTCTGTTACGGGCTTCCCACTCTTCTTTGTAGGTTTTAATGTTTTGAATAGATTGTTCTACTTCGGTAACGGCAGAAATATAGGTTTTTTGATAGGAAAATTTGAGTTCTTCGGCCTGTTGTCTGTATATTTCGACTCTTCGTTTGTTTTTTCCAAAAGCAAATATTGGACCCGCAATTCCAGCTGATGCATTCTGAGCGTAGGAACTTCCTAAAAATAAATTGCTTAAATCGGCACTTGCAAATCCTGCAATCGCGGCAAGGTTTAGAGAAGGAAAGCGCATGGCCTGAGCAGTTCCAATTCTTTCATTTGAAGCTTTGTACTTTAATTCTGCCGCTTTTACATCTGGTCTGTTTTCTAACAAAGAAGAAGGAATTGATAATGGTATTTCATTTACAACTCGAAGTTCTGTATTAGATTTTCCTCGCGGAATTTCTGTTGGAAGCTGCCCCGTAAGAAGAGAAATTATATTTTCCTGATAGGTAATTTGTCTTTTAATATTCGGAATAGCAGCTTGTGCTATGGCAACTTGTTGTTCAATTTGCACTTTATCAACCTCAGAGATATAACCACTTTCAAATCTTTTGCTTATAATTTCATAGTACTTTTCTCTAGTAGAAAGAGTATGTTTTGCAATTTCCAATTGATCGTCAAAGTTTCGCATCTGAAAATAAGCTGTAGCGATATTACTTACGATATCAGACAGAACAACTTTTCGAGCTTCTTCTGTGGCAAGAAGTTCGTTTTGTACAGCATTATTCTCATGACGATATCTTCCCCAAAAATCAATTTCCCAAGACATACTGGCGCCGACATTTGATGGTGTTAAGTTTTTCTCGTTGCTGTTTATGGTTGCTCCATATTGAAATGAAGGCAATAAATTTGTTTTAGAATAACCTAATTCTGCTCTAAGCTGATCAATTCTAGCGACTGCAATTTTTAGATCATAATTATTTTGCAACCCTTTTGTAATCAGATCTTTTAAAACATCATCATTAAATAGATCAAACCATTTTAAGTTGGTTACCGAAGCTAAAGTGTCTAAATTTCTTTCATTTTTATAAGAATCTGACTTTAGCTGTTCTGGTTTAGTATATTTTGGTCCCACCATACAGCCCACCGGTAATAGTGAAAGTATAAATATAACTACGATTATTTTGTATTTCTTAATCATGGTCTGTAGTTTTTGAGTCCATATTATTTTCAGTTGTTACGATCTCGTCATCTTTCTTTTTACCGATGTTTTCAATCATTACAAATAAGCCCGGAACAATTAATACACCTAAAACGGTGGCGATTAACATACCGCTGAATACTGCCATTCCCATTACAATACGAGCTTGAGAACCCGCACCTGTCGCAGTTAACAGCGGAACAACTCCAAGAATAAAAGCAAAGGCTGTCATTAAAATTGGTCGAAAACGAAGTTTTGCCGCTACCATTGCTGATTCATAAAGCGGTTTTCCTTTTTCATATTCTTCTTTGGCAAACTCGACAATAAGAATGGCATTTTTGGCGACTAATCCAATAAGTAATACTAATCCAATTTGAGCAAAAACGTTGTTTACATATGCATCACTTCCAATTCTCGCTAAAAGCAGCCCTAAAAATGCACCAAAAACGGCAAAAGGGGCGCCAAGTAAAACACTAAAAGGCAGTTTCCAACTTTCGTATTGTGCGGCTAGAATTAGAAATACAAAGACTAATGCCATTATAAATACTGAACCTCCGCCGGGCGAATGTTTTTCTTGATAGGAAAGGTTGATATAATCAAAGCCCATATCTGAAGGCAGGGTTTGTTTAGCAACCTCTTCAAGAGCCGCTAAGGCTTGGGCACTACTGTAACCATCACTAGGGCTTCCTCCAATTTCGGCAGATCTAAATAGATTTAGACGATTGGTGAAATCGGGGCCCATAACTTTTGTTGCTGTAACTAGTGTGGATATTGGAAGCATATCGCCATCATTATTTTTGATATAAATTAAATTTAAATCTTCAGGTTTTACTCTATTAACGGCTTCACCTTGTATGAAAACTTTATATTGACGCCCAAAACGGTTAAAGTCATTTACATAACTTCCTCCTAAAAAGGCTCCCAAAGCTTCTGTAACTTTCGAGACGGGTACTCCCAGTTTCATGGCTTTGTCATTATCAATATCAAGTTTAATTTGCGGAGAACCTGCATTAAAGGTGGTGTAAATACGTTTTATTTCAGGACGCTGCTGAGCTGCCGCTATAAAAGCCTGGGTTTGTTCTGCTAAATATTGTGGCGTATTACCGCCTTTGTCCTGCAGCATTAAACTAAAACCGGCAGACGCACCAAGACCTTGAATTGCAGGAGGACCAAATCCAAATACAGAAGCAGTCGTTATTTGAGTTGCGAATTTTTTGTTTATTCTGTCAACAAATTGTTTAGAGGTTTCTTCTCTTTCTTCCCATGGTTTTAATGAAATGAAAACAAATGCACTATTAGGCTGGTAAGAATTCGTAAGCATACTAAACCCGTTTATGGTAGTATAAGACAGTATTGATTTTTCTTCTTTTAAAAAGCTGTCGACTTTTCTAGACACTTCATCTGTACGCTGCAATGAAGATGCCGGAGGTAAAGACATATTGACTAATACATAACCTTGATCTTCTTCAGGAATGAATCCTAACGGAATTTTTTTACCTAGTAAAACAACTGCTGCTAGAATAACTGCCAGTAATACAACAATTCGCATTGATTTTTTGGCAAAAAAAGTGGCTCCTTTTATATATCTGCCCGTTACTTTTTCGAAAATTCTATTAAATCCAGTAAAAAACTTGGCTAACCAGCCTGTTTGTTCTTCGATAGGTTTTGTTGGTTTTAACAACATGGCACATAAAGCGGGACTTAAAGATAAGGCACTAAATGCAGAGAATGCCACAGAGACGGCAATGGTTATGGCAAACTGCTGGTAAAAACGACCTGTAATTCCTGGAGTCATTGCAACAGGTACAAATACAGCAATCAAAATTAAGGCAATTGCTATTACGGGTCCAGATACTTCGCGCATTGCTTGGATTGTTGCTTCTCTCGGATTTTTTCCTTTTTCTATATGATGAATTACGGCTTCTACAACAACAATGGCATCATCGACTACAATACCAATAGCTAATACTAATCCTAAAAGTGAAAGTGTATTGATAGAGAATCCTAATAACGGGAAAACGGCAATCGTTCCTATTAAAGAAACTGGAACTGTAATTAAAGGAATTAATGTTGCACGCCAGTTTTGAAGGAAAATAAAAACCACCAAAATTACCAGTATAATGGCTTCAAAAAGTGTATGAACAATATCATCAACTCCTGCAGTAATGGCAAGAGTAGTATCTAATGATTCTTGATATTCTATATCTTTTGGGAATTTTTCAGACAAGTCTTTCATGGTGCTTTTGGCTAGTTTAGCCACTTCGAGAGCATTACTTCCCGGCATTTGATAAACTGCCATTACCGCGCTTGGAGAGCTGTTACGACGAGCAGACGAACTATAATTTTCAGTTCCCAGCTCAATTCTAGAAATGTCACTCAGTAAAACTTGAGCACCGTCTTTTTTACTTCGAACAACAATTTCTCCAAATTGTTTTTCAGTAACTAAACGATCCTGAAGCGTAACACCATAAGTAAATTCAGTTCCGGGCGGTGCAGGTTCGGCACCAAATTTTCCACCAGGGCTAATCATGTTTTGAGCATTCAAGGCATTTTTTACATCGTCAACCGTTACGCCTAGTTTGCTCATTACATCTGCTTTTAGCCAAATACGCATTGAATAATCACTTCCTCCAAAAAGTGAAACTTCTCCAACACCTTTTATACGGGCTAACTGGTCTACAATATTAATACTGGCATAATTATTTAAAAATTTAGCATCGTATTTTGGATTGTTTGATGTTACTGTAAACAACATCATTGGGAATGAAAGTGACTTTTTTACCACAACACCTTGTTGCTTTACACTTGAAGGCATAAAAGGGGAAGATTGATTCTGCCTGTTTTGCGTAAGCATATTGGCATTGTCTAAATTGGTTCCTACATCAAAAGTTACCTCAATGGTACAAGCTCCATCAGAAGTATTGGTAGATTTCATGTATAACATATTTTCTACACCATTTACCTTTTGTTCAATTGGTGTAGCAACAGCTTGTTCAACATTCAATGCATTAGCTCCTGTAAAACTTGTGGTAATTTTTACAACAGGCGGATTGATGTCAGGGTATTGTGAAATAGGCGTTTTTTGTAGTGCCAGTAATCCAAGTATTACAATAATAATACTTATTACAATAGCAACGATTGGTCTGCGAACGAAAAATTCTCCCATAATACTGTGTTGTATAAATTATTTAACTGCTCCAGCCCCAGTCTGACCTAATTCCCATTGCACTATTTTTGGTGTGATAACACTTCCGTTTTTTAATAATGAAGTGCCTCCCATGGCAATTTTATCTCCAGGTTTTAAACCGTCTTCAATAACATATCCATCTTTTACCGATGGACCCGGTTTTACAATCTGCATATTGACTTTATTGTCTTTTCCAAGAACATACACTTGATAAATTCCTTGTACTTCTATTACTGCTCGCTGCGGAATCACGATTGCATTTTTGCGAACATCTGTAAGTAAACCAATTTTTACATATTGTCCCGGACGCAATAATTTATCAGGATTTGCAAATGAAGCTTCAAATGTTATGGCACCAGTAGAAGGATCGATTTGTCTGTCGGCAAAACTAACTCGACCTGTTTCAGGGTAGGTTGATCCGTCTGATAATGTTAGAGAAACTACTGCACCGGATCCTTTTAAAGGAGAGTCTGGTTTACTAAATTCTCTAAAAAGACGTAGAAATTCCTGTTCGCTCATTGTAAATCTAACTCTTACATCGCCTAGATCAGAAATTGTATTTAAAACAGATGCAGCTCCAGGTCTCACATAATCGCCCACTCTTACTTTAGATATTCCGATTAAGCCAGAAATTGGAGCTAGAATTTGACAGTAACCCAATTCAATTTTTGAATTTTCTAAAGAAGCTTGTGATGCTTTAATTTGAGCCTGAGAAGCACTATTGGCAGATTTTGCCGAAATTAATTCTCTCTGACTAACAGCATTTATTTTAGCTAAAGGAGCAATCATATCTAAGTCGGCCTTGGTTTTTGCCAAACGTGCTTGCGATTCTGCTAATGTTCCTTCGGCTTCGGCAACTTTTGCTTTATATGGTAACGGATCAATGCTGTACAATAACTGACCTTTGGTTACAAAACCACCTTCTTTAAAATTTAAGCTTGTAATAATGCCATCGACTCGCGGGTTTATTTGAATATCTGATTGCCCGTAAGTTTGTCCAGTGTATTCAGATTCAACTTTTACATCCTGATTCAAAACTGTTAGGATTGAGATTTCTAATGGTTTTGGCGCTGGCGGAGTTTCTTTTTTGCAGGCTGAAAGAAAGAAAAGGGGTAGAATTGCCGAGAGGTAAATTTTGTTCATTTTTAATTTATATTAAGATGCATTAATATTCAACTAACTAAAAACCAATTAAGTCCATAGCTAAGTTAACATTTTTTTAATAAAAAAATGAAAAAAGTATATTTCATTTTATCTCACTTTGTAAAACTGTATTCGTTTGATAATCAGTAATTACGGAGGTTTTGGTGAAAAGTAAAGAGAAAATGTATGAATTGATCCAATTCTTTGAATCAAAAAAAACAGATAAAATGTTAATAGAATTTTTAATCTGAAAATAAACCTTATTTTTGCAGCAGATTTTAAAAATCACATATATTCTTAACTTAAAACTGTTTATAGCATGCAACTGTACAACACTTTGAGCGCAGAAGAAAGAGCCATCATGATCGATGATGCAGGTAAACAACGTCTTACGTTGTCTTTCTATGCGTATGCAAAAATTGAAGATCCCAAAAAATTTCGCGATGATTTATTTCTAGCCTGGAACGCACTTGATGCTTTAGGTCGAATTTACGTTGCTAACGAAGGAATTAATGCTCAAATGAGTATTCCTGAAGAAAATTTGGAGGCTTTTAGAGCAACTCTTGAAGTTTATGATTTCATGAAAGGCATTCGTTTAAATGAAGCTGTAGAACATGATGACCATTCCTTTTTAAAACTAACTATCAAAGTTCGCCATAAAATCGTTGCCGACGGTTTAAATGATGATACTTTTGATGTTACTAATATAGGCGTTCACTTGAAAGCCAAAGAATTCAACGAGATTTTAGATGATCCAAACACGATTGTTGTTGA
Source organism: Flavobacterium sp. YO64 (assembly GCF_004119505.1). Taxonomy (NCBI): domain Bacteria; kingdom Pseudomonadati; phylum Bacteroidota; class Flavobacteriia; order Flavobacteriales; family Flavobacteriaceae; genus Flavobacterium; species Flavobacterium sp. YO64. Next base: position 105,423 of record NZ_NRQV01000006.1, on the reverse strand, counting down.
TTTTAGAAATCACTACGAAAGTGAAGTCGGACATTTTAAAAATGCCATTACTCCAGATGTTGAGACTTTTAGAGAAAGTCTGCCAATAATCAACGATCAACTTCAAAACCATAAAGAAGATAAAAATCTGGTAATGTATTGTACTGGAGGAATTCGTTGTGAAAAAGCAAGTGCATACTTTAAGCACCAAGGTTTTAAAAACGTATTTCAGCTAGAAGGCGGAATTATTAATTATGCTAAACAAATTGAAGCTGAAGGTTTAGAAAGCAAATTCATTGGAAAAAACTTTGTATTTGATAATCGTCTTGGTGAAAGAATTACGGATGACATTATTTCGCAATGCCACCAATGCGGAAAACCTTGCGACAATCACACAAACTGCGAAAATGACGGCTGTCATTTATTGTTTATTCAATGTGATGATTGCAAAGCCGTAATGGAAAACTGTTGTTCTACAGAATGTTTAGAGATTATTCATATGCCTTTAGTAGATCAAGTTCGTTTAAGAACTGGAAAACAAGTTGGAAACAAAGTGTTTAGAAAAGGAAAATCTGAAAATCTAAAATTTAAACATTCAGGAGAATTACCGAATTCAGCTTTGGGTGCTGCAGAAAAACCAGTTGATATTCGTCAGAAAGTAAAAGTAAAAAAAGTACTTCTTGGAAAAGCAGAACATTACTACGTAAAAGCACAAGTGGGACAATTTACTATTGAAAACCAAGAGTTAAACCGCGGTGATAAAATCTTAATTTCGGGACCAACAACAGGTAATCAGGAAATGATTTTAGAAAAGCTGATTGTTGATGGAGCAGAAACTGCAACGGCTAAAATTGGTGATAAAGTTACTTTTGAAGTTCCTTTTAGAATTAGATTGTCAGATAAATTGTACAAAATTGTAAATTAGCATAAATTTTTTATGCTAATTTATTTATGTCACAATCCTTTACCAAATTATGGATTCATGCAATTTGGGCAACCAAAAATCGTCAGGAATTAATTGGTTTTTCAATTGAAAAACAACTTTATGATTTCATTTGGCAAGAGTTAAGTGAACTTGGATGTCCTGTTAGGATCATTAATGGAATGCCTGACCATGTGCATGTTTTATTTTTACAAAATCCACAAAAAACAATATCAGACATTGTAAAGCAAATAAAAGGAAGTTCTTCTCATTTTATGAATAGAGGAGAATTTATCCTTGAAAAATTTGCCTGGCAAACTGGCTTTGCAGCATTTTCTGTCAGTGAATCTCAGTTAGAGGCTGTTTACAATTACATTAAAAATCAAAACAACATCATCTTAAGAAAAATGGACAAGATGAATTTGATGAGTTTGTAAAATTACATGGATTAGATAAGTAGAATACTTGACTAAACAATACGTTTCCCGTGGTTGAAACCACGGGCTATATTTGAAAAACATACAGAAAGAAAACATAGCCTGCGGTTTCAACTGCAGGAACACAACGTATATCCGTAACGATTATATATTTTTCAAAATTGAATTTTCAAATAATACGTTCCCCGTGGCTGAAACCACGGGCTATATTGAAATATACGACGTAAAGAAAAACATAGCGTGCGGTTTCAACCGCATGGGCACAACGGATATCGACAACGATTATTAATACTTCTACGAATAATTTTTAAAATATAGACTATGATATAAATCATAGGAATCTAATCTATACCCGCATTATTTTTGTCATTTGAATAATAAATCAAAATGACACTTACCAACAAAATTGAACTCATGGCTCCCGCAGGGAACTTTGAGTCACTTCAGGCTGCTTTAGATAATGGTTGTGATTCCGTATATTTTGGAGTTGAACAGCTTAATATGCGTGCACGTTCGACGGTGAACTTTACAATTGACGATTTAAAAGAAATTGCCAATCGTTGCGAAGCCAAAAACGTTCGAAGCTATCTTACTTTAAATACCATTATTTACGATCACGATTTATCTGTCGTAAAAACATTATTGAACAAAGCGAAGGAAGCCAATATTACGGCGGTAATTGCTTCTGATCAAGCGGTAATTGCTATGGCAAGATCAATTGGAATCGAAGTTCATATTTCAACACAGTTAAATGTAACGAATATCGAAACCATAAAATTCTACAGTTTATTTGCTGATACAATGGTTTTGAGTCGAGAATTAAGCTTGCGTCAAGTAAAAAATATTACGGATCAGATTGAAAAAGAACAGATAAAAGGTCCAAATGGAAACTTAATCGAAATCGAAATTTTTGGACACGGTGCTTTGTGTATGGCAGTTTCGGGGAAATGTTATTTGAGTTTACATTCACATAATTCATCTGCAAATCGTGGTGCCTGCAAACAAAATTGCCGAAAAAAATATACCGTTATCGATCAGGAAACTGGTTTTGAAATTGAACTCGATAACGAATACATGATGTCGCCAAAAGATTTATGCACGCTCGATTTCTTAGATCAGGTTATAGATTCTGGAATTCAGGTTTTAAAAATTGAAGGACGTGGTCGTGCGCCAGAATATGTAGCAACGGTTATTAAAACTTATCGTGAAGCTATTGACGCTTATTATGACGGAACTTTCTCTAAAGAAAAAGTAACAGTTTGGATGCAGGCTTTAGAAACCGTTTATAATCGCGGTTTCTGGTCAGGATATTATTTGGGTCAGGAATTAGGAGAATGGAGTGCTATTCCGGGTTCTGCAGCAACACAGAAAAAAGTGTATGTTGGAAAAGGAACACACTATTTTCCAAAAGCCAATGTAGGACAATTCAAAATAGAAGCTTACGATATTAAAATTGGTGATAAAATTCTCATAACCGGACCAAGTACCGGCGCTCAGGAAATGATTATTGACGAAATGTTTGTAAATGATCTCGAAGCCGAAAAAGCAACAAAAGGGGACGATTGTACTTTTAAACTTCCTTTTAGAATCAGAATGTCGGACAAATTATATAAAATTGTTGAAGCGTAATGGTTATCGTAACTTTACAAAGAGATAAATGTATTGGATGTAATTACTGCGTCGAAATGGATCCAGTACATTTTCAAATGTCAAAAAAAGACGGAAAATCAGTTTTGATTCATTCGGTGAATGCAAAAGGCTTTTTTACATTAAAAACGCCAAATCATACTATTGTTGAAAGCTGTGAATTAGCGGCAAAAGCTTGTCCAGTTAAAATTATTACAGTTAAAGAGACATAGATATATTCAGCCTAAAAAAAGCTTAAAAAAACCTATTTTGTGTTAAACAGAAGAGGTTTTTTTATTTTAGACGTCTTATAACTCAAACGATAAAAAGCAAAATAAAAAAAATACTATCTTTACCGATCAAACGTTTATGAACTTAAGCTGTGTTTTAGCAGCACTACATATATAATTATGGCATGTACAAGTTGTTCAACCTCTGATGGCGGCGCACCAAAGGGTTGTAAAAATAATGGGACTTGCGGCACCGACAGCTGCAATAAATTGACGGTTTTTGATTGGCTTTCGAACATGAGCCCGTCTAATGGAGAGGTGATTTTTGATTGTGTTGAGGTTCGTTTTAAGAACGGACGTAAAGAATTTTTTAGAAATTCAGAAAAATTAAGTTTAAGTATTGGCGATATTGTAGCAACTGTTGCTTCGCCGGGACATGATATTGGAATTGTTACTTTGACAGGAGAATTGGTAAAAATTCAAATGAAGAAAAAAGGAGTAAATCCAGATAGTAACGAAGTTCCTAAGATTTATAGAAAAGCATCTCAAAAAGATATTGATATTTGGTCTGTAGCTCGTGATCGTGAAGAACCAATGAAAGTTCGTGCACGTGAATTGGCAATTCAGCATAAATTGGAGATGAAAATCTCAGATATTGAATTTCAAGGAGATGGATCAAAAGCGACTTTTTATTACACGGCAAATGATAGAGTCGATTTTAGACTTTTGATTAAAGATTTTGCAAAAGAATTTAGCACAAGAGTCGAGATGAAACAAGTTGGTTTCCGTCAGGAAGCTGCTCGTTTGGGTGGTATTGGATCTTGTGGAAGAGAACTTTGCTGTTCAACTTGGTTAACAGATTTTAGAAGTGTTAATACATCGGCAGCGCGTTATCAGCAGCTTTCGTTGAATCCGCAAAAATTAGCGGGACAATGCGGTAAACTAAAATGCTGTTTAAACTATGAGTTAGATACGTACATGGATGCATTGAAAGATTTTCCAGATTACGACACTAAATTAGTGACTGAAAAAGGAGACGCAATCTGCCAGAAACAAGATATTTTTAAAGGATTAATGTGGTTTGCTTATACCAATAATTTTGCAAATTGGCACGTTTTAAAAATTGATCAGGTAAAAGAAATTATAGCTGAGAATAAACAAAAAAACAAAGTTTCTTCATTAGAAGATTTTGCAATTGAAGTGACTTCAGAACCTGAAAAAGACTTTAATAATGCAATGGGTCAAGAAAGTTTAACTCGATTTGATCAGCCTAAAAGAAAGAAAAAACCAAATCGCAAGCGTAAGCCAAATGCTGAAAATGCGATTGTTGCGGCTCCTGAAAAAGCACAGCAAGCCAATAATAAATCTGCTGGAGGAAATTCGAATAAACCAAATAAAGGGAATAATCCGAATAAGCCAAATCATCAGAATAAGCAGCAAAATCCGAATAAAGGAAATAATTCGAATAAGCCAAGTTCAAATGAAAATAAAACGGCTGAACCTAGAAAACCTATAATTATTACAAAAAATGAGAATAAAAAATAGCGGAATTCTTTTTTTGGCAGCGATACTTCTTTTTTCGTGCGATAAAAAAAGAGTGTTCGATGAGTATAAATCTGTTGGAAGTGCCTGGCACAAAGACAGTATTATAACTTTTGATCTGCCAGTTTTAGATTCTACCAAAAAATACAATTTGTTTGTAAATTTGAGAGACAACAACAATTATCCGTTTAATAATCTGTTCTTAATTGTAGCTTTAGAAACACCAAGCGGTTTTACAAAAGTGGATACTTTAGAATATCAAATGGCAAATCCTGACGGAACTCTTTTAGGAAACGGTTTTAGTGATATTAAAGAAAGTAAACTTTTTTACAAAGAAGATGTAAAGTTTAAAGGAACCTACAAAGTTCATATTAAACAAGCGGTTAGAGAATCAGGAAAAATACCTGGTGTTGAAGCTTTAGATGGTATTACAGATGTAGGTTTTAGAATAGAACAAAAAGATTAGAAAATAGTTATGGCTGCTAAGAAAAACAATCAAACAAATAGCGTTAAGGATATTAATTATTATAAAAAGAAGTTCTGGAGAGTCTTTGCTTATTCCTTATTAGGTATTCTGGCTTTCTTTTTATTTGCTTCTTGGGGACTTTTTGGCTCGATGCCTTCATTTGAAGATTTAGAAAATCCAGATTCTAATTTGGCAACCGAGATTATTTCTTCTGATGGAGTTGTAATTGGTAAGTATTTTAAAACCAATAGATCACAGCTTAAATATTCAGATTTGCCAAAAAGTTTGGTTGAAGCTTTGGTTGCAACCGAAGATGCTCGTTTTTACGAACATTCAGGAATCGACGGGCGAGGAACTTTGAGAGCGGTATTTAGTTTAGGAACAAATGGAGGAGCAAGTACATTAACTCAACAGCTTGCAAAACAATTATTTCATGGAGAAGGTTCTAAATTTCTTCCTTTTAGAATTGTACAAAAAATAAAAGAATGGATTATCGCCATTCGTTTGGAACGTCAATATACCAAAAACGAAATTTTGGCAATGTATTGCAACGTTTATGATTTTGGAAATTATTCAGTAGGAGTTAGTTCTGCTGCGCAAACTTATTTTTCAAAAGATCCGAAAGATTTAACTATGGACGAATCGGCTATTTTAGTCGGAATGTTCAAAAACTCAGGATTATACAATCCAGTTCGTAATCCAGAAGGAGTAAAAAACCGTCGTAACGTAGTGCTTTCTCAAATGGAAAAAGCAAAAATGATTACTGAAGCTGAAAAGTTGAGATTGCAAGCTTTACCAATTGCATTAAAATTCAAACTAGAAAGTCACCGTGAAGGAACAGCTACTTATTTTAGAGAATACCTTCGTGATTACATGAAAAAATGGGTTGCCGAAAATAAAAAACCAGACGGGTCAGATTATGATATTTACAAAGACGGTTTAAAAATATATACTACAATCGATTCAAGAATGCAGGCACATGCCGAAGAAGCAGTTTCTGAGCACATGAAAAATCTGCAGCAGCAATTTTTTATTGAAATGAAAACCAATAAAAATGCACCTTTCGTAAATATTACGCAAGCTGAAACTGATCGTATTATGATGCAGGCAATGAAGAATTCTGTTCGTTGGGCTCAGATGAAAGAAATGGACAAAAGCGAAGATGATATTATTGCTTCATTCAAAGTAAAAACAAAAATGCGAATATTCACTTGGAAAGGAGAACGCGATACTGTAATGACGCCATTAGATTCTATTCGTTATTTCAAGCATTTTTTACAATCAGGTATGATGGCTATGGAGCCGCAAACAGGAAATATTAAAGCGTGGGTTGGGGGAATTAATTATAAATATTTCCAATACGATCACGTTGGGCAAGGAGCGAGACAAGTTGGTTCTACTTTTAAACCATTTGTTTACGCAACCGCTATTGAACAATTAAATATGTCTCCTTGTGATTCAATTCTAGATGGACCATTTATGATTCATAAAGGTCGTCATAATGTTACAGCCGATTGGGAACCAAGAAACTCTGACAACAGATACCGTGGAATGGTTACTTTAAAACAAGGCTTAGCGAACTCGATCAATACTATTTCGGCAAAATTAATTGATAGAACTGGTCCAGAAGCGGTTGTTGAATTAACACATAAATTAGGTGTAAAAACTGAAATTCCTGCACAACCGTCTATTGCTCTTGGAGCTGTTGATATTACAGTTGAAGATATGGTGGCTGCGTACAGCACATTTGCGAATCAAGGAGTATATGTAAAACCACAATTTTTAAGCCGTATCGAAAATAAAAGCGGAGAGGTTATTTACGAACCGATTCCAGAATCTCATGACGTTTTAAATAAAGATATTGCTTTTGCCGTAATCAAATTATTAGAAGGGGTTACAGAAACTGGTTCTGGTGCTCGTTTGCGTACGCAAGGAGGAGGAAGTGGTGATAATAGATGGACAGGATATCCGTATATGTTCAAAAATCCAATTGCAGGTAAAACCGGAACAACACAAAATCAGTCAGATGGATGGTTTATGGGAATGGTTCCGAATTTAGTAACTGGAGTTTGGGTAGGTTGTGAAGATCGTTCGGCTCGTTTTAAAAGTTTAACTTACGGACAAGGAGCAACAGCAGCATTACCAATTTGGGGTTATTTCATGAAACTTTGCTATGCTGATCCAGGACTTCAAATTTCTAAATCAGAATTTGAACGTCCAGCAAATCTTTCTATAAAAGTAGATTGTTACAGCAGACCTGCTGTTGTAAAAGACACAACACAAACAGAGCAAAATACAGACGAATTCGAATTGTAATTTAGTCTCTTTTTAAAATATAAAATATCCTTTTGCGGCTTTCAGATTTGAAAAACGCAAAAGGATATTTTTTTTGGATTGGTTGATTTTATTTTTTACGAAATCGATATAAATTAATCTAAAAATCTTATTTTTATCAAAAATATACGATAATAAAGACCCTTTGTTATGATAACAAAAAAAGTAAATAATGTTCAGGAAGCAATTGATGGAATAAAAACTGGAATGACAATTATGTTTGGCGGTTTTGGTCTATGCGGTATTCCTGAAAATACTATTGCGGCTTTAGTAGAAACTACAATTTCAGATTTAACTTGTATTTCTAATAATGCCGGCGTTGATGATTTTGGTTTAGGATTGCTTTTGCAAAAAAAACAAATCAAAAAAATGATCTCATCTTATGTGGGAGAAAATGCCGAGTTCGAACGTCAGATGCTTTCAGGAGAATTGGAGGTTGAATTAACGCCGCAAGGAACTTTGGCAGAACGCTGTCGTGCGGCACAAGCTGGAATTCCAGCTTTCTTTACACCTGCAGGTTACGGAACCGAAGTTGCCGAAGGAAAAGAAGTTCGCGAATTCAACGGTAAAATGCATATTATGGAACAAGCTTTTAAAGCCGATTTTGCCATTGTAAAAGCATGGAAAGGTGACGAAGCTGGAAATTTGATTTTTAAAGGAACGGCCAGAAACTTCAATGCTTGTATGGCTGGTGCAGGGAAAATCACAATTGCAGAGGTTGAAGAATTAGTTCCAGTTGGAACTTTAGATCCAAATCAAATTCATATTCCTGGAATTATGGTACAGCGTATCTTTCAAGGAGAAAAATTTGAAAAAAGAATCGAGCAGCGCACTGTTAGAATTAGATAATTAGAAAATGTGATAATTAGATAATTATTAAGATAGTGCAACGCTTGGCATTATCTAATTGTCTAATTTCCAAATTGACACATTATTATGGGACTTAGTAAAGAAGATATCGCAAAACGAATTGCGAAAGAAGTAAAAGACAGGTATTTTGTGAATCTAGGAATTGGGATTCCAACCTTAGTTGCAAATTATGTCAGAGAAGATATTGCAGTTGAATTTCAAAGCGAAAATGGAGTTCTCGGTATGGGACCTTTTCCTTTTGCCGGCGAAGAAGATGCAGATATTATCAATGCAGGAAAACAAACTATAACAACGCTTCCGGGTGCGAGTTTTTTCGATTCGGCTTTTAGCTTCGGAATGATACGCAGTCAAAAAGTAGATTTGACCATTCTAGGTGCAATGGAAGTTTCAGAAAATGGAGATATTGCAAACTGGAAAATTCCTGGTAAAATGGTAAAAGGAATGGGGGGCGCAATGGATTTGGTGGCTTCTGCCGAAAATATCATTGTTGCCATGATGCATGTGAATAAAGCAGGAGAATCTAAAATCTTAAAAAAATGTACTTTGCCATTAACCGGCGTAGGATGCGTTAAAAAGGTTGTAACTGAGTTGGCGGTTCTCGAAGTGACAGAAAAAGGTTTTAAGCTCTTAGAACGAGCGCCAGGCATTTCTGTCGAGCATATCATTGCTTCAACTGAAGCCGATTTGATTATTGAGGGTGAAATTTCAGAAATGGCGATTTGATTTTTAGGCTCAAAGACTCAGAGGCACAAAGGTGTAAACAGTGATTTAGATAAAGAGAACTTTCTTGAATGAAGATTTTTTTTATTTCCGAGAGGGCATTAATAGAGTGTAATCTTTTATTTACATTTGCTCTGACTTAAAAAACACGCAAATTTGGAAAAGTTTGAAATAGATATTAAATGGGGAAGTTATTTCTTCATAATAAATACAGCAATTTCGAATTTTATAGCATTGTTAATGTTTTTGATAGATGTTCGGTGTTTATTACATCTGTCGAATATTCTTATACCGATTTTTATAATTCAACTGCTTTATTTTACCATTAAAGCTTTTAGAGAAAATAATGAAAATGGTTTAAGTAAAGGTTTTCGGAAGTTCTTTGTTTTTATTAGGGTTTTGATATTCTATTTCTTTCTGATGTCATTTGTAAATTGGGCTCCGAGTATAGGTATAAATTACTCTTCCTTATTGATTTATCATCGAAAAAAAGACCTTTCCGAATTTTTGATTGATGAGGATTCAAATGAAGACTACTCCACTACATTAAATGATTTTATTTTTATGTTAAAAAGAAAACTTAGACTAGTGTCAGAAATTTAGATATAAAACACAAAAACCGCCAATAAGGCGGTTTTTTTCTTTTTAAAAACTTTGTCCCTTTGCCACTTTGAGCCTTTGGAACTTAAAAGCTTAATCTAAATTGAAAGAAGCTCCTAAACTAAAAGTCGTTTGGTTGTTTAAGTGATCAAAAACACCATCATTACTTCCGTATTTTGCAATTGGAAATCCAATTTCAGTAAAAACTCCAAAACCATCTGTAAAGAAATAACGTCCGCCAATGTGACCTCCAAAGTTATGTAATCCTAAACTTAAACCCGGGTAAACATCTAATTGTTCTACGCCAATAACACTGCTTAAATTAGCATTAATTCTTGCTTTGGCATCAAAACGATCTCCAAAATCAGGAGTTTTAGTATTTGAAATTTGATTATTATAAAAAGTATAATCATCTACACCAAGTAAATAATTGGCAACAAATCCAAAAGAGAAATTTTCTCCTAAACCAAAATCTACAGACCCTTGAATTCCAGAACCTCCATCTTGTATATTAGCACCAACGTTTACTTTTATATCACCTTTTCCTTTAAATGCTTGCTGCGCCTGAGTAAAACTAACTGTTACTAAAAACAAAAATGTAATAACCTTTTTCATAAAACTTAAATATTAATTATTGAGTGCAAATTTAATTTATTAGACGCTAATTCCTACCTTTTTCGTCGGAATATAATTCGTTCAACGGATCACTCTGCCAGAATTCTTTAGTATCAATATCCATAATTGTCAACGGGCCTTTAAAAGCAGCGCCAGTGTCAACATTCCAAACACAAGCCCTTTGTACAGGTACAGTCTGCCCAATTCGGGTAACAGGTGTATGCCCAATATAGATTTCTTTATAAACCGTAAAACGTTTCGGATAGTACAAATCATCTGGTTTTAAGTTTGGATCTAATGAAAGCGCAGTTTCCCATAGCGTTCTGTCCCAATAAAACAGTTTCGGAAAGTATTCCCAAACAACACCATTTAAATTAGTAAAACCGGCATGTACAAATAGACGATTTTGATCATCTAAATAATAATCTTTAAGAGTTTCTAAAAAAGCAATATGTGTTTTCTTTTTTTCTTCAGATACTTTAGCGTAGCCTTCAACAGTTGCTCTTCCGCCATGTTTATACCACATTTCTTCATCAAGATCATCATGTCTGTTTTCAAGCCATTCTAAAGCCAATTGATCGTGATTTCCTCTAATGCAGATGCAGTTTTGTTTGCTTTTTAAGTCAATCAAATAATCGATCACTTCTGCTGACTGACTCCAGCCATCAACATAATCACCTAAAAATATAAGAGTATCTTTTGTAGTAACTTGAGCTTTTTTAATCACTTGCTCAAGTGCGAGTAATCCTCCGTGTATGTCGCCTATAACAAATGTTCGCATTTTTAAAAATTTCGGGTATTAACTACAAAAATAAATAAAATGATTTGTTTGGAATCATTTAGTTGTTAATCTTTAAAAATTGATACTATTTATAACAGCAGAAGCTCTCTAGTTATAGGTTTCCTGTTTAAATTTGCATTATGTCAGACTTGCCAACATATCGAAAAATTATTCATATTGATATGGATGCTTTTTATGCTTCTGTTGAACAGATGGACAATCCAATGCTGAGGGGAAAACCTGTTGCAGTTGGAGGTTCAGAGAATAGAGGAGTGGTTTCTGCAGCAAGTTATGAAGCTCGAAAGTTTGGTGTTAGAAGTGCAATAAGCGGAGTTTTAGCCAAAAAATACTGTCCAGAAATTATTTTTGTCCGCCCGAGATTTGATCGATATAGAGAAATCTCTAGTGAAATTCATAAGATCTTTCATGAATATACAGATTTAGTTGAACCGCTTTCACTGGATGAAGCTTATTTGGATGTTACTCAAAATAAAAAAGGAAATCCCAGCGCAAGTTTATTGGCACAAGAAATCCGATTTAGGATTTTAAATGAAGTTGGTCTATCCGCTTCGGCTGGAATTTCAGTTAATAAATTTGTAGCAAAAATTGCCAGTGATATTAATAAACCTAATGGACAGAAAACGGTAAATCCAGATGAAATTTTAACTTTTTTAGAAGATCTGCCTATTCGAAAGTTTTATGGTGTGGGAAAAGTTACAACAGAAAAAATGTACCAATTGGGCATTTTTACAGGATTAGATTTAAAAAGCAAATCGCTGGAGTTTCTGGAGAAACATTTTGGGAAGTCTGGGGGTTTCTATTACAATGTTGTTAGAGGAATTCATAACAGCGAAGTAAAAGCACATCGTATTACCAAGTCGGTGGCGGCAGAACATACTTTTGATGTTAATTTATCGTCTGAGATTTTTATGTTGGAGCAGCTTGATAAAATTGCATCTTCACTAGAAAGGCGATTAAAAAAACATAATATTTCGGGAAAAACAGTTACACTTAAAATAAAATACAGCGATTTTACGCAGCAGACAAGAAGTAAAACGATGCCTTATTTTATTTCGGATAAAAGTTTGATTATCGAAATTGTTGAAGAATTGCTATATCAGGAAAAAATGAAAGATTCCGTTCGACTGCTCGGTATTTCTTTAAATAATTTAAACACTGAAGAAAAAAAAGCAGTTGTAGTACAGTTAAAGTTTTCTTTTTGAGAAGATTAATAATTGATTAAAATTGTTTTCGTTTCTTTATTTGTGATGAATTTTCTTCTTATATTTGAGTTGAAATTTAGATAAAATCAAATATCTGAGCATGAAAACAAACTTATCTGAGGAGACTTCGGATCGTAATTCAGTTCCTATTTTGGCGTGGGATTTTCATTGTGAGTATTTTAGAGAACTCAAAGCATTTCTTGCAGACTTAAAAAGAATGAATAAAATCTCCAATCAGTTCGTTTGGAATCAGGAAAACTTTGATATCGAAGAGCGTATAACAAAGGAAGTTGTTTTGGTTACAGATTTGAATTTGAAAATTATTTTCGCTTCAAATGGAATAAAAAAAATGACTGGATATACAGAAGATGAAGTTTTAGGAAAAACACCAAAAATGTTTCAAGGGCCGGCTACATCAAAAGTGGTTTTAAATGAAATAAGAGAAGCAATACAACAGCGAGTTCCATTCAATAAAACCCTTAAAAACTATAAAAAAGACGGAAAAGTTTACAAATGCAACATTGATGCAATACCTGTTTATAATCTAAAAGGAAAAGTTTCTCATTTTATAGCTTTCGAAAAAGAAGATCAAAGTGCTTAGTTTTAGGTTCAAAGTTGTAAAGGGTCAGAGTCATAAAAGAAAATCATAAAAGGGTACATACCTTAAAATTATAGTAAAAAAGAAACCGCCAATTGGCGGTTCTTTTATTTAAAATCTTAGCAGCTCAGAACCTTAGTTCCTTAGCATCTAAAAAAAATTATAAATTTTCAAAGAAGTCATTTCCTTTATCATCAGTGATAATAAAAGCTGGGAAATCTTTAACGGTGATTTTTCGAACTGCTTCCATTCCTAATTCTTCAAAATCAACAACTTCTACTTTTAGAATGTTATCTTGAGCCAAAATAGCTGCTGGTCCGCCAATCGAACCTAAATAGAATCCGCCGTATTTATGACAAGCATCAGTAACTTGTTTAGTACGATTTCCTTTTGCAAGCATAATCATGCTTCCGCCATGTTTTTGAAATTCATCCACATAAACATCCATACGACCAGCCGTAGTTGGGCCAAAACTTCCTGAAGGCATTCCTTCTGGTGTTTTCGCTGGTCCAGCATAATAAACTGGATGGTTTTTAAAATATTCAGGCATTGGTTTTCCTTCTTCAAGCATCTCTTTAATTTTAGCATGTGCAATATCACGTGCTACAATTACAGTTCCGTTTAACTTTAAACGTGTTTTGATAGGATATTGAGATAGTTTTGCCAGCATATCTGCCATTGGCTGATTTAAGTCAATTTCAACCGGAGCTTCTAAATGCGGAGCTGTTTCTGGTAAAAATTGTTTTGGATTCACTTCTAATTGCTCAACAAAAATTCCGTCTTTCGTTATTTTTCCTTTGATATTTCTATCGGCTGAACAAGAAACTCCTAATCCAACTGGGCAAGAAGCAGCGTGACGAGGTAAACGAATTACACGAACATCATGTGTAAAATATTTTCCTCCAAATTGAGCGCCAATTGCACTTTCCTGACAAATTTGCTGTACACGTTCTTCCCATTCGTGATCACGAAACGCCTGACCAGCCATGTTTCCTGAAGTTGGTAAATGGTCATAATAGCCTGCAGAAGCCTTTTTAACAGCGCTTAAATTTGCTTCAGCAGAAGTTCCTCCTATAACCAAAGCTAAATGGTATGGCGGACAAGCTGAAGTTCCTAAATCTTTAATCTTAGTGCGGATAAAAGCATCTAAAGATTTATCGTTTAATAAAGATTTAGTTTGTTGGTATAAATATGTTTTATTTGCAGAACCTCCGCCTTTTGCCATAAATAAGAACTCGTAAGAAGCTCCTTTTTTAGCATAAATATCAATTTGAGCCGGAAGATTTGAACCTGAATTCTTTTCTTCAAACATCGAAATTGGAACGATCTGCGAATAACGTAAGTTACGTTTTTGATAGGTATTAAAAATTCCTTTGCTTAACCATTCTGCATCATCAACACCAGTAAAAATGCTTTCACCTTTTTTTGCCATTACAATTGCAGTTCCGGTATCTTGGCAGCTTGGCAACTGTCCTTCGGCAGCAACAGAAGCATTTTGAAGTAAATTGTAAGCCACAAAACGATCATTATCTGTAGCTTCAGGATCGTCAAGGATTTTTCTTAATTTCTGTAAATGCGTCGTTCTAAGCATAAACGAAACATCAGTTAAAGCTTCTTCAGCCAATAACTCTAAACCTTTTGGGTCAACAGTAAGAACTTCACGTTCTCCAAATTGTTCCACTTTTACAAAATCAGAAGTGATTTTGCGGTATTGCGTATCATCCTTTAAAATAGGATAAGGATCTTGGTATATAAAATCAATCATTGCTTTGTTTTTTACAAAGTTAGAAATTATTTACCTAAGAAAGAATTTGAATAAGACTTGTTTTTGAGTGTTTATTCTCGTTTGTGAAATTCGTCAAATGATACTTTTTTCTCGAAATAAACCTTGTCTTTGGTCGAAACTAATTGCTTTTTCCAATGATTGCCAGTTAAGCGAAAAGCAATAGAGTCATAATGTGAAACGGTTCCCATATCGTCATTATCGTCTTCAGGGAAATAGGTTACGGTTTTACAATAAAAAGATTCAGGATTAGATTTTGCATTAGGATTGTCAAACTCAACCCAGCTTCCCCAACCGCCATCGAGCATAGAATCCCATTCATGAACCAGTTGTAAGTCACTGTTTTTTAAATAAAACAAATAATTATTTTGGCTGTAACCGCAGGCAGGATACCCAAAAGTAATTCGAACAAAAGGAGAATTTTTGGAAGCCGTAGAATTTAATCCATATGTTGCTCCCCATTCAGACCCTTTATCAACGCCGTTAATTGAAATTTTTGAATCGGTGACTTTAGTTTTATTTACATAGAAATCAAGTCGGTATTTTGAAGTTACAATGCTGTCTTTATCTGCCGTTTGATTTAATAGATGAGCTAAAATAAAATTGGTTTTTGAGTTTTCTTCCCCTTCAGAAATTGAAATGGTATCTGTTTTTAGAAAATGTTCTTTTACAGCAGTTGTTTCGGTTTTAGGTTCTGTAGTTGTACTTGTAAGTTGCGTTTCAGGTTTTGGTTTTTGACAGCTTATTAAAAGCAGTAAAAATAAAAGGTATTTTAAATTCATGGGGATTAAATTATTATCTAATTATATCAATTATGTCTTTGATTTATTAAACGAGTATAGAAAGAAAAACAAAAGTATTAGAATTACAAAGCCGATAATCTCATTATCTTCTTTTGCGACTTCCTTTATTGGTTTTTTTCCTGCATAGTAAATCCATTTAATACTATTTCCAATTAAGAGGCATATTAATTTTGAAATTTGCCACATATTTTAAAAAAACCATGTAGCTACAAAAATCGCTGTAATCACACAAATCAAATCAACCAAAAGCATTGTTCCCAAAGCATAACGTGTGTTTTTGATATTGACAGACCCAAAGTAAACGGCAATTACATAAAAAGTACTTTCGGCGCTGCATTGAAAAATACTGCTTAATCTAGCCGTCAATGAATCTGCTCCAAAAGTATTCATAGAATCAATCAAAAACCCTCGAGATCCTGCTGAGCTAAATGGACGAAGCATTGCTACAGGCAAAGCATTTGTGATTTCTTTACTCACACCCATATTCGAAAATACAAAAGCAATTCCATCACTTATAATTTCAAATAAACCACTGTTTCTGAATAAAGAAATAGCGACTAACATACCCAATACATAAGGGAAAATAGTAACGCCGGTTTTTACCCCATTGTTCGCGCCAACTACAAATGTTTCAAAAACGGTTGTATTGGCATCCGTAAATTTTTTCTCGTGAATGAATGAAAAAATCAAAGTAAAAGCAATAATTGCAATTAATATCAAACCAGAAAGGTTAGAAGTAAAGTAGTTTTTTCCAATTAAATCTAAATGATTTACATACATCAGCAAGCCAACAATAGCAGCAATTAATCCCATTAATACGATAAGTAGAGAAGCGCTTTTAAAATTAATTTTTTGTTTAATTCCCACAATTAAAAAAGCTGCAATTGTGCCAATAAAGGATGTAATGATACAAGGCAGCATAACATCGGCTGGATTTGTTGCATTAGCTGCCGCACGATATCCAATAATAGAAGTCGCAATTAATGTTAATCCAGAAGCGTGAAGACACATAAACATAATTTGAGCATCACTCGCCTTGTCTTTGTCGGGGTTTATTTCCTGTAAACTTTCCATAGCTTTAAGTCCAAATGGAGTTGCAGCCGAATCTAATCCTAAGAAATTAGCAGCAAAGTTTAAAGTCATATAAGATATTGAGGGATGATTTTTAGGAATACTCGGAAATACCTTTACAAACACAGGACTTAATACTTTAGCCAGTCTTCCAGATGCTCCAGAAACAATTAAAAGTTCCATTAATCCGCAGAAAAAGGCTAGATATGCCATAAGAGGCAGAATTAAATCGAGTAAAGTAGTTTTACAAGTTGGAAGTAAACCATCCGATTTTTGAAGACCGCTGAAAATTTTTACCGTTTTGTTTTTATAAACATAAGTTGTGTCAGCATTAAGCGTATCACGATTGATAATCATCGTTTGATCTGGCGCTTTTTTAATACTGTCCTTGATAAAAGCAGGAAGCTGCTCAATGTATTTTTCTGAAATTAAAATCGGATCATCTTTCTTTCCATTTAAGACAGAATCAATAGTATAAGTATTGGCAGTAAATAAACTGACTACAATAAAGACAATCGAAGAAATAAAAATGACTAACCAGAATCTACTTAATACCATAATGCTGCTTTTTTTTGTAAATGTAATTATTTAGGGATAAAATGCACAAAGATTTTATAATCGAAACAAAAGTATCTCTCACAACTAATAATCATTTAGTGAAATTATGATTTATTCAATGATAATTTTAGTCTCGAGGTAATTTTCAAAAGGCTTAATTGCTTCAAAGAGTATTTCTTTTTTGGAGTTTTTAATTTCATTAAAAAACAGAGTTTCAATTTTTGCGTGATCTTTTTTGATCGTTCTTTTCCATGTTCCAATAACCTTTCCGTTTTCCATAATTATGGGTTTAAAAATACCGTTATTGGTAAAGGCTTTAGCTTGATGTTCTAATAAAATTGAAGCTTCACGAGTTTTATATGAAATGAGAATTTCATCAAAAGCTGGAAGAAAATGTACGCTTTCGCGGAAAATATTTTCATTAGAAACATCAGAACCAAACCAATAAGTTTGATTTTCAATTTCAACTGAATTCAATTCTGATGCGATTGAATGAATCGCCAATTTGCAGACTGTAGGCGAAAAACCAGACCACCACGAAAAATCTAGTAAAGTTGCCGGGCCATGACTTTCGAAATAGCGTTTTGCTAGTTTTGCCAGTCCCTCTTCTTTTGTTAGTTTAGTATTTGGCCGTTCAACACGTTCTTCAAGAAGTGCATACGTAATTTGTTTGCCATTCATTTTTCCGTTACAAACCAAACCATCAAGTTCTGCATTCATCATAATTGCGGCACTTAAAAAATCTTCTTTCGAAGTTTTTTTAATATCTAGTTCCTGCATTATTTCATCTCGTGTCAGATGATTGTTTCGCGCCAATAATTTTTCGATTGAAGAATTAATCTGATCTAGTTTTTTGGAATCAAAACCATATTTTTTTGCGGCTGAAGCAGTGAATTTTTTTACTTGCGGTGCTGAAAGATCAAGCATCCAATAAATATCATCTGCCGAAACAAAATGCCAAGTCGGTCTTAAAATATGGGTTCTGATAATCTTGCAAGAATTTACGGCTTCTTCAATTTCTTTTTCAGATGCATCGCATCGAGATCCCACAGCCCATTTTGCCATGGCATAATCTTGCGCTTGCATCGCACCTAAATAGTATACAATTTCTTGTGGAGAACATTTAGTTGTTTTATGCAATTTTTGAGAAACAAGACGATGATGTGAAATTTCCGAATGTGTCATTTTTAAAATATCAAAATAAACTTTGCATCTCTGCACCTTTGTGCCTCTGTACCTTAAAAATTAAACGTGAATAATTTCATCGTCAATCAATAAATCTTCACGACGCAGACGAAGAAAAATCTGAGCAACGGCAATCGTATCTTTTTCGCAATACGTCACAATTCGATCGATATCTTTTTCAACATAAAACACATGAGCCACTTGACTGCCGTCAATATCTCCTTTTGGAGATGGAACGCCTAGAATTTTAGTTAGTAATTTTAAAGATGTAAAATGCTTATAATCGCCAAATTTCCATAATTCTAAAGTGTCTAAATGCGCAATTTCCCAAGGTTTTTTGCCAAACAAATTTAGTTTGTCTGGAATTGCAATTTGGTTGATAATCATTCGGCGGGCTAGAAACGGAATATCAAATTCTTTTGCATTATGCCCGCACAAAAGATGCTGCGGCTGATTGAAATGATTGTTCAATAAATTATTAAAGTCTTTCAAGATCTTTTTCTCTTCTCCAAAAAAAGAAGTCACTCTAAAATTACGAATGTCGCCTTTAATAGTAAAATAACCGACAGATATACAGACGATTTTTCCAAATTCGGCCCAAATTCCAGCACGATCGTAAAATTCTTCTGCAGTAAAATCGTCTTTGCGCTGATATTGCGTTTTATGATCCCAAAGCAGCTGCATTTCTGCATCAAGCGAATTGAAATTTTCTTCTTCTGGAACAGTTTCAATATCTAGAAAGAGAATGTTGTTGAGGTTTATTTTTTCAATCATTATTTAGACATCTTAGATTTTTAGACTTCTTAGATTTATAAAAGTACAAAAATCAATCGTTATATAAGAATTAACCTATTTTTTTTAAAACAAGCTTTGCTGTGTACTTGGACTTTCATGTTCCAAAAGCCATTTTTTACGAGATAATCCGCCGGCATAGCCTGTTAAAGAACCATTTGTACCAATAACACGATGACAGGGAACTACAATCCAGAGCGGGTTTTTTCCATTTGCCGAAGCTACTGCTCGAATCGCTTTTACATCGCCCAGTTTTTTAGTTTGATCCATATAACTCACCGTTTTTCCATACGGAATTTCAAGTAATGATTTCCACACTTTTTGCTGGAATTCGGTGCCTTTCGGATTTAGTTTCAAATCAAAATCGGTTCTTTTGCCCTCAAAATATTCTTGAAGCTGGAAAACGGCTTCTTGCAAAACCTCAGGAATTGTTTCAGAAACTTCATTTGTGCCAACATCTGAAACTGAAATTACTGAAATACCATTTTCATCTCCAATAATTTTGGTGATTCCTAATGGTGAATTGATGTAAACTGTTTCCATAATTTATTGCAAAAAACGTTAAACAAAGTTAAACCATATAAGTGATATAAGAAATTTAAGTTTTTGTTCGTTTTACTAAAGTTAGTAAAGTTTACACTATTGTCACCCTGAGCGAAGTCGAGGGCTTATAAAACAAAAGGACTGCGACTTCGCTCAGCCTGACATTAGTCGTCTTTAATAATTCTCCAGTTTAAATTGATAGTTTAATTCGTTTTGAATTTTTTCGCTTGAAATAGTCTTTTTTATATCTGATTTTTCAGAACTGAATATTGGCAAAGCTAAATTCAATTCTTTTGCTTTTTGAGTGTAATATTCTTTTCGTGAAGGGTGAAAAGGTGCAGCGGCATTAAAAACTTCATTCCATTTTGATTGTGTGATGATCGCTTCAATTATGCCAATACAGTCATTTTGATGAATAAGATTTACCGGCGCATCTGGGTTTTTAAGATTTTCTTTTCCGGCTAAGAACTTTACAGGTTGTCTGTCTGCCCCAATTAATCCGCCGAAACGAAGTATTGTGGTCTCGAAATTTTGATTTTTTTGAAGAATCTGTTCCGCCAGAAGCAATTGACGGCCGCTTTCGGTTTCTGGATTTGGGTTTGTTTCTTCTGTAATTAAACTATTTTCATCGCCATATACAGAAGTTGAACTTACAAAAAGTACTTTTTTGATCGCTGCATTTTCTATAAAGGGAATTAGATTTTCTATTTTTTTGACAAAAATTTTATCGGAAGAATTAGAGTTGTTTTCTCTTAATTTGGGCGGAATATCAATAATTAAAATTTCGTTTCCGTCTAAAAAAGCGTCTATACTTTCTGAAATTCCGTCACGCTCAACCGAAACTAAAAAAGGATCTATGCCTGCATTTTCTAAAATTGAAAGTTTATGTTCAGAAGTTGTTGATCCTTTTACCGAATTTCCTGTTTCAATTAGTTTTTTAGCCAGAGGTAAACCCAGCCACCCGCAGCCCAGTATGCTTATTTTTGCCATTTTCGTGTAAAGATTCAAAGTTGAAAAAGCTCAAAGTTAAAACTTATAAAAGACTTTTTATGACTGTCGCAGAATGTTTGCAGGAACAACTAAAGATCTAGCCGAGATAATTTCTCAAAAAAAAGGCAGTACTTAATTTTAAAGCCTGCCCTGAGATTTAATTTTCGACTAAAGTTTTTAAACTTTGAAGTATTGGATTTTCGTCACCTTGAGGTTCTTCTTGAACGGCTCCAGGACGATTGTCTTCTTGAATTATTTGTAGTTTTACTTTGTTGCTTTCTTCAGATAAAATATAACTCATTATGAAATAATTTTCTGGTTTGTCCTCTAATTCTGGACGTGGAAAAAACAAAGAGTATTTTATTTTCTGATTTGGAACAATTTCTAAAATACTTCCCCATTGCTCAAAGACTTGACCTTCCCATTCATTTCTAAAACGTATTTCATTACCTGTTTTCCAGTCTGCAATAAGTTCGCTGCCATATTGCCACTGTTTTACCAGATCTGGTTTTGTCAATGCATTCCAAACTTTTTCAATAGATGCATTTAATATTGTAGTTGAAATGTTTGTTGCCATAAAACTATTGTTGTTTAATAACTGGTTTTAAACTGTCTTTTGCAATAATTGTAGAGTCTTTTACAGTTGCAGCAGGCGGTAAAACTGGTGCCGGCGGCGTATATCGTTTTATTTTTTGTTGAATTAAAACCGCATCATTTAAAACAAAAGGTGTCGGCATCATCCAGTCGCTTCTAGGTTTGATTTTAAGCAACGGATTGGATAATAAATCAAAAGAACTCTCTATTAAATCCATATCAAAAATAGACGATTTATTAATATAGAAATCCAAAACAAGAGGTTCATTGCCTACAACATAGTAACATAAAAGACGCATTCCTTCTCGCTCTAAACGATTTCCTTTTTCGCCCGAAGTCGAAACGCCATTTGCCTTAAAGTTGTAAAATGTCATTTTTGGGTTAGCATAAATATCGTATCGATTTACTTTTCGATTAGGAGTAATTTTAATTTTTAAATAGCGATTATTGCCCACAACGCTGTCTTTAATAAAAGAAATAGTTGGTTTTGGCACATCAACAACTGGAGCAATTGCACTGTATGTAAAACCTGAGCTGTATTTACTGCTTAGCGGCAGATTATTTAATCCTGGAGCTTTTTGATTTTTTTCTCCTAGATAAGCTTTTGTCCAATCATCTAGATTTGTATCGTAAGTAGCCCAAATTGCTGAGTTTGAATTTGCATTGTAGATGTATAATAAACTATTTGATTTTGCCTTTCCTGGTTCATATCCAGAATGATAACCCGCGTAAACGAAAAATCCTATCGAGCAGGCAAAGAAAACGATAAGCCAAACGCCTTTTTTTATGAAAGAGTTAAAAACTGGAAGCAATAATCCGAAAAGAAGAACGGTTAAAATTGCGCTTCCAAAAAGTATTTTTAAGCCCAAACCAATTGGGAACATCACAATAAATGGCGCTACAATTGCCAATGCAGGAATACTAAAAATCAAGTTTAAACCCAAGCCGGAATATTGAGTAAAAACGTAGATTGCGAATAATACTATTCCAAAATAAACAGGAATAATTAAAAATCCTGCGCCAGTTAAGCTGTTTGCTAAAAAAGCATTTATAATAATCCAAAGCAGCAAAGGAGCCGCAAAATGATTCATAGTTGCTTTTGCATCTGAAAAATGATGATAAAAGGCGAAACAAATGGCGATACTCAGTGTTACAAATGCTCCAATATAAGCATGACCATTATAAGTAAATCCGTTTAGTAAATCAGAATATTGCGGATAGATTTCTAAGATAATTTTCCAACCTAAAAAAGTAACTAATCCAGCAGTAATTATAGATCCTAAAAGCGGAACAAAACCTTTGAATATTTCTCTGAAAGTAATTATACGTTTTGCTTTTCCAATAAAAATAAGAATAATCAATAAACCAAAAGCAATAAGAGTCATTGGTGCAACCCATGAAAACGGATAGCTTATAAATGAGAACGGAATATTGAAATATACATTATCTTCTGTGGATGAAGTTTTGTTCAAGTCTGTATTCGCAAAATATTTCAGCAAAGGCATTAAATAAGATCCTTGATGCGCCAGCGTAGTTTTGCTTAAATGGTGAATATCGTCTTGCTGCGTATGATAATTGTAATGTCCATCGATAAAAGCAAAGTTGAATCCTTGAATATTTCCCTGTTCTCTAAAAACAGTTAAATCAGTATCGTTTGGCAGCATTTTATAGATGCTGTACATTAACGAGTTAGAAACGGGATAAGCTGTTTTTGCCTTCGAAAATTCTTGAACTAGCGTTTGATTGCCTTTGTTTGTTTCCATTAACATATAACTTGGTCCCGAAGTTCCTCTGGCTTCAAAGTTTAAAACTAGACCAACGTCTTTTGCCCATGGATGTTTGTTTACAAAAAGTGCAGCGCCATTTAAACCTAATTCTTCAGCATCTGAGAAAAGAATAATAATGTCATTTTTTTGAGGCTGTTTAGCGTATAAAAAAGCACGAATTCCTTCTAGAATTGTGGCTACGCCCGATGCATCATCACTTGCACCTTTTGAAAAGGAGTGCGGAGCACTGTCGTAATGCGATAAAAGTAAAAGTGCTTTAGTATTATTAGTACCCTTAATACGGGCTAGAATGTTTTTTGATTTTACTAAAAGACCTTTGTCGTTTAGTGTAAAACCTTCTTGAACACTAGTTTCTAAACCAATTCGATTAAGTTCAAGCTTAAGATAGTTTGCTACTAATTCATGATTTGTTGACCCAACATAATGTGGTTTCTGAGCGATAATCTGCACCTGATTGAAGGCTCTTTCGGTCGAAAAATCAGCGAGTGCTTCATCATTTTTTGACAGCCATTGCGGCATCATTGCGGCATAAATAATGCCTAAAAAGGTTAAAATGCAGACTACTGCCAGAATTGAGGCTGGGTTTTTTTTCATGATGAGTATTAAACTAAATTTCTTTTTTAACAAGCATATAATAATCATTGTCCAAAGAGCGATATCCTTGGTCGTATAGGAAATAGTAGGTATTTCCTGTTTTGGTCAGCAAGATATTGGTAAAGAAATCAAAATCAAAGCCTTTATTAATCATTTTATCTTTTGTTGCTTTTGATTTCCCATCAGTATTTAACTCAGACAAAATACGGTAATTTTTTCGTAATTTATTGTTTACATTACGCATATAATTGTTACTGTCTTTATTTATTTTATTGTTGTAGGCATTTCGGCAGCTGTCTGAGCAGAATTTTTTGTCTTCTCTGCCAACAAGTTTTTCTGAACATTCGAGGCACGTTTTCATTAATTTATTTTTTTAGTTTCATACAAATCTGTTCTTCTGTCTTTTAAAACCCTAACGCTTCCGTGTTCATGAAGTTCTTTGAGCAGATTTAAATCAACATCTACAATCAATGTCATTTCAGTATTTGGCGTTGCTTCCGCTTTAATTCCATTACTAGGAAAAGCAAAATCTGAAGGCGTAAATACAGAAGCCTGTGCATATTGAATATCCATGTTATTTACCTTCGGAAGATTGCCAACACAGCCGGCAATAGCAACATAACATTCATTTTCGATAGCACGAGCTTGCGAACAGTGTTTTACACGCGTGTACGCATTTTGAGTATCGGTCAAAAACGGAACAAATAAAATATTCATTCCTTCATCTGCCAATAATCTTGAAAGTTCTGGGAATTCGACATCATAACAAATTAAAATACCAATTTTACCGCAATCTGTATCGTAGGTTTTAAATTCAGAACCGCCTTTCATTCCCCAATGTTGTACTTCATTTGGAGTGATATGAATTTTTGAATACATTTCAGAAGTTCCGTCTCTTTTGCATAAAAAACCAACGTTGTATAAATTGCCATTTTCCAAATGCGGCATACTTCCAGTTATAATATTGATATTATACGAAATAGCAAATTCTTGAAAACGCTTTCGAATTGGATCTGAATGACGCGCTAGTTCTCTAATTGCTTCGGCTTCTGATAAATGATTAAAATCGGCCATTAAAGGCGCAATAAAAAGCTCTGGAAACAGTGCAAAATCACTTCCGTAACCCGAAACAACATCTATAAAAAATTCCGCCTGTTCAAAAAGAGCTTCAACATTGTTTAATTGGCGCATTTGCCATTGAATTAATCCTAATCTAATAACACTTTTTTCTAGATTTATAAGTTTAGGACTTTCATCATAATAAACGTTGTTCCATTCTAATAGAACCGCAAATTCTTTTGATTCTTCATCACCTTCTAAATAGTTCTTAATAATTCTCAATACATGAAAATCATTGCTGAGCTGAAAAGAAAGTACAGGATCATGAAGTTCTTTATCTTTAACCTTTTCGATATAGTTCTTTGGAGATAATTTTTTAGCGTATTGATTATAGTTTGGAATTCTTCCGGCAAAAACAATGGCTTTTAGATTAAGCTGTTCGCAAAGTTCCTTTCGCGCATCGTAAAGACGTCGGCCCAAACGAAGACCTCGATAGTTGGGATGAATAAAAACATCAATTCCGTACAAAATTTCTCCATTAGGATTGTGAGTTGAGAACGTATAGTCGCCAATAATTTGTTTGTAGTTGTGTCTTTTATCGACTAGTTTTTCATCAACAATAAGCGATAATGCCGATCCAACAACTACACCATCGACAAGAATGACTAATTGTCCTTCGGGAAATATCGAAAGTAATTTTTTAATATCACTAGATCTCCAATACGAATTGGCCATTTCAGGATACGCTTCAACCATTGAGTTTTTCAATTGTTTGTAATCTTCAAGAGCTAAATTTCGTAGTTCTACTTTTTTGATTTCTGCTTGCATATCGTAGGATTTATCTCAAATATACAAAAAGATTTCCACTTACAAACGTTTACAAGTATTTACAACCGAAAGTAAGTAGTTTATAACCGAATATTTTTTGCGGTCGATCGCATCTTTGCCTTGTTGAATTTGATCAACGAATTCTTTATATGAACATTTAAAAAAGTAAAAGCCATGAATGCAATGAGAAACAGAGTACAATTAATTGGTAACGTAGGAAATGATCCAGAAATTAAAACGTTAGAAACAGGTAAAAAAGTAGCACATTTAACAATCGCTACAAATGAAATTTATAAGAATGAGAAAGGTGATAAAGTAGAAAAAACAGAGTGGCATCGTGTGACAGCGTGGGGTAAAACAGCCGAAATCATTGAAAAGTTTGTTGTAAAAGGAAAAGAGATTGCTGTCGAGGGTAAATTAACCCACAGAAGTTACGATGATAAAAACGGAGAGAAAAGATATGTTACTGAAGTTGTTGTAAACGAGATTTTGCTGTTGAGTTAATAATCGCTCAATCAATTTATTCAAGCTAAACCAAACAGGTCTTAAAGCCTGTTTGTTTTTTTTATGATAGCTATAGAATGGAAGCACCATTTGTATCTGTTGTTAATACTTCGCTCATATAATCTAAAAAAGGTCTCATGTTCTTGAAAGTTTCTAAAGCCTCTTCTAAAAATTGAGTACTCAACACTTCTTCATCGGTAAAGCGGCGAAGAACTAGAAACTGTTTGTAGCGCAGTAAATCAATTGCTTCGTGAGTTGTATCAAAACCTTTTGGAGCTGTTTTAAGTTGTTCGCCTTGTAAAGTTCCAAAGGTTGAAACAAAAGATTTAGAGTTCAAGATCGTTCTAAACGATTCTGAATCGTGACCAAATTCGCTTCTTATACGTTTTAAATCTGCTGCATTGGGTCCCCAAAAACCGCCGCCGACAAAAGTATTTCCTTTTTCGATATGAAAATAATAACCGCCTCGTCTTTCATTTGTTGCTCGCGTAAAACTACCGCCCCAAAAGGTTTTAAAAGGAGTTTTGTCTTTAGAAAAACGAATATCACGATAAATTCTGTACACGCTTTTTTTTCCAGAAGCCGTTTCTATAAGATCAGTTTTAGAAAGTTCCTGTAATAACGCGCCTGCAAAAGTTTCAATATGATTTAATTCTTTTAAGTAGTCTGGTTTATGTGCATCGAACCAAGGTTTGTTGTTGTTTTCTTTAAGGTGAGACAAAAAATCAAGGCTGGATTTTGGTATAGTTATGTGATTTTCCATATTTAGTCTAGAAAGCGTTTTTAAAATCAGATTATGAATTTACTTTAAAATTAAAAACCCACCAAATCTATTGGTGGGTTTTCTATATATCGTTAAGCAGTTTTTTTGAATAAATCAAACATAGGACAACGTGAACAACGTTTCTTTTCGCTTTTTTTGTATTTCTCACAACAAGAAGATTTACAGTTTTCTAACTTCT
This sequence comes from Flavobacterium sp. YO64, assembly GCF_004119505.1. Classification (NCBI taxonomy): domain Bacteria; kingdom Pseudomonadati; phylum Bacteroidota; class Flavobacteriia; order Flavobacteriales; family Flavobacteriaceae; genus Flavobacterium; species Flavobacterium sp. YO64. The sequence continues at coordinate 78,427 of NZ_NRQV01000006.1, read as the reverse complement.
TAATGTTCTCAAGGATAGCTTTATTCTTCTTTTTCTTTTTATCCTTTTTTTTGTCCTTGTCTTTTTCTTTCTTGCCCAATTTTCCTCATGTATTATAAAAACAGAGACAAATATATAGCAAAAAAGTTATTTTTAAGTATTCTAAATAAACTTTAACTTTTTTATTTTGGATTGATTGCGATTGAGCTCGAAACTGTTAATTGCTGAATATCACGGTCAAACAAGTAAAGTCCGCCTTTATCGTCTCCAATTAAGTTTATTTTATCTAAAATTGATTTAGCAGTTGCTTCTTCTTCGATTTGTTCAGAAACATACCATTGTAAGAAATTATGTGTTGCATAATCTTTTTCTTCAAAAGTGATGTGTACTAACTCATTGATAGATTTAGAAACAAAAAGTTCATGATTATAAAGCTCCTCAAACATTTCTTTAAAAGTAGAATAGCTTGTTTTTGGTGCTTTTAGATCTGTAATATTAGCGTGTCCTCCGCGTTCGTTTACATATTTTACTAATTTTAGCATATGTGCACGCTCTTCATCTGATTGTGTGTACATAAATTGAGCGATTCCCTCTAATCCGTGTACTTCAGCCCAGCAAGCCATAGAAAGATAAGTTTGCGAAGATTCTGCTTCTATGCGAATTTGCTTGTTTAAAGCCGTTTCAATATTTTTTGATAGCATAATGATGTCTTTTTTGTAAAGTTAGAAAAAATAATTCATTCCATTTTTTCGAAACCGAGAAAACATGGCGCATTTGGATTAATTTACACTAAAATTAAGGCTTATTTATAGGGAAATTTTTCGAAAAAACGGCTTTATTACTAATAGGATTTCCGGAGTCTTCACGCATAAAACCATCGGTAAATTTACGAATTACATATTGTTTTGTTCCCAGGTCATAATAACCTAAAAGCGAATAGTCTTTTAGTTTAATGATGTTCTCTAGAATAATGTTTTTACTTCTGCCTAAAAAATAAAATATATTATCAATAGCCAAAGGCTCAGTTTGTTGATTGTTTATAAACTCATAATTAGGATTCAGCATCGAATCAAAGTAAACCATTCGGCTTTGTGTATAAGCGGGATAGTTACTGTAATCTTCAAATCCAAAGAAAGAATCATTTTCACTGTAATTAAAACGCGGTGTAGGCGAGACTTGATATTCGATATATCCGCCAAAGGTGATAAAACTATTTTCTTTGTTTTTAAAAACCGTAACTCCAGAATTTAAAGCAGATAATTGTTTTAGAAATTTGGCTGTAGTAGTAATTTCCTGTGGCTTGTATCCGTTATTTTGAATAAACAGCGGCGAGTTCTTAAAGCTTATAGTATCCTTTTTTGAAATAGAAACTGTTTTAACAGATTTGCCTGTAGACAAGTCTTTTACATCAAATAAAAATTCGTCGTTATTGCTGCTGATTTGAAATAATTTGTTGTCGTTATAAAACGAATTTGAAGTTTTAGAAGGCTTTTTAGATATAGGCTGATCGTAGTTTTTCTCAGTTACTTCCTGAGTTTCCAGATTAAGATCTAAAACTTGTGTTTTTTTTGTATTATAATCTAAAGTTAAAAGAATGTGATTGTCTAAAACATACATTTTGTTTTTGCTTACACTTTTGTCCAGCGGATTAAAGTTGTTATATTCCATTTTTTCTATGGGAAAATACTGGAGAATTGTGCTGAAAGAAAAGCGTTGGTCATTTTTATTTTGAAATAAAATTCCTGAAAAATCAAACATTTTTATTTCGCATTTTCCATTATTAAATATAAAAAGAAGTAAATGCGGCTCTTTTATTTCCTTTGCTAAAACATAAAACGAGTTGTCTTTTTGAAAATGGCTTATAACATAAGAATTGTAAGAACCAAAATCAAAACTTAAAGTTTTGGAAGCTTTTGTATCAAAGTAATACTTAATAATTCTTAAGTTTTTATAGTCAGGAGAGCTCCAATACAGTGATGGATTTCCGTCTTCGCTTAAGCTGCTGCCCAGCAAAATTCCATTTTTGGCACTTTTTATAGAATCAGTAAACTGACCTCTTAGAAATAGGGATTTATTGTATTTTAAAATATTGATATTGTTATTGTCTGAGGCAAATACATATATTTCATTAGTTTTTGGATCCTCTATATTTAAGCTCTGACCATTTTCTAGCGGATTACTTAAATTTAACGGAAAACTGTTTAATACTGTTTGACTTAGCAGTATCGAGTTAGGGAGTAAAACAAGGAAAAGTAATATTTTTTTCATGAGTATTTTGAGACAAAAATCATTCCAAATTTAATGAAATAAATTTTCTATTCCGAAACGAAAATGATCTTTCATAATTGTACTTTCTCTTTGGAAGAAGATAAAAAAAAGCCCTAAAAAGATCTTTTAGGGCTTTTAAATTTATTTGGAGTTTTTTTATCGCATTTTGTTTGTTCGTTTTAAAAGCAGCAGAACAAAATAAGCTTGAAGAAAAACTATCTTTTAGTCATTTCCTCTTCAAAGCGATCTATAAATTGTCCTACATGTAAACCATCCATTAAAGCATGGTGAACGTGTACAGACATTGAGATTGTTCGTTTTCCAGTTTCAGAAGTTATCATTTTTCCAAAAGAAATCTTCGGACAGCTGTCTGGAAACGTGTAACTTCTGGCATGCGAAATTGATGTGAAATTTATCCACGGAATAGCCGAGAAATGAATCAAATTGTCATCATCAAAAGATCTTGTAAAAAGACCAGTTGTATTTTGAACGCGTTCAATTTCGGCTAAAGCATTTTGTTTGAACAAATTAAAATCTGGATTGTATTCAATTAATGAAAATCCGAAAGTGCCGTCTTCTCTTCCAATTGTTGCCGATGCATCAATATGATCATTCACGTAAATTTTATCATCGGCAATTCTATATTTAAAATTTTCTACTGAATTTACAGCAGCTAATGTCTTGTGTAAGTAATAAATAAAAAAAGAAACATTTAATTCTTTTGCTGTTTGATACGCTTTTGTGCAATCAATTTCAACAGTTACACCAAAAAATGGTTCTTCCATTTGTTTAAAGTGTGCAAAATGTTCTTTTCTATTCCAGTTTTCTAGATCTAAAAGTGTTTTCATTATAGTAAGTTCTGAAGGACTTCAGTTATATTTTCGAATGAACTAAAATGTTCGTGTTCTATTTTATGATTAATTTTTTCGTGCTCCCAAGTAGTATGAAATGGTATGTGAACGGCATATCCTCCAATTTCTAAAACAGGCAGAACATCTGATTTTAAGGAGTTTCCAATCATTAGAAATTCATGCGACTTAATGTCTAAACGACCAAGTAGTTTTTGGTAATCGATATTTTGTTTGTCTGACATTACTTCTATATGGTGAAAATAATGACCCAAACCAGAACGATGCAATTTGCTGTGCTGATCTTTAAGATCGCCTTTTGTGGCAACAACCAGTTTATATTTTCCGTGAAGCGCTTGCAAAGTTTCTTCAACTCCGTCTAAAAGTTCGATTGGTTTTTCAAGCAATTCTTTTCCATATTGAATGATCTTTTCAATAACTTCAATTGGAATTGTGTTGTTTGAAATGTTCATCGCAGCTTCAATCATCGAAAGAATGTAACCTTTGATTCCGTATCCGTACAAAGGCAGATTCTCTATTTCAATTTTAAATAACTCCTGCGAAATACCTTGATGAGAAAGATAATCTTCCATCAAAGCACAAAATTTATGTTCTGTTTCTTGAAAATAAGGTTCGTTTACAAATAAAGTATCATCGGCATCAAATGCGATTACCTTTAAGTTTGGTATTTTGCTTTTATGTAACATAGTGTTTTTGTTTTAGGTTTTTTGTTGTTTCAAGTTTCAGGTTTTTTTGCCACAAATTATTGAGATTAAAATGATTTTTTAAAATCTGCTAAATCTGTGTGAAAATATTTAGCCACGAATTACACGAATTGCACTAATTTTTTTGTCACTCCTGATAGCTATCGGGATATTAAGATTAAAAAAAATATCTACTCAATCTGCCAAATCTGCGTGAGAACCTTTTTAAAAATTAATTAATAATCTGTGTTAATTCTTTAAATCTGTGGAAATCTGTGAGCTGTTCTTTACTTAGCAAAAAGTTTTTTTAAAGAAATAGTTTTATCGTAAAACGTAATTCTAATTCCGAAAAGTAAAATAATACCGCCAAAAACCATTTGTAAAGTTATTTTTTCTTCTAAAAACAACCAAGCTAAAATTGATGTTATTACAGCCTGACTTAATAAACTCAGCGATACTCTTGTTGCGCGCATATGCTGTGTGGCATAACTAATCGAAAGCCACGCACACAATTGACATATTACTGCTTGAAGTACTAATACAAACCAGCCTGTATTTGAAAATCCTGTAAAAGGTTCGTTTAAAGAATAACATAGAATTCCTAAATAGATGCTCGATGTAAATAAACTGATTGTCATAAAGGAAAGTACATCAACTTCTGATAATACATTTTTGCTGACCAAAAGATAAATCGAATATAAAATTCCTGATAAAACGGCAAACAGAAAGGCCTGATTGAAATTGAGATCAATAAAGAACTCAAAACCAACCAAAGTTACCATTCCGAATAAAGAAACAATTGTTCCAATCCAGAAATTTGTCGCAGGTTTTGATTTTAGAAATAAAAAGGAACCAATTCCTACCCAAACCGGCGATAAGTTTGTAAGCAATGAAGCCTGCGTGGCACTCGAATCCTGAATGGCAATATTCCAAACCGCAACATCTGATGAAAATAAAATTCCGCAAAGCATTGCCAAAAGCGTAAGTTTTAAACTCGGAAGTTTAAAGTTTTTGCTTAAAAGCACATAAGGCAAAAGCAGAATAACAGCAAAAAACATTCGGTAAAAAGCCGAAATTAATCCTGATGTTAAACGTAATTTAACCAATATCGGGAAAATCGAGATGCAGAGTATACCGCAGATTAGGGCTAATCTTGGTTTAGTGAGTTTCATTTTGTGATTTTAATCGTGTATTATTTTTCAAAGATAGTTTACAAGCAAATACTTTTGAAACTAAAAAGCGTAAAATCAGTTTAGAGTTTACGCTTTTTGTGTTTTTATGCCTTAATCATTTTCTCGCAGGCATTGTTAATTTCTTTATCAGAAAAAGACCCAAGTGTTTTAGCCAGTATTTTACTGGTTCTAATAGAGTTGATCATTCTGACTCTCAGATCTTGATCGTCGCCCATTTTGGTTAACAGAATAGTCTCGAAAATTTCGGACAAATATTCTGGCTGCTCTCTAAAATCATCTACAAACCAAAGATCTGAGAAAAATTTTGCCATTGCTGTCATTACAGCTGCTTCTGTTGTTTTTTGATTTTCTTCTGTCATGATCGAAAATTTTTAACGCACGAAACCCTCATTTTAGGTGTGACAAAATATTCAAAAGAATAGATCAAGGGCAGTTTCCTGCTCCAACACCATGACGAGGGTTTCGCTTATTGTTACTTTAAATAAGTTTATTATCGAAAGTCTTTCAAATATTTTGTCAGTACAAACGTACAAATATAAATTTGAAAGAAACAGAAAAATGTAAGAATTTTATTCTTTTTTAATTCTACTAATTTTGTCATTTCGAGGAACGAGAAATCTTCGCGAGAAGCTCGACAAAGATTGGATTCTCATTGCGGAGTTACTTGCGAAGATTTCTCGTTCCTCGAAATGACAAACGATATGCTTAGATGTGTAAAATCAGTTTAGTTTACCGTTTCACCATTTGGAGCGTCAGCATCTGGATTTACAAAAACCAGTTTTCCTTCGGCATTTGTTGTCATCAAGATCATTCCTTGACTTTCAACTCCGCGTAAAGCTCTTGGAGCAAGGTTTGCTAAAACAGAAACACGTTTACCAACGATTTCTTCTGGAGAAAAACTCTCGGCAATTCCTGAAACAATTGTACGAACATCAATTCCGGTATCCACTTTAAGAACTAAAAGTTTGTTTGCTTTTGGCATTTTTTCAGCCTCAAGAATAGTTCCGATACGGATATCCATTTTTGCAAAATCTTCAAACTGAATTAAATCTTTTTGAGGTTCAGGTTGTTTGCTTTCAGCAAGATTAGCCGTTTTTGTTGCTTCCAATTTGTCTATTTGTTTTTGTATTTCTTCGTCTTCAATTTTTGCGAAAAGCAATTCAGCTTCGCCAATTTTATGTCCAGCCGGAATCAAATCTGAATTTTCAGTAATATCATTCCAACCTAATTTTTTATCAATAAAGATGTCTTTTGCATCACGATTTTTCTCTTTCAAGAATTTGCTGAATCCTTCAAAATGTTCTTTAAGATCACCTAAATTCAAGATTTTAGACAATTTTGCAGCTGTAAAAGGTAAAAACGGTTCAGCCAAAACGCTCAACGCCGCAGCAATTTGAAGTGCTACATACATTTGAGTTTTTACACGCTCTGGATTGTCTTTCATTACTTTCCAAGGCTCTTCGTCTGCCAAATATTTGTTTCCTAAACGAGCAACATTCATCAATTCGCCTAATGCTTCACGGAATCTGTAGCGCTCAACCGAACTTGAAATTACAGCTGGATACGCTTTTAATTCTGCTAAAACAGCTTCGTCAACTTCAGTAAATTCGTTTGGCGTTGGAATAACACCTTCATAATATTTGTTGGTTAAAACCACAACACGATTAATGAAGTTTCCGAAAATAGCAACCAATTCGTTGTTATTTCTAGCTTGGAAATCTTTCCAAGTAAAATCGTTATCTTTTGTTTCCGGCGCGTTTGATGTTAATGCATAACGCAAAACATCCTGCTTATCTGGAAACTCTTCTAAATATTCATGTAACCAAACTGCCCAGTTTTTTGAAGTCGAAAGTTTGTTTCCTTCCAGATTCAAAAACTCATTTGCCGGAACATTGTCTGGTAAAATGTAGCTTCCTTCAGCTTTTAGCATCGCTGGGAAAATGATACAGTGAAAAACGATATTGTCTTTTCCGATAAAGTGAACCAGTTTCGTTTCTTCATCTTTCCAATATGGTTCCCAATCTTTTCCTTCGCGAGCAGCCCATTCTTTTGTAAAAGAAATGTAACCAATCGGTGCATCAAACCAAACGTATAATTTTTTTCCTTCGGCACCTTCAACAGGAACGTCAATTCCCCAATCAAGGTCACGCGTTACCGCACGAGGTTCAAGTCCGCCGTCGATCCAAGATTTTACTTGACCGTAAACGTTAGGTTTCCAATCGTTTTTATGACCTTCTAAAATCCATTTAGTCAAGAAATCAGAATATCTGTCTAAAGGTAAAAACCAGTGTTTTGTTTCTTTTAAAATTGGAGTTTCACCTGTAATTGTCGATTTTGGGTTGATTAAATCAGTTGCATTCAAAGTCGATCCGCATTTTTCGCACTGATCGCCGTAAGCTTCTGGATTGTCGCATTTAGGACAAGTTCCAACTACGAAACGATCTGCTAAAAATTGATTTGCTTTTGCATCGTACAATTGCTCTGTAACTTCTTCAATAAAATCGCCTTTATCATACAAAGTTCTAAAGAATTCTGAAGCAGTATCATGATGAATTTTTGCCGATGTTCTGGAATAATTATCAAATGAAATTCCGAAATCTGCAAACGATTTACGGATGATTCCGTCGTATTTATCAATAACTTCTTGTGGCGTAACTCCTTCTTTTTTTGCTTTCATCGAAATTGCAACACCGTGTTCATCGCTTCCGCAAATAAACGCAACGTCTTTATTTTGCAAACGCAAGTATCTAGAATATATATCTGCAGGCACGTAAACCCCCGCCAAATGCCCAATATGGATTGGTCCATTAGTATAAGGTAACGCTGCTGTAATAGTATATCTCTTTGGATTTTGTATCATAACTCAATTTTATTGAGTGCAAAAATAAGCAATAGAATTGAGATTTTGTTATTACGCAGCCATTCGCTGAGTTTTTTAATCTCGTAAAGTCGCAGAGGCGCAAAGTTTTTTAACCGTTTTGTCAGGCTGAGCGAAGTCGAAGCCTGTGCTAGTTTCACACAATCTTGTCATTTCGACGTTAGGAGAAATCTTCGTAAGCAGCTCGACAAAGATTGGAGATTTTAGGTATGGTGTTTCTCGCGAAGATTTCTCCTAACGTCGAAATGACATAAAATGAAGTAAAACTTTGCGATTCTGCAACTTTGCGAGATTATTTCAGCGTAAATAAATATAAAATCTTTGAGAGACTTCGACTTCGCTCAGTCTAACAATATTTGTGGTAAATCTCCATTAAAATAGAACCAGTTTAAACTAGCCTTGCGACTAAAATCTTCAAGATTTATTTCGCAATCTTTGCCTTCCGAAAAAAAACTAAAAAACAAGTTTATGAGCAAGACAAAATTAATCATCAATAAAAATGGATCAATCAAAATCGAAGGTGATTTTGAAATCATGGATTCAGAAGGAGCTGTATACGGATTACAAGGAAGATCTGCACTTGGTCTTTGCCGTTGCGGATTATCGGCAAACAAACCATTTTGCGATGGCGGACACAGAAATAATTTCGAACACGAATCTGTTGCATTCGATTTACCTCCAATGAAAACAAATTAAGATTTTTTCTAATTTGAATATAAAAAAAAGCTGCATTTTCTAGATGCAGCTTTTTTGTTTATAGATAAAGTTCTCCTTTCATTGTTATTATGGATGAACCGCCAACCAAAATATCATTTTCGCGATTCATAACTTCAATAATTGAAGGCTGATTTAATTTTACGCCTTGCAGGATTTTATATTCGTGATTGAGTTTTGCTTGTTTCTTTTGAGTTAAAAATCCAATTAACGGGCCTGCGGCAGTTCCTGTTGCGGGATCTTCATAAATTCCGATTATTGGATTAAAAAATCTAGTTTCGGCAATATGTTCTTCATTTTGACCTTTTATGGTAAAGCAATAAAAACCTTCAGATTGATATTCTTTCGAAATTTCGATTAACAGTTTTGGGTCTGGAATACAATCGTTCAGGATTTGACTGTTTTTAATGGGAACCATAGTATGCGAAACTTCAGTTTTAACGATTGTGGGAACAAAATCGTTGCTGTCTAAATCTTCAATTTTTAAACCAAGTGCAACTGCTAATTTGTAGGTTGGTATTTCTTGTTTAATAACAGCCGATTTCTGATGCATTTGTACAACAGGATAAAAGCTTACGGGATCAAAACTTACGGTTAAAGGAATTGCTGCGTGTTTCATGATTACGAAACGAGCATTTTCGTCTTGTTCTTTAAATATGGGTATTCCTTTTAATAAAGCTCCGCAGACAGCTCCTAATAAATTATGTCCTGCACCGTCAATTTCGATTCCTGTTGGAGTAAATGAACGCACGTTTAATGCTTTTTGCGCTGGAGAATAATAAACAAATGAAGTTTCGGAATAGCCAAATTCTTTGGAGATGTTTTGATAGGTTTCTAGTTCTAAATTACCGTTTGTAAAAACTACCGAAAGCGGGTTTCCTTTGTAGCTTTCGTTTGAAAATACATCCAAAACATAATATTCTAATGCTTTTCTTCCTTCCATTCCTTTTTCTTTTTAGCTTACACTTTTTTAGACGGAATAAAGTTAGTGCTTAAAAAATACGAAAACAACAGCTTTTACAACATTCGTTTTTGTTCAGCACTTATGTTTATTGCTTTTTCCAATCTCGAAAGTCTGGTTTTTTCTTGTTTAGCGCTCATAATCCAGTGAATCATAACTTTTTTGTACGATGGGGCTTGATTGTCGAAAAAGTTCCAAGCCGGTTCATTGGCTTTAAATTGTTTTTCAAATTCAGGATTTAGAATTTCGGGTTCTTTTTCATAAGAGTAAATTCCAGATTTTGCGTCAGATCTTAATTCAAAAGCTTTTAATCCGGCTTCTCTCATAAGTCCTGCCTTGGTAAGTTCTTCGACTTTTTTGATGTTAATGGCGCTCCAATTGCTTGTTTTTTTTCTGGGTGTAAATCTGTTCGAATAACTTTCTTCGTCAATTGATTTTCGAACACTGTCAATCCAGCCAAAACAAAGCGCCTGATCTACAGATTCTGACCAGGTCATTGATGGTTTTTTGGTGCTCATTTTATAAAAACCTACTATAAGTTCAGTTTCTTTATCATGATTTTTTTCCAGCCATTCTCTAAATTTTTCTGGGGTTGGGAAGAAGATTGGTGTCATGTTTTATGCAGTTAAAAGATTTCTACAAATTAGCAATAGCTCTAATAATCCATAAAAGTACAATGAATAACAAAAAAGAGAATTGAACTTTATTAACTTTTTGGTTTCCAAATTTTTTGACTAAAAAACGATCTATTAATACAATTGCAAAAACGGGAATTAACCAAAACAAAATATAAATTCCCATTAATCCATCTGGGGCAGAACTTCCGTTTATCAGGATTACAGCGTAAATAATTCCAATAATAATAGAGAGAATTCCTGCCACATAGAATAAGGTTATATTTTTTGGTAAACTCATAGAATTGGCAGTTTCAAGATTTTTATAGGTACTATTTTAATTCCGTAATAAACTTACAAAAAAAATATGGTTCAAATAAATGCTGTTTTTATTAGAGATACTAATAAATAGTTTACAGGAAACTCCCAAAAAATTATTGTTGATTATATCATTATTTGGACGAAATTTGCAAAGCAAAACAGTAAGGATGTGAATCATGGCAAAAGGACCCGAAAAGAATACTAAAAACAAGGCTTTACATACCAAATTACTAAATCGTAAAAAGGCTAAACTTCAAGAAGAAAAAAGAGAGCGTGCTTTACGATTGAAAGCTTTAGTTGCGAAAATGAATGAAATGAAGAAGAATGACCAATCTGGCGCGGTTTAACTTGGTAGATTTCTTAGTCTTTAATTTAAAAATAATCTCAAAATAAAACAAAATGGAGGAATTCGGTAGAATTATAGTTTCTGAAACAGCAATGGAAAGTGAAAATCCACAGGATATTATCAACTCCAATATTTCGGTAATCAACCTGATGCGTGAAGAAAAAGTAGATGACGATTTGATTCATGAAGATGCTTTGTTGAGTTATTATTTAGATTATTATGCGTCGCAGTATGCAGCTGGTAATTTTTCGCAGTTTGTCTATAATTCTGGTTGGAATAAGGAATTAAACGAATTGATTGAAGAAGGTTTGACTTTGATTGGTGCCGAAAAACATTTAGAGTTATTTCAGGCACAAGCAAAAAGAGTGAAATTACTAAGCAGCGTAAAAATCGCTAAATTTCTTAAAGGGAAGTTTGAAGGTGTAAACCCAACAAGAGACTTGCTGAACAATAATACTTATTTTGAATTAGATGAAAACTTGGTAGAATTAAATGCCAATTTCCTAAAAAATCACCCTGATTTTGAAGTGCTTCCTGTAGATGAAATATTTGCAGTTTTGGAAGAGTTTGTTGGACACGAAATAAAAAGAGCGTAATTTTTTTAAGGTTCAAAGGTTCAAAGGTTTTGTGATTAGTTACTCTTTTTGAAACTGTTAGTTAAAAAGGAGTAAGGCCTCACTAAGAGTACTGCTTAGCCTGTTGGTTTGTAGTTGGCTAAAAAATAATCTAACACATAGAAACATAGATTTATATCTAAAAATGGATACAAAAAGAAACATGTTTCTTTCGCATAGCATAGCTATATGTATTTAAAAAAAAGTGAAACGCCTAATTTTCGATTGCAAAAGCAATGTTTCTATGTGTTGGAAGAACTATACCTAACAGAGAAAACTTAACAAATCTTTACGCAGTCCTGCTATTATTTTGTGAAATAACTTTATTAATTTCGCTTTGAGTGTTTTACAGATTTTAAAAAGACCCAAAATGAGAAATAAATACTGCCAAATTTTGCTTGTTCTTTTTGTGCAAACAGCAATTTCTCAAAACAAAATCAATCTTTTTTCTGAAATCAATTACAGTTCCATTCCTGCAGTTTCTTTAAATGATTATAAATCAGTTCAGGAAAGAGATCCCAGTTTTCAGAATCCTAATATTGCACTCGGCATAAGTATTTCTGGAGGCGGTTCAAGAGCACAGTTTTTCAGCATGGGAGTTCTTCTTGGACTTGAAGAAATTAGCGAAAACAATCTGCAGCGCAATTTCTTGAACGAAATCGACTATTATTCGACAGTTTCGGGCGGTTGTTTTTCGGCTGGATATTATTTAACCATTCTTAAGAATAAATTATTTCAAGACAACTGTTCTTTCAACGAGTTTTATTTTTCAAAGGCAGATGCTTACAAAGACTATGTCGATAAATCGGCCAATATATTGTCGCTTTTAAATAACAGTCGTAACGAAAAAGGAGATCGAGTATCAATGACACAGCGCATAGATGCCGATATTTTGCAATACGATGCTATAAATCCTGACAACAAAGATAAATTTGGAAAACAAATGCTGCTGTCTGATTTTTTTATTCCAAAAGAGAGTAATGTTGTGCCTTTGATGCCAATGTTTATTGCTAATGGAACTGCTTTTAATAATGGAGAACGAATTCCGTTTATGCCGCATATTATTAAAGGATTAAAACTTAATGCATCGCTTGCGCCAAATAGAGCTGCTTTGCCATTAAATGAAAGTGAAATTAATGACGGATATAATTTTCCTGTAACGTATGGTATTACGGCAAGTTCTGCCTTTCCAGGTGTTTTGCCAAAGGTTAAATTTGGTGTCAAAGATCAAAGTAAAATATTGTGTATTATAGACGGCGGCGCTTCGGATAATATGGGATATAAAACTTTGGCTGAGGTACTTCACAGCGATACTAAAGTAAATGATAAAAATAAAAAAGCCGTTTTTATTGATTGTCTCGGTCAGGGAAAAAAGGAACCTTATATAAACGACACGAAAATAGGGCTTCTTTCGTTGTTTGAAACGGCTTCTCTTTATACGGTTCAAACGCGATATATGACTTTTGATAAAGATGTAGAAAGTACTTTTGAAAGATATAAGATTCCTGTTAAGAATTATCAGATAATTGGTTTTACTACAATTCGTGATCACTTGTTGAAAATGGAGAAAGATCAAGATTACAATGATTTAGTGGCAGAATTGAAAGGAACAAACGACGATTCCGGCAGCTGGATTAAGTTGTTTGCTAATTTTAAAGAAGATTTAGTCACTAGATTTGGCGATAGCGCTTTTAAAAAAGATAAAGACGGCGAAATAATAGTAGCAACACTTGATAAAGATAAATTTCCAGAATTGACTGCAAGCGAAGTTTTACTGTTGTATGAATACGCTTCTCACGTTGAAACAAAATTACGAATTACCGCTCAGGAAAGAGATGTCTTACTTTTATCCGGACGTTTTGTGGTATTTTTGAAAACAAATGAATTAAGAGAATTGCTTGTAGAGTATAAGTAAATTAAGAACTCTCTTAAAAAAATGATTTTAATTAAAAAGGGTAAGCAGATTATTTTATATTTGGCAGCCCCTAATTATTAAAATCAAGAACAATGAGAATTAAAACCTACTTAATTCTCAGTGGCATTTTTCTATTTTTATCCTCTTGTGGAAAAAAAGAGAAAGAAATCATTGAGGAAAATGCTTCGTCGCTGGCTCTAAAAACAGAGACACCTAAACCAGTTGAAAAACTGATTTTCAAGAATAGTGAATATATAATTTCTTCTGACGAATTAGATTTAAGTCTGCTCAAAAAAGCATCCGAAAATTTAAAAATCGAATACAAAACTGTTAAAATAGAAGATGTCAGCTCGATTAAATACAGTGATGAAATAACTTTTTTCGCGATTTGTATTGTTAGAAAAGAGAATAAATCAAAAGATGAAAATAGAGGTAATTTTTACGAAAGAAAATATGTTTTCGTAAACAACAGCGACGGGAAAATTCTAGCTGAAGAATCTGATGCTGGTCTTGGTTATTATGAAAATGAAGGTTTAAGAGTTGGCAAAACCTATATTTTGAAAAATCTATTGAAACTGGATGAAAAGAATCAAGCAATTGCTTTTACCACAGCGGTGTATTCCAACAGCAGAGTTGTAGTGTATTCTGAGGAAAAGCTTACGATTATGACTTTCGACGGAAATAAAATGAAGAAATTGTTATACGAATATCCAATTCGGTCAGTAAATGGAGATTCAGACGGAAGCGGTACCTATCAAATCGAAACGCTCGAAACCGGCATTAGTATTTCTGATGCGCAGTCAAATGGATTTTATGATTTATTGGTTTCAAAAATATTTTCATACGAAGCCGCTGCAGAGGAAGACTTAGAAAATGATATTGAGAAAATGAATGATTTAAAAGTTAAAAAAGAATTTCAAAGGCTGCGATACAATGGCAAGATCTACACGTTTAAAAAAGACGATCAAAGCCGATTTTTATAATTTTGTACGCATATAGAAACTAAATAAATGCTAAAAAAAATACTTTTTGTTTTATTGATTTTACCTGTTTTCTTGTTGGCACAAGAAAAGGAAAGGCAAGTGTCTAGTAATGTGACGCGGTATTTTTATGACGATAAAGTAGTTTCTATCGAGATTTGGTATGGAGCCGATAAAAAGCCAGACAGTTCTAAAACCTATTATTCAAGCGGGAAACTAAATGAAGTTTTCTATTTTGACGAAGATGGCAAAAAGAACGGCGATTGTTTTCAGTTCAACAAACAAGGTGAAAAACTCGTAACGTGGAATTTTGTGCACCGAAAACTAACCAGCAGAGTAGATCATAAACTGCCTTTTAATAAAGACCGAGAAGAAACAGTCAAGAAAGCATTAAAAATGCTGACAGAAATTAATGCAAAAACTAATTTTAATCCAACAAGAATTAACGATCTCTATAATCGAGGAGTTTTAAGAATCAGCCTTGGTAATACAACATTGGCCATTGAGGATTTAAAAAAGGTTGAATATAGTATTGATAGAGATCCTAAAAACAAGAATTTGGTTTTATCAGATTCAGCGCAAAAGAAAGCTGCTGCTTTTCGCAGTAAGCTTTATGATCGTATGGCAAGCATTTATGGATCACTCGAAATGGAAAGTTTTGCCTTTCATTATTATTTTAAAGCAATCCAGAATGCACCCAATGATTATCGCATTTTATATAATTTTGCAACATTGTTGCAACAGCGAAAATCGTATGATTTGGCGCGTTATTATTTAGAGAAAATTATAGCAGCAAAACCCGATCATGCACACGCCAGATGGGGACTTGCCAGATTGTACAGCGATATTGGCGAGTACGAAAAAGCAATGGATAATATCATGTTTGCCTTTGTATCTGAAAGTGCTATTATCGAAAGAACAACAGCATATGGAGGACGAGATTTAAGAACAACAAGAGGTTTAATTTATCATAAACTTGGAGAATCGGACAAAGGAATTGCCGATTTAAAAATGGCGTTGGAGATGGATAAAAACAATTCCTACGCGATGAAAAATCTCGGAATCATTTATCTGGATCAAAAAAAATATAATGATGCCTGTAAGTTGTTTACAAAAGCAAAAGAACTTAATTATACTTTAACGTATGATGAATTTGATCTCGATATGCTTTTAGAAAATGCCTGCAATAATATGCCGTCAAAAGAAGAGGGAAAGAGCAAGCCTTTTATTTTTCCAAATCCTGCCGTGACGACAATTACAGTTGAGAATTTAGGTGCTAAAAACTATGATTTTGAGTTTTTTAACTTTGAGTCCGTGTCTGTTTTAAAAGGAAAAACAAGCGATGGAACGATAAATGTTTCGGGTTTGCTTTCGGGATTTTATATTTTAAAGATCACAGTTGACGGTTCAGTTCAAACTTTTAAAATGATAAAAGAATAAATTTTAAAATTTCTTTATAAACCTTCAGATAAACCACATGCATCTGTGGGAAATATCTCTTTCCTCAAAAACTTTGTCATAATCTTAGGAAACATTTGCTTAAATTTGCTTCCGTTATAAAAAATATACAATAGTTATAAAAAACAAGCTATGTTACAAATCGCATTTATTAGAGAAAATCAGGAGAAAGTAATCAAGGCTTTAGCAAAACGAAATATCGATGCTAAAAGCGTTGTTGAAGAGGTGGTGAAATTAGATGAAAACCGTCGTGCTGCGCAAGTTGAGCTAGACAATATTTTATCTGAATCTAATAAATTATCCAAAGACATAGGCGAATTAATGAAAGCGGGAGAGAAATCAAAAGCCGCAATTTTAAAAGAAAAAACCGTTTCATTAAAAGAAAAAAGCAAAGAACTTGGCGAAAAAGCAGAAGCTTTGGCTGTTGAGCTGACTAATAAATTATACACACTTCCAAATCTTCCAGCAGATATTGTTCCTGAAGGAAAAACTCCAGATGATAATTTGAATGTTTTTCAAGAAGGTGATATTCCAGTTTTGCATGAAGGTGCACAACCTCACTGGGAATTGGTTAAAAAATACGACATTATCGATTTTGAGTTGGGTGTAAAAATTACTGGAGCTGGTTTCCCTGTTTATAAAGGAAAAGGAGCTCGTTTGCAACGTGCTTTAATCAATTACTTTTTAGACAAAAATACTGCTGCAGGATATAACGAAGTTCAAGTGCCGCATTTGGTAAATGAAGCTTCAGGTTACGGAACTGGGCAATTGCCAGATAAAGAAGGGCAAATGTATCACGCTGGAGTTGATGATTTATATTTGATTCCAACAGCTGAGGTGCCGGTTACCAATTTATTCCGCGACGTTATTTTAAACGAAAGTGAATTGCCAGTTTTACACACCGCTTATACACCATGTTTCCGTCGTGAAGCAGGTTCATATGGAGCGCACGTACGCGGATTAAACCGTTTGCATCAATTTGATAAAGTTGAAATCGTTCGTGTAGAGCACCCAGATAATTCATACCAAGCGCTTGACGGAATGGTAGAGCATATAAAGAACATTTTGCAGGAACTAAAATTACCATACAGAATTTTACGTTTATGCGGAGGTGATATGGGTTTCACATCAGCTTTAACCTATGATTTTGAAGTGTTTTCTACGGCGCAGGATCGTTGGTTAGAAATTAGTTCAGTTTCTAACTTCGAAACTTTTCAAGCAAACCGCTTAAAACTGCGTTTTAAAGACAAAGATGGTAAAAACCAATTGGCACACACATTAAACGGAAGTTCATTGGCTTTGCCTAGAGTTTTAGCAGGAATTATAGAAAATTATCAAACACCAGAAGGAATCGTAATTCCAGAAGTTTTACGCCCTTACTGTGGTTTTGACATCATAAATTAAAAATTTCGTACATTTAGGGTTAAACCTAACAGGTTTTTTTAAACTTGTTAGGTTTTCTTAATTGTAACAGTCAGCATAATTAAAATTGAAGAGGATGAATGGAGTGTTAAATTGGAATGTAGATCCTGTTATTTATTGGATAACTGATAGTTTTCCTTTAAAGTATTACGGAGCGCTTTTTGCTTGCGGACTTTTATTAGGATATTATATCGTAAGGAATATTTACAAAAAGGAAAATCTTTCTGTCGAGAATCTTGACAGTCTGTTGGTTTATGTAATTGTTGGAACAATTTTGGGCGCAAGATTAGGGCATGTTTTTTTCTATGAGCCTGAATATTTTATGCAGCATCCAGTAGAAATTCTTTTGCCGATAAAAGAAACAGCAGGAGTTTATAAATTTGTTGGATATCAAGGTTTAGCGAGTCACGGCGGATCAATAGGAGTTCTTATTGCATTAGTTTTATACTGTCGAAAATATCATGTAAAGTTTTTGTGGCTTTTAGATAAAATGGCAGTTGGAGTTCCGGTAACAGGAGCATTTATCAGGTTTGGGAATTTTATGAATTCTGAAATCTACGGAAAAGCTACTAACGGAAATTGGGGCGTTGTTTTTCAAAGAGACGATATGATTCCGAGACATCCAACCCAACTGTATGAAGCATTTGCTTATTTAGTGATTTTTGGTATTTTGTTTAAAATGTATAAATCAGAAAGAATTAGAAATGCCAACGGATTGATTTTTGGAACCTTTTTGACATTATTGTTTTTAGCTAGATTTATAATTGAATTTTTTAAGGAAAATCAAGAAAGTTTCGAGAATAATATGCTTTTTAATATGGGACAATTATTGAGTATTCCTTTTATAATTATAGGCATAGTTTTGATTGTTTTAAAGTCAAGACAAAAAAATGATTACGCAGGAATTTGATAATTACTGTGTTCAGATTCTGAAACAGGTAAGTAAAAGCCGCAACTTAATAAGCTGAATATGAAAAACATCTTTATCTATATCGTTTTGTTGTGGTCTGGTTTTGTATTCGCGCAAAACGAGCAACTGGCAAATAATTATTACGAGAAAGGCGATTTTGAAAAAGCTAAACTGATTTATGAGGAGCTTTTAAAAGGTTCTCCCTCTAATACGCAGTATTTTTTAAGAACGGTAGATTGTTACCAACAGCTGCAAATGTATGATGTTGCCGAAAAAACGATTCAGGATCGCTATAACAAATACAAGCAAGGTGTTTTTTTAGTTGAATTAGGATATAATTTTCAGTTACAAAAAAATGATTCTAAGGCTAAATCGTACTACGAGCAGGCAATCGATAAAATCAAAACAAGCCCTAATGATGTTTACGGAATTGGTAATTCTTTTGAGAAAAAAGTTTTGCTTGAATATGCGGTGAAAGCTTATCAAATGGGAATGCAGGTACAGCCCAATTATAATTTTAACTTCCAAATCGGGATGTTATACGGTCAGCTTGGGAAAACAGATCTAATGATTGATATGCTGCTGACAGAATCGTATCAGAATCCGCAAAATTCCAATTTGATACAAACGCAGCTTTCCCGTTTTATGAATGGCGAAACAGATAATACTGCATTTAAAGATGCTATGCGAAAAGCCTTGATTTTAAAAACGCAAAAAGATCAAGATGTTTTTTGGAATCATTATCTAAGCTGGTTTTATGTACAGCAGAAAGAATTTGGAAAAGCATTTATTCAAGAGAAAGCAATTTACAAACGCGAACCAGAATCATTGATAAGCATTGTAAATCTGAGCCAGTTTGCCATAAATGAAGATGATACGGATACGGCAGAAGAAATTTTAAATTTTATTCTTCAAAACACCAAAGATTTAGATTTATTGGTAGAGAGCAACGCCCGTTTAATGCAGATTAAAATAAATAAAGCACAGGAAAAAGAGTATCCTGCAATTACAAATGAGTTACAGCAATTGCTCACAACTTACGAAATAACTCCTTTTACCTTATCTTTGCAATTAATTCAAGCGCATTTTTTAGCTTTTAATCTAAAAAAGACAGAAGAAGCCAAGGCGATTGTAAAAAAAGCGCTGGAATTAAATTTGAATGCATATCAGCAGGCAGATGCCAAGATGGAACTTGCAGATATTTTGTTATTAGAGGAAAAATTCAATCAGGCATTAATTTATTATTCGCAGATTCAATTAGATCTAAAGAATGATGTTATGGTGTATGAAGCAAGTTTAAAAGCCGCTAAAACAAGTTATTTTAAAACTGATTTTGAGTGGGCTTTAACACAGTTTAAAGCATTAAAATCGGCAAATACACAATTGATTGCCAATGATGCTCTAGAGTATTTTTTGTTAATAAACGATAATAAAGCTGCCGATTCGACACAAACAGCTTTGAAACAGTTTGCAAAAGGTGATTTTTTAATTTATCAGAATAAAAAACAAGAAGCAATTGCACAGTTTCAAAGCATATTAAAGGCTTATAAAGGACAGGAAATTGAAGCTGTTACAATGTTGCGTTTAGGTAAAATTTACGAGAGTTTGAAGGATTACAATTCGGCTTTAAGCCAATACCAGCAAATTATCGATCACCATAGTGACGGAATTTATGTTGATGAAGCGCTGTTTTTTTCGGCAGAAATTTACAACGACGAATTGCATGATACAGAAAAGGCAAAGCCTTTATATGAAAAGGTAATTTTTAATCATCAGGATAGTATTTACTTTGTTGATGCCAGAAAAAAATACCGAGAGTTAAGAGGGGATAAGAATTTGTAAAATTAAATTCCAAAGAACAAATTCCAAATTCCAAAAAAAAGAATTAATAAAACGATGATTCAATAAGGGATTAAGAGCTTATAAAGAAAAAAAAATCAGCATCTTAAATACCTCAGAATCTCAGAATCTTTAGAAAAAATGATTATTTACAACGTTACAACCAATATACACGAAAGCGTTCACGACCAATGGTTAAAATGGATGCAGGAAAAACACATACCAGAAGTTTTAGCAACTCAAAAATTCTCATCGGCAAGAATTGTGAGAGTTTTAGTTGAAGAGGAAATGGGAGGTATTACATATTCCGTTCAATATATAACAGACAGCAAGGCTACTTTAGAAAAGTATTACCTTGAAGACGCGCCTAAATTAAGACAAGAAGCATTAGAATTATTTGCTGATAAAATGCTCTCTTTTAGAACAGAATTGGAGCTTATTTCAGAGCACTAGTTTGAGTTTTTAATCTCGGTTTTGCGCTTTTAGTTATAAAATCGGAACAAAAACTAAATAAAACTTTGTGTCTTTGAGTCTTAGTCGTAAAAAAGTTTGAGCCTTTGCAGCAAAAAGAATACTTTTGCGCCCTCGCGGCAAAACAAGATAGAAAATGGAAAAAGTAAAAGCCAAAAAACACTTAGGACAACATTTCCTTAAAGACGAAAGTATTGCAAAAGCAATTGCCGATACTTTGAGCTTAAAGGGATATGAAGAGGTTTTAGAAATAGGACCTGGGATGGGTGTGCTTACTAAGTATTTGCTCGAGAAACCAATTAATACTCACGTGATCGAAATTGACACCGAATCTGTGGCGTATTTAGGGGAGAACTATCCAAAATTAAAAGATCAGATTATCTCGAAAGATTTTCTGAAATACAATATACATGAAGTATACGGAGATAAACAATTTGCAATAATTGGAAATTTCCCTTATAATATCTCTACTCAAATTGTTTTTAGAACATTAGAGTTTAGAGACCAGATTCCTGAGTTTTCGGGAATGTTTCAAAAAGAAGTTGCAGAACGAATCTGCGAGAAAAAAGGCTCCAAAGCCTATGGAATCTTATCTGTTTTAGCACAGGCTTTCTATGATACTGAGTATCTGTTTACGGTAGATGAAAATGTTTTTATTCCTCCGCCCAAGGTCAAGTCGGGTGTGATGAAAATGACCCGAAAGGAAGATTATAGTCTTCCTTGTGGTGAAAAGTTATTTTTTACAGTAGTAAAAACGGCTTTTCAGCAAAGACGAAAAACATTACGTAACAGTTTGAAAACATTAAATTTATCTGATAATCTGCGAGAAGACACTATCTTTGATAAACGTCCGGAACAGCTTAGTGTCGAGGAATTTATTGTTTTGACTCAAAAAATAGAAGCCGATGGAGTTTAAAATCAGTAAAGAGCTCATTAAGGAAATAGAACAGCTTATTCAAGCTAAGAACAATAAAGAGCTAGAGATTTTATTGAATGACATGCACCATGCTGATTTCGCCGAAATACTTGACGAAATTGACATTGCAGATGCTACTTATATTTTTAAGGTTTTAGACAGCGAGAAAACAGCCGAAATTCTTTTGGAATTAGAGGATGATTTGCGTGAGAAAATCTTAAATAGACTTTCGCCAAAGGAAATTGCTGAAGAGCTTGATGAGCTTGAAACGAATGATGCGGCAGATATTATTGGTGAACTTTCGAAAGATAGAAAAGCGGAAGTAATCTCGGAACTTCAGGATGTTGAGCACGCAAAAAGCATTGTAGACTTACTTCGTTACGATGAAGATACTGCGGGAGGTATCATGCATAAAGAGTTAGTGAAAGTGAATGAAAACTGGAACGTTCTTACTTGTGTGAAAGAAATGCGTATTCAAGCCGAAAATGTTTCAAGAGTACATTCTATTTATGTGGTCGACGATGAAAATCGTCTTAAAGGCAGATTATCTCTTAAAGATTTGCTGACTACTTCTACTAAAACACAAATTTCAGATATTTACATTAGAAAATTGTATTCTGTAAATGTTGAAACACCAGATGTTGAGGTTGCTCGAATAATGGATAAATACGACCTTGAAGCAATACCTGTAGTAGATGAATTAGGACGTTTAGTGGGACGCATTACAATTGATGATATTATCGATGTAATCAAAGATGAAATCGAAAAAAGAGATACCGAAGATATTCAAAAGTTTGGAGGTCTTGAAGCGTTAGAACTTCCTTACGTTCAAACCCGACTTGGTGAAATGGTAAAAAAGAGAGCAACATGGTTAGTTGTTCTGTTTATTGGTGAAATGTTTACCGCTTCGGCAATGGGATTTTTTGAAGGAGAAATCGAAAAAGCCGTTGTTCTAGCTTTATTTGTACCGCTTATTATTTCGAGTGGAGGAAATTCTGGTTCACAAGCCGCAACTTTGATTATTCGTGCTATGGCCTTAAAGGAACTTACTTTAAAGGATTGGTGGTATGTAATGAAAAAGGAAATTGCTTCAGGATTTTTGCTTGGTGCGATTTTAGGTATTGTTGGTTTTATTAGAATTTTAGTTTGGCAGCAAAGCGGATTGTATGAATATGGTGAGCATTGGTTGGCGATAGGAATGACAGTTTCACTTTCATTAGTATTTATTGTTTTGTGGGGAACACTTTCAGGATCAATGATACCCTTTTTATTGAAAAAACTTAAACTGGATCCCGCAACTTCATCAGCGCCTTTTGTTGCTACTTTGGTTGATGTAACCGGATTAGTGATTTACTTTACAATTGCGTCCTTACTCTTAAAAGGGAAGTTGTTATAAAATAAAATAGGTTTGTTTACTGCATTGAATTAGGGTTTTTCAACCGCTAAAGGATTCTCGGCTTTTAGATTTTTGCCACAAATTGATAGCTTACAGTGATTTAAAATGGGTAAAATCTACGTAATTTACATGCCGAAAAATGGGCTGTTAATCAGCCAACAATAAATTAAAACCAAGCAGGATGAAAGTACATATTATAGGGGGAGGAAACCTAGGCGTTTCTATTGCCTTAGGAATTGCAAAATTTTCAAAAAACAATCAAGTTACAGTAACAAGAAGAAACACTGCAAGTATTCAATATTTATCTGAATACGGAATTACTGTTTCTAATGATAATAAACATAATATTCAGGAAGCTGATGTGGTGATTTTAACCATAAAACCGTATCAAGTGGATATCGTTTTAGCTGAAATTCTGCCAGTTATTCAAAATAAAACAATTGCTTCGGCAGTAAGCGGATTGTCTTTGGATGTTCTTCAATCCAAAACAAATAACCAATATCCAGTTGTGCGTATTATGCCAAACATTGCGGCACAGTTTGGAGAATCGGCAACCTGTATTTCTTTTCCAGAAAAAGACCGCGAAAAAGCACTGCCAATTGTCGACCTATTTCAAGATTTAGGAACAGCTCCGGTAATTGATGAAAAATTAATGGATGCAGCGACTGTTTTAGGCGCTTGTGGTACTGCGTATGCTTTACGTTACATTCGTGCTTCTATGCAGGCAGGAATTGAAATTGGATTCGATTCAAACACAGCTTTGGCAATTGCTGCACAAACCGTAAAAGGAGCGGCAAAAATGTTGTTAGAAGAAAAAGTACATCCGGAACAATTAATCGACCGTGTAACAACACCTCAAGGCTGTACAATTGTTGGTTTAAATGAAATGGAACACAATGGTTTCAGTTCATCATTGATAAAAGGAATTAAGACTTCTTTGAAACAAATTAAGGGCTGAGAATAAATAAAAGCAATATTTAAAAATCCTAATTCCAAACTTGATAAGTAGGGAATTAGGATTTTTTATTTTTAGACTTTTTTCTTTCCTAAAACATATTTGAGGTAAACAAACCCAAATACACCAGATAGAACAGAAGCAATTAAAATTGCTATTTTAGAAAATACTATAGTTTCGGGATCTTTAAAAGCAAGAATTGTGATAAAAATAGACATTGTAAAACCAATACCTCCAAGCATTCCTGCTCCTAAAATATGCGCCCATTTTAAGTTTTTAGGTAAAGCGCATAATCCGGCACTAACACCAATTGACGAAAATAGTAAGATTCCTAATGGTTTTCCAACTACTAATCCTAAAATAATTCCAAAAGTATTTGGGTGATTTAATCCTTCATGCCAGTCAGATTCGATCGCGATACAAGTGTTTGCAACAGCAAAAAGAGGTAAAATTACAAAGGCAACTGGTTTGTGTAAAAAATGCTGCAGTTTATAAGAAGAAGATTGCTCATCTCCATTGCCAAATGGAATAACAAAAGCAAGAATAACACCTGTAATAGTAGCATGAATACCTGAATTAAGCATAAAATACCACATAACAACTCCGCCGATTAGGTATGGAATTAGATTGTGAATTTTCATTCGATTCAAGACAAACAAGAAAACCCATATTCCTAATGCAATAGCAAGATTTACAAAAGCAATCGAAGTGGTGTAAAATACTGCAATTACAATTATAGCGCCCAAATCATCAATAACTGCTAGAGCGGTTAAAAAAACTTTTAGCGACGATGGCACTTTGCTTCCTAAAAGTGAAAGAATACCAATTGCAAAAGCAATATCAGTTGCCATTGGAATTCCCGCGCCGTTTTGAGTCGCTGTTCCAAAGTTTAACGCTAGAAATATAGCGGCAGGGACCAGCATTCCTCCAAAGGCGGCCATTATAGGAAGTGAAGCATTTTTTATACTGGACAATTCACCATGATAAATTTCTCTCTCTAACTCTAAACCAATTAATAAAAAGAAAATAGTCATTAAACCGTCATTAATCCAATGTGTGATAGAATGGCCATTGAAATCTTTTTCCCAAAACGAGATATATTCAGCAGAATAAGAAGAATTAGCCAGATACAACGAAACAATCGTAACAAATAATAGAAGCAGCCCGCCTGATTTTTCGTTTTCAAAAAAGGCTTTAAAAGTTTTGGTTAGTTTCATTTGAAGGGTATAATAATTTAGAAAGAAAGAATTTTCTTTAACTCCTGTTTTTCAAAGTTAAAAAAAATATAACCAATAAAAAATTCTGAAGTTTTGTAATGAAGTATTTCTTTTCTAAAGCCATAAAAAAACCGCCTAAAATTGGCGGCTTTGAGATTTCTTTAGAGGGCAGTGGCAGCTTCTAGAATTAAAGCACTTACTTCTTTCGGTTTTGATGCTAAAGAAGCATGACCAGCGTCTAAATGAATGATTTTTTTAGCATTTAATTGTTCTGACATTTCTTTTTGAGTTTCTGGCGGAATCATATTATCGTGATTGGAAATTTGATACCAGCTAGGTTTAGTTTTCCAAGCAGGTTCGCCTGCTTGATCTCCAAAACATTGACCATGTATTGGTTTTTGAGCCAGTGCCATAACTAAAGCCCTTTCTGCGTCTAAATCCTGTCCAAACGATTTGTGAAATTCATCATACTTAATCCATAAAAATCCTTTAGGATCAGGATAGATACTGGCGCCTCCCGAGCCAGCTCTGCGTCCTAAAAGAGCTCCTAAGCTATCTCCTGCATCTGGCGCAAATGCTGCGATATAGACTAAACCTGCAACTTTGTCGTGGTTTCCCGCTCCAGAAATTACTGCTCCTCCGTATGAATGCCCAACCAGCAATACCTTGCCGTCTTGAGCATCAATTAAATCTTTTGTTTTATTTATATCGTCTTGTAAAGAGGTTAAAGGATTTTGAACACTGCGCACTTTATATCCTTTTTTTGCCAGTTCAGGAATTACATATTGCCAATGAGATCCATCTCCCCACGCTCCGTGAACCAAAATAATAGTTAAATCTTGTGTTGCCATAATTGTTTTATTGTTTAAGTGGTTAAAATGTAAATTGCTTAATTAGAATTTAATATCAGTTTGTTTAAACGGTTGGTCAATTATTTTTTTAAGGTTAAGAAAAATGAGGCAGATTTATGATTCGTTTTTAAAGTAACAGGCATCTATAAAATTATGAAAATTAATTGATTAACTCTTATTAGTGTTTTAATTTTTGTAATGTTAAAGTAAGGAATGCGAAAGCCATTAGTTGGTTTGAAAGGGATTTCTTTAATTTATTGAAAAGGATATGCAGGTTTCGTTAAAACAGCCAGTGTTTATAGGATTAATAAATCAATAAAAAACTAATAGAATTAAACGTATTTTTGTTTTAATAAATTAAATAAAAATGAGTGTAAAAATTCTACATATCGACAGTAACCATCCAATTCTATGGAAGCAGCTGGAAGAGGCTGGTTTTGAAAATTATGCCGATTTTACTTCTTCTAAAGAAGAAATTGAGACGAAAATTCAAGATTATAATGGAATCGTAATTCGCAGCCGATTCAAAATCGACAAAACGTTTTTAGATAAGGCAGTCAATTTGCAGTTTATTGCAAGAGTTGGCGCAGGTCTAGAAAGTATTGATTGTGATTATGCTCTGGATAAAGATATTGAATTAATTGCTGCTCCTGAAGGAAATTGCAATGCTGTGGCAGAGCATACATTAGGAATGATTCTTTCTCTTTTTAATAAATTGAATATTGCCGATTATGAAATTCGCTCTGGTCAATGGAACAGAGAAAGTAATCGCGGCCATGAACTTGATGGTAAAACCGTTGGGATTATTGGATATGGAAATATGGGTAAGGCTTTTGCAAAAAAACTGAGAGGATTTGACGTTGAAGTTTTGTGCTATGACATTCAAGATAATGTAGGCGATGAAAATGCCAGACAGGTATCATTAAAAGAACTTCATGAAAAAACCGATGTATTGAGTTTGCATATTCCGTGGACTCCTGAAACTGATAAAATGGTTGATGCGGCATTTATTAATGAATTCAAAAAGCCAATATGGATTATTAATACTTCACGAGGTAAAAATATTGTAACGGCAGATTTGGTCGCAACAATGAAGTTAGGAAAAGTGCTTGGCGCAGGTTTGGATGTTTTAGAGTATGAAAAACTATCTTTTGAAACACTTTTTCAGGATAAAAATACGCCAGAAGCTTTTCAATATCTTTTAGATGGAAGAAAAGTAATCTTAACACCACATATTGCCGGATGGACTTTTGAAAGCCATGAGCGCCTTGCGCAGGTTATTGTAGATAAGATAAAAGCCATTTATAAAAAGTAAGCAAAGACAACTACAATAGTTAACAGTTTATAACGAGTTTTTTCTTGTGAAAAAACTAGCGTCATAATTAGTTTATAAAATTAATTTTTGATAATATTGTTGCGATTTTAACAAAAATTAAAGGAAGAAATAATCAAAGTCTTCAAATGCAATAAATATTAACAAACTAATTTATTATTTATGATTGAGTGGTACAAGAAAGTAGTTTTTGAGAACTATGCGAATTTTTCAGGTCGTGCAAGAAGGAGTGAGTATTGGTATTATACACTAGCTTCAGTAATTATTTCTATAATACTTTCAACTTTGGATAATTTTGCTGGTTTGACTTTTGGCCTTGCAGATTCAGGGATATTGTCGTCGATTTATAGTTTATTGGTTTTCTTGCCTGGTTTAGGAGTAATGGTAAGACGTTTACACGACGTGGGTAAAAGCGGTTGGTTTTTTCTGATCGTGTTACTTCCGATAGCAGGTGTTATTTGGCTGCTTATTGTGTTATGCACAGAAGGGAACAGTGGTACAAATGCTTACGGACCAGACCCTAAGGACGATTTTGAAGAAATAAACGAAATAGGAAGCGCTGAAATATAAATAATCTAAAATACAATAATAAAAAATGGAAAATACAAAACCAGAAGCTTGGAATACGCCATCAGCTCCAAGACAAGAAAATAAAAAAGTTGCTGCCGGAATTTTAGGAATCTTAGTTGGAGCTTTAGGAATTCATAAGTTTTATTTAGGTTACACGAAAGAAGGAATAATTCAAATACTTCTTAATCTTTTGTGTGGACTAGGTAGTTTAATAGGATTTATAGAAGGAATAATTTACCTTACTAAAAGTGAAGAAGACTTTTATCAAACGTATCAAGTTGGAAAAAAAGGCTGGTTCTAAAAATATGTATTCCCATTTGCAATTCGCAGATGGGATTTTTTTTGATTACCCTATATTGCTTAATTAACTATTGAACTTAAAAATATAAATTATGGAAAACACGCAGTCAGAGTTTGGTAATGCTAAACCAGAGAATAAAAAAGTTGTTGCAGGAGTTCTTGCAATTTTGTTAGGAGGATTAGGGGTGCATAAATTTTACTTAGGGTACACTAAAGAAGGTATTATTCAGCTTATTTTAGGATTGTTATGCGGTATAGGTGCAATAATTGGTCTTATTGAGGGAATTATTTATTTGACAAAAACCGACGAGGAGTTTTATCAAACTTATCAGGTCGGTCAGAAAACTTGGTTCTAAAAATGTAAAATCCCATTCAGTAATGAATGGGATTTTTGTTTTAAAATAGTTTGCTCTTAAAAAAATGTCTTTTTTTGATATTATAATGTCGGTTAGTTTCTTTAAATAATTGTAAAAGTAAGTAATCTTGAACTTTGTTAAAAAGTAATGGAGTAACTGAAAATCCATAAAGAGTAGGGCAATTTTAAAGATTTTTATTATGTTAGAAATGTACAAAAAAGTAGTTATGGAAAACTACGCAAACTTTAACGGAAGAGCAAGAAGAAGAGAATATTGGATGTTCTTTTTGTTGAATATTATTATAAGTTATGGTTTGTTGTTTGGTTTAGGCTTTATATCTCCTAAATTAACAATCGTAAGCACTATTTACAGTTTAGCGGTCTTAATTCCTGGAATTGCTGTTGCAATTAGAAGAATGCATGATATTGGTAAAAGCGGATGGTATATTCTTATTCCAATTTACAATATCATATTACTTGCTACTGAAGGTGAAAAAGGATCAAATCAATATGGTGCAGATCCTAAAAATGGATTAGAAGGATTAGATGAAATTGGAAAAGAATAAAGTCTAATTTGTTTAAATAAGCGTTGAAACTAAAAAATCCCATTTGTATTACAAATGGGATTTTTTAGTTTTGAGAAATTACAGCTAATCTTCCTTTTCAGATAATTTACGCTCTAATTCTATTTGAAATTCTTCAATAACGGGTTTCATAGTGCTTTCAGGAATATCTGCGATTCTGATGTACATTAAGCCGTCAACAGCGTTATTAAACAAAGGATCTACGTTGAAAGCAACAACACGTGCATTTTGTTTGATGTATTTTTTGATTAAAACAGGTAAACGTAAATTTCCTGGTTCTAATTCATCAATGATTTTATCAAATTTATTTAAGTCAGATTCAGCTTCGTCGAAGATAAAGTCTTTATCAGCATCTTTTAATTTTACTTTATACGCTTTCTTTGGATGAATGTATTGTGCAATATAAGGATCGTAATAATTTGATTTCATGAACTCGATCATCAACGATTTAGAGAAATCAGAAAATTGATTGCTGATACTTACGCCGCCTAATAAATATTTGTGTTCAGGATGGCGAAGAGTAGTGTGTATAATTCCTTTCCATAACAAGAACAAAGGCATTGGTTTTTGCTGATATTCACGAATGATAAAAGCACGTCCCATTTCAATAGATTTGTGCATCATGTCGTGAAGTTCTGGTTCAAATCTAAAAAGATCTGTCAAGTAGAAACCTTCGATACCATATTTTGGATAAATCTCAGAACCTAGCCCCATACGGTAAGCACCTGCAATTTTTTTAGTTTCATCATCCCATAAAAACATATGGTGATAATACTTGTCGTATTCGTCTAAGTCAATAGATTCATTAGTTCCTTCGCCAACTTCTCTAAAGGTGATTTCACGCAGACGACCTATTTCATGCAGAATATTCGGGATAGATTTTGCACGTGCAAAAAATACTTCATAATTTTTGCTTTGCAATAGGCGGCAATCACTATTTCTTAACGCATTAACTTCGTCAATCATTTTTGATTCGTTCGCCGGCGTAACAATTTTTTTAGGTGCCTTTGGTATTTTTAGACTTGCTGTATCAATCAGTTTGGTGTCTTTTTCAAACGGATTAGCCAGCATATAAGTTTTCTTTCTCAAGAACTCAGAATATTCTTCAAACGATTCGATTTCGTTTTGCTCGTTTACTGAAATTGGTTTTCCAATACGAACTTTAATCACGCGATCTTTCTGAGTCAGTAATTCCGAAGGTAATTTTGCAGTACGCAAAGTATCATCAATT
This sequence comes from Flavobacterium sp. YO64, assembly GCF_004119505.1. Taxonomy (NCBI): domain Bacteria; kingdom Pseudomonadati; phylum Bacteroidota; class Flavobacteriia; order Flavobacteriales; family Flavobacteriaceae; genus Flavobacterium; species Flavobacterium sp. YO64. The sequence continues at coordinate 48,284 of NZ_NRQV01000006.1, read as the reverse complement.
TTAGAAAGCCAGTAGAATAATTTACTGTTTTTAGCATGAAAATAGATGGGTACAACTGGAACTTTGGCTTTTCTAATTAATTTTAAAGCGCCTTCTTCCCAAGGTTTGTCAACTACTAATTTTCCGTCTTTATAAGTTGAAACTTCTCCTGCAGGAAAAATCCCTAAAGGTTTTCCGTCGCTTAAATGACGTAAAGTTTCTTTGATTCCGACCACGCTCGATTTGGCATCCTTATGATTTTCAAAAGGATTAACTGGCATGATATATTTTTTAAGAGGAACAATTCTATGCAATAAAAAATTAGCAATAATCTTGAAATTTGGTTCTCTTTCGAGCATTAATTTCAAAAGCAAAATACCATCAATTCCTCCAAGCGGATGATTTGAGATGGTAATATAAGCGCCGTCTTTAGGTAAACGTTTTAAATCTTCTTCAGGAATTTCAAATTTGATTTCCATTTCATCCAAAATCCCGTTTAAAAACGCAACATCCTCTAAGTGTTTATTGTGATCGTAAATTTTATTTAGGGTAGAGATCTTAAGGACCTTCATAAGAATCCAGCCTGAAAAAGTACCAAATACTCCGTACTTATCAACATTTATTGCTTTTGCAACTTCTTTCGCGGTAACTAAACCCATGTACTATTTTTAAATTATTAGAGCAGCCAACAAAGATAACAAAAAACTCTACTTTTCGTTTATTCAAACGCAAACTTTCCACTTTTTTATTACATTTGGAATCCTTAAAAATACAATCTGATGAAAATTATTTCTTATAATGTTAATGGAATTCGTGCTGCAATTAATAAAGGTTTTATCGAATGGCTGCAACAGGCAAATCCTGATGTAATCTGCCTTCAAGAAATCAAAGCTACGCAGGATCAAATTCCAGTTGACGATATTACGGCCGCAGGCTATCCGTATCAATATTATTATCCAGCAACAAAAAAAGGATACAGCGGTGTTGCAATTCTGTCTAAAACAAAACCCAATAATGTAGTTTACGGTACAGGAATTCATCATATGGACTTTGAGGGACGTAATCTGCGTGCTGATTTTGATGATGTTTCGGTAATGAGTTTATACCTTCCGTCAGGAACAAATATTGAAAGATTAGACCATAAATTTATGTTTATGGATGATTTTCAAACGTATGTTAATGAATTGAAATTAGCAATTCCGAATCTAATTATTTGCGGTGATTACAACATTTGCCACGAAGCAATAGATATTCATGATCCGGTGCGTAATAAAACAGTTTCAGGATTTTTACCTGCTGAACGCGCGTGGCTCGATGGTTTTATGAAATCTGGTTTTATAGACAGTTTCCGTCATTTTAATAAAGATCCACATCATTATTCGTGGTGGAGTTATCGTGCAGGAGCGAGAGGAAATAACAAAGGCTGGCGTATCGATTATAATTTAGTAAGCGCTCCTATGGAACATCGTTTAAAACGTGCCGTGATTCTTCCAGATGCCGTACATTCAGATCATTGTCCGGTTTTAGTCGAGATTGAGTAAAATTTGGTATTGTTCTTGTTGAGAGAAATGGGTTCGGAAATTCTGATAAATTGAATTTTGCTTTTATTTTTAAAGAAAAAGTTCGTTTAGATTTTATTCGAATTATCGTTTAAATCAAGAATTAATAATACGTTTCAAATAAAAAAACAGAAAATAAAATGATTAAGAAAGCTTCAATAGGATTAGTGGTTTTGGCTTTGTCTATGACTTCTTGTGTGTCTAAAAAGATTTATAATGATTTGGAAACAAAGTATTCAGATCTTAAAAAAGAAAATCGTTCGATTGCAGATCAAAATGCCGATTTGCAAAAATCAAAGAATCAGCTGGAATTAGAACGCGATAATTTAACCAAAGATTTAAACAGCACGAAAGATGAATTGGCAAAACAAAAAGCTGATTTAGCTGCTGCGCAAAATAAATATAAGGTTTTACAAGATTCATACAATGCTCTCGAGAAAAACAGCAATGATGCATTGGAGAAAAATATGAATAAAAACCGTGAATTGTTAGCACAATTAGAAGCAAAATCAAAAAAACTGGCTGAAGAACAAGCAAGTCTAGATAAAACGGCAAGTCGATTAAAAGAGCTTGAAGATATGATTGCAGCAAAAGAGGAATCAATGCGCAAACTGAAAGAAACTTTATCGAAAGCTTTAAATGGTTTTGAAGGTAAAGGTTTGACGGTGGAACAAAAGAACGGAAAAGTGTATGTTTCTATGGAAAACAAACTGCTTTTCAATTCAGGAAGCTGGGCTGTTGGAACAGAGGGAAGAAAAGCTGTTGTAGAATTAGGAAAAGTTTTAGGCGACAATCCTGATCTTTCAGTTCTTATTGAAGGACATACAGATGATGATCCGTATGCTGGTTCTGGACCAATTGCAAACAACTGGGATTTATCTACTAAAAGAGCAACTGCGATTGTGGCTATTTTAAGTGAAAATGCTAAAATCAATAAACAAAAATTAACTGCGGCGGGAAGAAGTGAATTCTCTCCTTTGGCAAGTAATGCGACTCCAGAAGGAAAAGCTAAAAACCGTAGAATCGAAATTATTCTAACTCCAAGATTAGACGAGATTGCAGAGATGCTTAATAGTATAAATTAAGAAGCTGAGGTTTTGAGGAACTAAGGTGCTAAGATTTTTTAAAAGGTTCAAAGTTTTGCTTTGAGCCTTTTTTATTGCTTTGAATTTAACTTAGCGCCTCAGAAAAACTTGTAGTTTTTTTAACTATTCTAAGATTTTCATTTGAAGAATAGCATCGTATCTTTGAAGCTTATTATTCGAAAAAAAGAAACCTTAGAATCTTAGTTTCTCAGAACCTTAGTACCTTAGAAAAAAAATGAAATACACTACATTACCCAACACCGATATAAAAGTTAGTAAAATAAATCTTGGGACCATGACTTTTGGCCAACAGAATACAGAGGCAGAAGGTCATGCTCAAATGGATTATGCACTGGAACAAGGAGTAAACTTTTTTGATACTGCAGAGATGTATTCGGTTCCAGCAAGTGAAGTGACTTACGGAAGTACTGAAAAAATTATTGGGACTTGGTTTAAAAAATCAGGAAACCGTGATAAAGTTGTTTTAGCTTCAAAAATAGCTGGGCCAAATCCGAATTTTGGTTATATGCGTGAGAAATTAGATTTTTCGCCTGCAAGTATTAAATATGCTTTAGAAAACAGTTTAAAGCGTTTGCAGACAGATTATATCGACTTGTATCAAATGCATTGGCCGGAAAGAAAAACTAATAATTTTGGGCACCGTGCGTTTATAGGTTTTGAAGATGCATGGGAAGATAACTTTAGAGAAATTTTAGAAACGTTTGATGGGTTAATTAAAGAAGGGAAAATTAAACATATTGGAGTTTCAAATGAGAATTCTTGGGGAATGATGCGTCTTTTGGAAGAAAGTAAATATCATAATCTGCCTAGAATTAAAACCGTTCAAAATCCATATTCATTATTAAATCGTCTTTTTGAAGTGAATTCAGCCGAAGTTTCAATGCATGAAAATGTTGGATTGCTGGCTTATTCGCCTTTAGCATTTGGAGTTTTAACGGGTAAATTTTTAACAGGAGAAGCGCATCCAAATTCTAGAATAAAACTCTTTCCGCAATACACACGTTATAATAGTGAGCAATGTACGCAAGCAACAAAGTTGTATTTGGAAATTGCTAAAAAACATGGTTTAACTTTGACAGAATTAGCAATGGGATTTGTGTTGCAGCAGCCATTTTTAACTAGTGCGATTATTGGTGCTACAACTTTAGAACAATTAAAAGAAAATATTGCCACAATTGATGTTGTGCTTTCAAAAGAAATTATCGCCGAAATTAATCAAGTTCAGGCAATAATTCCTGATCCAGCGCCTTAATCGATTTTTTAATAAACACAAAAGCCACAAATTACCACAGACTAATCCGTGATAATTTGTGGCTTTTTTTTGAAGCGCCGTCAAAAGCAGCTGTTTTAATTATTCGGTTTTTGTGTTACCACTATTTTTGCGATTAAATCACCCAATTTTTGATTCTTCTTTGTCAGAACAATTGGGATTAGGTAAATGAAAGGGCAAACTAATTCAAGCAGATCAAAAAGTCGCCTAATAATTATTTTAAAACATTTTTTATATCCATTTATTTCCATTGGATTATCAAATGTCATCTGCAGCTTGAAGATGTGCTTTCCAATAGTTTTATTCATAAAAACATCTTGAAAAATAAAAAAGAGATAATAAATTAAAAGACCAATTTCCGTTTTAATGAAGCTCTCGCCACTGCTGTTTTTATAAGAGATATACGGAAATAGTATTTTAACTGTAAGAGCTAAAATGATGAAGTCAATTCCAAAGGCAAAAACTCTTTTAAATAAATAAGTGGGTTTCATAATTACAAATCAAATTCGTCGCTGATAGATAAAGAGTCCGCAGGAACTGCAGTAGAATCTGGAGCTTTGATTCGTATTAATGAGCGCGCATTTCCAGAAATGTAAACGGGTAATTGTCCAAGTGTATCTTCGGGAACTAAAAGTCCTCTTCTGAACATTAAATTTTTTAAGAATTTCTGATTTTTAATGGCGAAATCTTTCAGGTTTCCTTCGTCATTAAATTGATACATGAATTTTCTTGGTTTCGGAATAATCGTTGCTAAATACAAACATTCATCTACGCTTAAAGCGGATGGACTTTTTTGGAAATAAAAATGACTTGCTTCGCCAATTCCGTATACATTTGGTCCCCATTCAATAATGTTGAAATAAACTTCCAGCATTCTTTCCTTACTTACAATTCGGTTATTTTCTAAAATATAAACCAAAAGGATTTCTTCAAGCTTTCGCGAAAGCGTTTTTTCTCTCGTTAAAAACACATTTTTAATCAGCTGCATGCTTATTGTGCTGGCGCCGCGCGAGAATTTCTTAGTTCTAATGTTTTTAAGAATAGACTGTTTGAAAGCTTCATTTATAAAACCGCGATGCGAGAAGAAAGAAGGATCTTCAGTTGTTAAAACACATTTTCGTAAATAAGGTGAAATTTGATCCAATGGCGTATAATTCGGATTTGCATTTCCAACTAAAACGGGACGCTGCAAGACATTTTGAATAATGGCACGATACACAAATTCACCGTTTAGTTTGTTCAAATCAGCTTCGCCATATTTAGTGATATGTAAATCTTCTTTGTTCATTTTACTGTCAAAAACAAGCGTATTTGGTTTGTTTTTGTTGAACTTGAAATCGAGTTTATAATCGAAATTTCCAGTTGCCTGCATACCTTGAAAATGCGTGAATAATCCATCTGGAAGCGAAACAATAAAATCCTGCGCTTTCATTTTCGGAATATTCACCTTCAAAGTATAAACGGTATCTTTTTCTGTGCTGTAAGAGATGTACGGTTTTACTTTAATCTTATTCAACTGCATCGTTGAAGTGCTGTCAATCGAGATAAAATCATCGCCCAGTAAAAATCGGTAATCGAAACGGGCATTTTTTATGACAACATCTTTGCTGGCAATTTTTGGATGATTAATTTTCAGATTAACGATAGAAGTAAAACCGTCTATGTGCAATTCGCTGCCGCTTTTGTCAATGTTTTGAACATTCAGGCGAATAGAATCAAAGCTTGCTTTTAAATTGTAGCGTTCATCAAGATAAGGAACGCGAATGGCTCCAGTATCTAAATTAAAGAAACGAATGTCGGCCTTTTGATTTCTTGGATCAGCAAAACCTTTTAAGTTCCAGCGCTGATCAAAATCTTTGCTTTGAACATGAATATTGGTTTCGAGCTGTTTGTTGTTTAAAACCAGTTTGTTGATTGCAACAGCTGTTTTTTTGCCATTATCGTCGATTTTGAATTGGAAGTTTTCCAAATTCATATCCGTGGGAACCAGATTTAATAGCTTTGAAATAATACGATAAGCAAAAGCGCCGTATTTGCGTTTTTCGTTTTTCTCAGAATCATCACGATTTCTTTTTAGGAAAGCATCAAAATTTCGAATTTTTCCCTTTTTAACCAATTGAATGTAGCCGTTGTTAACTTTTAAAGTACCAACTTGAACATCGCCGATTAATAAGTTGCTTAAGCTGACACTGGTTTCAATGTTTTTAATTTTTAAAAGTGTGTCTGCGTTTTTTGGAACGAGAACAACATCAGTAAGTTTTATGCTTGACAATCCGCTGAAAGAAGCTTCTTTTATAGAAAAATCACTGTTGTAATCAACAGCCATTTTGTGGGTGACTTTAGCAACAGCTTGTTTTAGAAGAGAGTTGCGAAAAAAGTACAATCCGATGCAAAGCAAAACTAATATAACGGCTATTATTTTTAGGGCTTTGTATATTTTTTGTTTTGGAAAATTCATAGCAGCAGTTTTCGAAAGAATTTAGAACTATTAGAATGAAGCGTTGTTTTTTTTTGCCACAAATTGCACTAATTTCTCGAATTTAGTAAATGTCTAGATTGAGATTTTAAAATTAAATAAAAATTCGTGTTTAATTTGTGGAATTCGAGGCGAAAAAAAATTACCCAAAAAGAATACTGGCAACATCTTCAATTTTAGCAACAAGTTCAATTTTAATTCCAGTGTTTTTTAAAGTGATTTTATTGTATTTAGAAACAAAAATAGTATCAAAACCTAGTTTTTCGGCTTCCTGAATACGCTGATCAACACGATTTACAGGGCGAATTTCTCCAGAAAGACCTACTTCACCTGCAAAACAAAAACCTTTTCCAACTGGAATATCTTCGTTTGAAGACAAAATCGCAGCAACAACAGCAAGATCAATAGCAGGATCATCAACAGAAATTCCGCCGGTAACATTTAAGAAAACATCTTTTGCACCCAAACGAAATCCTGCTCTTTTTTCTAAAACTGCTAAAATCATGTTTAATCTTTTAGCATTGTATCCTGTAGTGCTTCTTTGCGGAGTTCCATAAACTGCTGTACTTACAAGTGATTGAATTTCGATCATAAGCGGACGCATGCCTTCGAGTGTTGTGGCAATTGCAGTTCCTGATAATTCTTCGTCTTTGTGCGAAATCAATATTTCTGACGGATTGCTTACTTCTCGTAAACCGCTTCCGAGCATTTCGTAAATTCCCAATTCGGCGGTAGAGCCAAAACGGTTTTTAAGCGAACGCAAAATTCGGTAAACGTGGTTTCTGTCGCCTTCAAATTGAAGAACGGTATCAACCATATGTTCCAGAATTTTTGGTCCGGCAATATTTCCGTCTTTTGTAATATGTCCAATTAAAATAACTGGGGTATTGGTTTCTTTAGCAAATTTTATCAATTCTGCAGTGGTTTCTCTAATTTGAGAAATGCTTCCCGCTGTTGATTCGATATAATCGGTGTGTAAAGTCTGAATCGAATCGATGATTACAATTTCTGGCTGAATCGCTTCAATTTGTTTAAAGATATTCTGTGTTTTGGTTTCCGTAAGGATATAACAGTTGTCGCTGTTTGGTGTTATCCTTTCGGCGCGCATTTTTATTTGTTTCTGACTTTCTTCTCCAGAAACATATAAAGTTTTATAGGGTAATTTTAGTGAGATTTGAAGTAAAAGTGTGCTTTTTCCTATTCCAGGCTCGCCGCCCAAAAGAGTTAAAGAACCTGGAACAATTCCGCCGCCCAAAACGCGATTTAATTCGCCGTCAGTAGTGTTCATGCGAATTTCCTGAGCCGAGTCGATTTCGTTTATTTTTAAAGGTCTCGGTGCTTTTCCAGTTGAAGTTGGTTCGCTTTTCCAAGCTACTTTTTCCTGCTTCTGAATGATTTCTTCAGCAATAGTATTCCATTCTTTGCACGCATTGCATTGACCTTGCCATTTTGAATATTGGGTGCCGCAATTTTGGCAGAAAAAGGAAGTTTTAACTTTTGACATTATTTACTTTTTTTAGTAAGTGCGTTCATTTCGTCCATCTTCTCATACATTAAATCCTTGTTCAAATCGCCGATAGGTTCCATTTGAGAAGCGTTTTGATATTTTTTTGAGGCATGCTTTGCATCGCCCATTTTTTCATACATTAAGCCTAGTTCGTATTCTCCTAACATTGCTTTTGGATAATTTACATTTCCTATTTCGGCCATTTTTCCTAGTTCGTCGTATGCGTTCTTTTTCAAGATTATATTTTCAATCACTTTAAAGTCGCTCATTCGAACTGGAATTTGAACGCCTAAAACTTCTGACATTGTATTGTATTTTTTTTCTAAATAATCAGCATAACCTGTTTCAAGTACAGCAATTTTGTTTGCGTATTCTGCAGAATTTATTGGTCTGTATACTTCAAAAATCTGATATAGCGCACTCGGAATCGAATGTAAAACTTCGGTATAGTGAGTTGCATTTTTAAATAACTCGTATTTATAATTTACTAACGGATTATTTGCGATTTTAATATTGTTGTCTAATTTTTCTATCGGCTCTTTAATTTTTTTTATGTCTCCTTCTCCCGCAGAAAGATAGTAGAATATTGGTTTTTGTACTTTGGCAAATTTTTCTGCAATACGTACTTCCATTTTTGGAGCCAGTTCTGGACTTAGACAAATATACGCACTGAAAAGCGGGTTTTCTTTGTATAAATAAAAATTGGCAAAACTCGCCGTTACATCATGTCCTGCAATAATTCTAAAAGGCGATGTTCTGTATTTTTTTTCAATGTATGGAACTAATTCTGCTCCTATAAATTCAAAAAATTTTGCTCCTTTTTCAAAAGGCAAACCCTCGTTTTGATCAATTGTTGTGTCGTCATAACGTTCACCGTCTTTGTTTTGATGAATCCCGATTATGATCATTTCTGGAATATCATCCCAATACGTACCATAACTTACGGCTCCAGAAAAAGGATCGAACAAATAATCACCGTCTAAAAGATATAAAACTGGATATTTTTTGTCAGGCTTAGCTTCATATGAAGCCGGAAGTTCAATTGTTATCCTTCTTTCTTCTCCGAGTTTTTGGGATTGAATGTTGTCGAATTTTTTCTGCGAAAAAACAGAAATGGAAATAAATGCAATTAGTAGGTAAACTTTTTTCATGATTTGGGGCGTTTCAGTGAATTAAAAAGTATTGAAAATAGTGTGGCAATATAATACTTTAATTTGCTTTTTTGTTATAGAAAACTTACGGAGAAATATAAAATATTTTGTATTGATTAAATTGGTTTAACCACAAAGCACGCTAAGATTTTATCTAATTATAAGGTTTAAAAAACACAAAGTTCGTAAAGCTTTGTTTTGATGCAGCTTTGCGAACTTTGTGTTTTCTATATATAAAGTACAATTAAGTCATAGAGGCTTTTGCAGTTAATTTTATTTGTAATTTTTTTGCTCCAAAGATTTTGTATTGATCCTTTTGTTTTGGACCAAAAAAATCCCGTTTGTGCAAAATAAATTTTTGACAAATAGTAAAATAAGATATAATTTGAGGTTGAAACCTAGGTTAATGAATTGTCATTTTCGTTAGGGAAAATAATCCATGGTTTGAAGGTTTTTGCTTCTTCAAATTCTAGAGTTGCATATGAAATAATGATAATGATATCATCTTTTTGTACTTTTCTAGCTGCTGGACCATTCAGGGTAATTTCGCCTGAATTTTTTTCTCCTTTAATGGCATAAGTTTCAAAACGTTCTCCATTATTAATGTTAACGATTGCTACTTTTTCACCTTCAATAATGTTTGAAGCTTCTAGTAAAGTTTCATCAATAGTAATACTGCCAATGTAATTTAAATCGGCTCCAGTCACTTTAACTCGATGAATTTTTGATTTTATAACTTGAATTTGCATGTTGCAAAGGTAATTTAATTAAATGAAATGGTGTCTATTAACCTTATAGAATTAACAAATACTGCTATAAACGCACGGTATTTTTTATCGTTAATTTTATGATCGATTGATAATAATGTAGATTCGTCAGCAATGACAAAATATTCGAGTTCGAATCTTTTGTTGTCTTTAAAAGATTCTTCAACAAATTTGATGGTTTCTTCGGGAGTGCTGTTCTGGAAGATTTCTTTAGCTTCAGTAAGAACTTTGTAAATTATTGAAGCTTCTTTTCTTTCGTCTGCAGTCAGTCGTTCATTTCTTGAACTCATAGCAAGAAGATTATCTTCTCTAAAAATTGGGCAGCCTATAACATTTACAGGTAAGTCATTTTTTTCGACTAGTTTTTTAACAATTTGCAGCTGCTGAAAATCTTTTTCTCCAAAATAAGCATTAGTTGGAGTCACGATTTCGAACAGACGTTTTACGATGGTTCCCACTCCGTTAAAATGTCCAGGTCTAAACTTGCCTTCCATTTGATTCTCTAATCCGTCAAAGTCAAATGACTGCGAAATGGTTTGTCCTTCATAAATATCATCAACAGAAGGAGCGTATAAAATTATTTTATCGCTTAATCCTCGCATTTTTTTTACATCTTCTTCAAGAGTTCGAGGGTATTTTTCGAGATCTTCAGGATTGTTGAATTGGGTTGGATTTACGAAAATGCTTACAACAGTGTCGTCGTTTTCTTTGAGCGATCGCTGCATTAAAGCCAGATGCCCTTGGTGCAAAGCTCCCATTGTTGGTACAAATCCGATAGTTGAATTTGCGGTTTTGATAGTTTTTAAATAGGCTATCAGAGCTACTTTGCCGTAGAAAATATGCATGGCGGTATTATTAAAATTTAGTGCAAACATAATATATTAGTTAATAACTGCATAAATTTTTGTAATTTTGCAACGTTTTTATTACCAAAAATTAAGTAAAATACTATTTATGAAAGATAAGAGGATATTATATGTATCATCTGAAGTCGTGCCTTATTTGGCTGAAAATGAAGTTTCTTTAATGTCTTATGACGTTCCGAAAATGATTAACGATCAAGGAGGTCAGATAAGAATTTTCATGCCAAGATATGGAAATATCAACGAGAGAAGACATCAATTACACGAAGTAATTAGGCTTTCAGGGATGAATTTGGTAGTGAATGATTTAGATATGCCATTGATTATTAAGGTGGCTTCAATTCCTAAAGAGAGAATTCAGGTTTACTTTATCGATAATGATGAATACTTTAAACGCAAAGCAACTTTTGCTGATGAAGAGGGTGTTTTGTATCCTGATAATGACGAAAGAGCTATATTTTTTGCTAAAGGTGTTGTTGAAACAGTAAAAAAATTAAATTGGGTTCCTGATATTATTCACGTACACGGCTGGCTGGCATCTATGCTGCCAATTTATATGAAGCATTATTATAAAAATGAAGCTTTATTCTCTGAAACAAAAATTGTAACATCAGTTTATGGTCAGTCTTTTGATGAGAATCTAGATATGGAGATGATTAACAAAGTAAAATTTGATGGAGTTCCGCATGAATCTGTATCAGATCTAGAAGTTCCTAACTATGAGAACATCTTAAAAGCTAGTATATTGCATTCTGATGCTGTAATTATTGCTTCAGAAAACGTTTCTCCAAGTTTAACAAAATTTATAGAATCTTCAGGAAAACCTTTTTTACCTTTCGCCACGAAAGATGCATTCGCTGAAGCGTATACAAATTTCTATAAAGAAATGGGACTTTAAATTTTAACTTTATTATTAAACATGTACAATACTTCTTTTATTAAGAAAATACTTTTAGCTCTTACGGTTGTTCTTTTATATTCGTGCGATAAAGATTTTAATGCAATTGGAGATGATTTAATTGGTGACGATCATTTTGGACTTGAGTCTGAAAAATATGATGTGGTAGCTTTTAATCAGGAGGTTACGCCTATACAGTCCAATGTTTTAGCGGTTAATGCATTAGGTATTTATGATAATCCTGTTTTTGGAACAACGACAGCTAATTTTGCTACACAGGTAGATTTAAGTACTACGTATCCAGTAATTATTGGTGAAGAGCCTGTAATTACAAGTGTGAGATTAAGTATTCCTTATTTTAAGAAGCTGAAAACGACTAATAGTGATGGAACTCATACTTATACTTTAGATTCTATTTATGGACCGGCAGAAGGAAAACTTAAGTTAAGTGTTTATGAATCTGGTGTTCAAATGCGCAGCTCGTATGTGAGCAATGGAGTTTCGCTGCCGCAGTTTTATTATACAGATGAAAACAATGTTTTTAATCAATATAAAGTTGGTGCTCGTTTGAATAATTCAAGTAACGTGCTGCAAAATGATCAATTCTTTTTTAGTTCTGCAGAATATGTGGATAAGACGACAGATGCGGCAGGAAAAGAAACGACAACTTATACTCCGCCAGAAATGCGTTTGGATTTAGATACAGCTTACTTTCAGCAAAAAATATTGAATGCTCCGGCTTCAAAACTTTCTGCTCCAGATTTGTTTCAGGAGTATTTTAGAGGTTTATACTTTAGTGTTGAAAAAGCAGATGGAAGCCCTGGTAATATGGCTTTGCTGGATTTTTCAGGAGGAAAAATTGTAATTACTTATAAGGCTAAAACGGCAAGTACGACAGATGCTGATACAGAGAAAGAAGATAAAACAATTACAATGACAATTGTAAATCCTGCAAATTCTAGTGCAAATGCTAATTTGTTTCAAGATGTAAAGTCGGCTAATTATCAGAATGCTATTACAACGGCAAACATAAATAAAACTGAAGGAGACGAGAGGCTTTATGTAAAAGGTGGTCAAGGTTCTCTTGCTATTATTAGGCTTAATGACTTCGCGGCAAAATTAGAAGAAATCAGAGCTAAAAATTGGAAAGTAAACGAGGCTAATTTGGTGTTTAATATCGATGCCGATAAAATGGCAGGAGCTAGAGAGCCGAAAAGAGTTTATTTGTATGACTTAACTAATAATGTTCCGGTTGTAGATTATCTTGCTGATGGAAGTGGAAATCTTGTATTGTCAGATCCTAAAACGGCTAAGTATATTTATGGAGGTATGATTAGCCTTGATGATAATAAACGAGGAAAAAATTATAAAATTAGAATTACAGAACATATCCGTAATCTTATAAAAGATAAAACAGCCAAAAATGTTGATTTAGGATTGGTTGTAACGGAGAGTATAGCGATTTCGACTTCGAATTTTTTAAAGAATAAGAATGAGAATATTTCTCAAGCGCCAAGAGCGTCAGTTATGAATCCGCTTGGGACTATTTTGTATGGAGGGAAATCTTCAGTACCAGAGGATAAACGATTGAGGCTTGAGGTTTACTACACGAAACCAAATTAATAAATATATATGTGTGGAATTGTTGGGTATATCGGTCATAGAGAGGCTTATCCTATTGTTATAAAAGGATTAAAGCGTCTTGAGTACAGAGGATATGATAGCGCCGGCGTTATGTTATACGATGACAAGGCAGGAGTTAAAATTTGTAAAACAAAAGGTAAAGTTTCAGATCTTGAAGCTAAAGCAAAAGAAGGTTTTACAATCAATGGAAATATTGGAATTGGGCACACGCGTTGGGCAACTCACGGTGTTCCAAATGATGTGAACTCGCATCCTCATGCTTCAAATTCTGGCGATTTAGTAATCATTCATAATGGTATTATCGAGAATTATGCTCCTTTAAAAGAAGAGCTTATTAAAAGGGGGTATACTTTTAAGTCTGATACAGATACAGAAGTTTTAGTTAATTTAATTGAGGAAGTTCAAAAGAATGAAAATATAAAGCTTGGAAAAGCAGTTCAGGTGGCTTTAAATCAAGTTGTTGGAGCTTATGCAATAGCAGTATTTGATAAAAAGAATCCAAATGAAATTGTTGCAGCAAGATTAGGAAGTCCATTGGCAATAGGAGTAGGTGAAGGAGAATACTTTATTGCTTCTGATGCTTCTCCGTTTATTGAGTATACTTCAAATGCAGTATATCTAGAAGATGGTGAAATGGCAAATATTAGATTGCACAAGCCTCTTAAAATCAGAAAAATTAAAGATGATTCTTTAGTAGATCCTTATATTCAAGAACTTCAAATGAACTTGGAGCAAATTGAAAAAGGAGGGTACGATCATTTCATGCTTAAAGAAATCTACGAACAGCCAAGTGTAATTAAAGATACGTATAGAGGAAGACTTCATGCAAATGAAGGAATCGTTCAAATGGCTGGTGTTGAAGATAATTTAGAGAAATTCCTAAATGCAAAACGTATTTTAATCGTTGCTTGCGGAACTTCATGGCATGCAGGTTTAGTAGCAGAGTATATTTTTGAGGAATTTACGAGAATTCCAGTAGAGGTAGAATATGCTTCTGAATTTAGATACAGAAACCCAATTATCAATAAAGACGACGTTGTAATTGCTATCTCTCAATCAGGTGAAACAGCAGATACTATGGCGGCTATTAAGCTGGCTAAGGAAAACGGAGCTTTTGTATTTGGAGTTTGTAATGTTGTAGGTTCTTCTATTTCAAGAGAAAGCCACGCAGGTGCTTATACGCATGCAGGACCAGAAATTGGAGTAGCTTCTACGAAAGCATTTACAACTCAAATCACGGTTTTAACGATGATTGCTTTGAAGTTAGGAAAAGCAAAAGGAACTTTGTCGAACCCTGATTTCCATGCTTATTTACAAGAATTAGAATTAATTCCTGAAAAAGTGAGTGAGGCTTTAGAAACTAATGATCGTGCAAAAGAAATTGCTACGGCTTTTAAAGATGCACCAAACTGTCTTTACTTGGGAAGAGGATATAATTTTCCGGTTGCACTTGAAGGAGCATTAAAGCTTAAAGAGATCTCATATATTCACGCTGAAGGTTATCCTGCAGCCGAAATGAAACACGGTCCAATTGCTTTAATCGATGAGCATATGCCGGTTATTGTAATTGCTCCAAAGCAAGGTCACTACGATAAAATTGTAAGTAACATTCAAGAGATTAAATCTCGAAGCGGTAAAATTATTGCTGTTGTTACTAAAGGCGATACGCAAGTTCGTGAATTAGCCGATTATGTAATCGAAATTCCAGAAACTTCAGATGCATTGTCGCCGCTTATTACGACAATACCTTTACAATTGTTGTCTTACTATATTGCAGTTATGAGAGGTTGTAACGTTGATCAACCGCGTAACTTAGCAAAATCTGTTACAGTAGAATAAAGATATTTTAAAATATCAATAATGTTAAAAAAGCGAGATTTAGGTCTCGCTTTTTTTTATTGTCAAAATTTTTTTTCAGCCTATGTATTTTTGTGAATTTTTCAATTTTTTGATAAAAATTAATATGTATGCATAGTAAATTGGTTTTTCTTTAGGTTTTATTTGTTTTTATTCTAATAAATTCAATTAGCAAATAGTTAAAATATTGTGTAAATACGTGGCAAATATTAATTTTTTTAACGTTTTTTTATGCATATTAAAATATTTGTGTATTTTGGCTATATACTAACGAAAAAACTAACCCAATGAGAGTCTACTTGCTAATTATGTTATTGTTCAGCGGAATATCTTTTGCGCAGAATACAATAACAGGTTCGGTTACAGATGGTAACAAACAATCTATTCCTGGTGCTAATGTTGTTGTTGCTGGAGAAAACAGTGGTGCATCTACTGATTTTGACGGATCGTTTAAATTGACTACTAAAGCTAAACTGCCTTTTTCTATAAAGGTTTCTGCAGTAGGATTTGAAACGAAAATTATTAGTGTTACATCGGCAAATCAAAAAGTAAATGTAATCTTAAAAGATGAAGAAACTAAACTTGATGAAATAGTTGTTTCTGCTTCTAGAACACCTGAACGTGTTTTTGAGTCTCCCGTTACTATCGAAAGAATGGGTATTCAGGATATCAAAAAAACGGCTTCGCCGTCATTTTATGATGGATTAGAAAATTTAAAAGAGGTACAGATGAATACCAGTAGTATGACTTTTAAGTCGATTAATACTAGAGGGTTTGCTTCGGTTGCTAATACACGTTTTATGCAATTAGTAGATGGTATGGATAATTCATCTCCGTTGTTGAATTTTGTGCTAGGAAACATGATTGGAGTTTCTGAAATAGATGTGCAGAGTGTTGAGTTGCTGCCGGGAGCATCTTCTGCTTTGTATGGGGCAAATGCTTTCAATGGGATTTTGTTTATGAATAGTAAAAGTCCATTTACTTATCAAGGTATTTCAACTTATTTTAAATATGGTGTGACTTCACAAGAGGCTGCGGGTACAAATGGGTATTATGATTTTGGTATTCGATTCGCGCATGCTTTTAATAAATATTTTGCAGCCAAAGCTAACTTTACCTATATGGAGGCTACAGATTGGTATGCAACAAATTATGAAGATAAAACTAGAGCGGGTATTGATAGAACTAATCCGAGTTATGATGGTATTAATGTTTATGGTGACGAGGCTGCGACAAATATTAAAGGAGTAGGTAAAAAATTAGAAGCAATGGGTTTGATTCCTGCAGGAGCATCTAATCTTTTGCCAGATTCAAATGTAAGTAGAACTGGGTATAATGAAATTGATTTGACTAATAATAAGGCAGGAAATACAAAAGTTGATTTCTCTTTTCACGGAAGACCTTTTGGAGATGAGAGATTGGAAATTATCTGGCAAAGTAAATTTGGTACTGGTAATGCAGTTTATCAAGGAGGAAATAGATATTACTTGAATGATTTTTTTATGCAGCAGCATAAATTAGAAGTTAAAGGAAAGAATTTTTTTGTGAGAGGTTATACAACATCTGAAGATGGAGGGCATTCTTATGATATGATTTTTACAGGTCTTAATGTAAATAGAAAGTGGAAAGATGATAATACTTGGTTTGGTCAATACGCTGGAGCCTATATTCAAGGAACGTTAGCTGGTATGACGCCGCAACAAGCACATGCTGCTGGAAGGGCTACAGCTGATACAGGTCGTTTTATGCCGGGTACAACAGAGTTTAAAAATGCTTTTAATCAAGTTATAGCTGATCCAGATGTTCGTTCGGGTTCAAAATTGGTAGATAATTCCAAAATTTATCATTCTGATGCAAATTATAATTTTAGAGATTTGATAAAATTTGCCGAAATTCAAGTAGGAGGTTCGTTTAGAGCTTATGAGCTTAATTCTCATGGCAGGATTTATACAGATGCAAATGGACCGATTAATTATAACGAGTACGGAGCTTATGCTCAGTTAATGAAGAAATTCTTAGAAGATAGATTGAAATTTACAGGTTCTCTTCGTTATGATAAATCTAAAAACTTTGACGGTAATTACTCGCCGCGTTTATCTTTAGTGTATTCAGGAGGAGAAAGAAAAAATCATAATATCAGAGCTTCATTTCAAACAGGTTTCAGAAACCCATCAACTCAAGATCAATATATCGGATTTAATATTGGAAGTGCGGTATTGGTTGGGTCTGCGCCAGATAACTTAACAAGATTTAATGAAACTTTTAATTTAAGTGCAGAAGGACAGGTGTATAACGGAGGTCCAACTAAAGTTATGAGTGGTAATGATGCTTATTATAATTCGTATTTGGCAAGTTCTGTTAGTGCTTTTTCTGCTATGGCAGGAAGTAATCCTATTGCAGCGGCAGCATTGTTAACAAAAACAAGAGCTAATCTTGTTAAGCCTGAAGAAGTAAAAGCTTTTGAGTTAGGATATCGTTCTGTTTTTGAAGGGATGTCAATCGATATTAATGGTTACTATAATATATATAATGATTTTATTGGTAATTTAAATGTAATTTCTCCTTATTACGGAACGGCTCAAGACAATCCAAATCTTGCGGCAGGAGTTACAGATCCAGGTGTTCAATCAGTAAGAGCGATTCAAAATGGAGAGTATAGAGGGTATCAATTGTATACTAATTCAGATGTAGAGATACATTCATTAGGATTTGGAGTTGGACTTACTAAAAAAATAATTTCAAATTTTGAATTAGGGTTGAACTACAATTATGCTCAGTTTGATTTTGATCAAGCAAAAGATCCAAGTTTTGAAGCAGGATTTAATACTCCAAAACATAGAATTAAATTGTCTGTTGGGAATGATAAATTGTTCGAGAATTTTGGGTTTAATGTCAGCGGAAGATGGAATAGTGAATATGAGTGGCAATCAGGCTTCGCTGATGGCACAATTAAATCTGCTACAGTAATAGATGCGCAGATAAATTACGGAATTCCAAAATTGAAATCTGTTGTGAAACTTGGAGCGGCTAATATTGGCGGTAAAGAGTATTATCAAGTAATTGGAGCTGGATTAATCGGGCAGCAATATTTTGTATCATGGACTATTAATCCATAAATCGATTATTAACTATAGGTCAAATACGTTATTTATGTTTCTAAAAATATGATTTAGAAGCAGGTAATTTTAAAATATAAAAATTATGATAAAAAATTTCAAATGGCTTTTATTGGTTTCTTTGACCTTTATGGCTTGTAATAGTGATGATGATGCGGTAACTGTTGTTGATTCGTCAGACGGATTGCCTTTGACATCAGGTTCTGCTAATTTTTCTAAATATGTTGCATTAGGGAATTCCTTAACGTCCGGTTTTAGTGATGGTGCTCTTTTTAAAAAGGGACAAGAAGGAGCGTATACTAATATAATGGCACAGCAATTTAAACTTGTTGGAGGAGGAGAGTTTAAAATTCCTTATACTAATGATAATATTGGTGGTCTGCTTTTTGGCGGACAACCCAATCCAGCATTTGGTCCAAGGCTTTATTTTAATACTACGGTTTCTCCAACTCATCCTAGTTCGACAGTTGATCCCGTAAGCGGGACTCCAACAACTGAAGTAATGAATCCTGCAATTGCAGCTGCGGGACCTTATAATAATACAGGTGTTCCTGGTGCTAAAAGTTTTCATTTGCTGTCTCCAACTTATGGAGCGGCGGCTGGTTTAGCAAACGGAACGGCAAATCCTTATTATGTGCGATTTGCTCCAAACGGAACAACTTCTGTTCTTGCATATGCAATGAGTCAAACTCCAACATTCTTTTCTTTATGGATTGGTAATAATGATGTTTTAGGTTATGCAACTTCTGGAGGAGATGGTACAAACCCAATTACGCCAGCTTCTGGAGCTGCGGGTGTTGGTTTTGATGGAACATATGCGGCTTTAGTGACTACTTTAACTTCGGGAGGAGCAAAAGGGGTTGTAGCAAATATTCCATATGTAACATCAATCCCATTTTTTAAGACTGTTCCTTATAATCCTTTAACGGCTTCTGCTATAGGTAAGGGTAATGCTGCTCAGGGTCTTGCGCTTATTTCGGCATTGAATGCACAATTATATGGTCCGTTAAAACAAGCTTTGACTGCTTTTGGAGCGGGATCAAGAATTAATTTGCTGTCAACAACTGCGGCAAATCCATTATTGATAAAAGACGAATCGCTTCCGAACTTATCTGCGCAATTAACACTGGCTTTTGCGTCTTTAGGCCCTCAGAATGCTGCTTTTTATGGTTCGGTTTTTGGTCAGGCACGTCAAGCTACAAAGGCTGATTTAATTCTTTTGACAACGCAATCGGCTATTGGAACAGCGCCTACAGCTGAAAATTCAGGAATAGGAATAGCTCCGCCGGCTCCTTTGAATAATTTTGGAATTACATATCCTTTGCAGGATAAATATGTTTTGATACCAACTGAAGTTGCAGAACTTGAAGTGGCGACAAATGCGTTTAATGCAACTATAAAGTCTATTGCAGAATCTAAAGGTTTAGCTTTTGTAGATGCAAATGCAATTATGAAGCAAATTGATCAAGGAGGAATTTCTGCCAATAGTTTTACAATGACATCAACATTTGTAACTGGAGGGACTTTTTCTTTAGATGGAGTTCATCCTTCGCCAAGAGGGTATGCATTTATAGCAAATAAATTCATTGAAGCAATTAATGCTAAATACGGATCAAATTTAAAAGGAGTAAATGTGGGTAACTATCCAGTTTTATATCCTTCCGTATTGCCATAAAACCATTTTTTTTAATTAAAAAGCCGTTTGTTTTTTAAAAGCAGCGGCTTTTTTTGTTAGTGTAAAAAATGCTTAAAATGGGAGTTTGGAGCTCTCATTTTTAGAATCAAACAAAATCATGCTATTTTTTATGAAAAAAAAATTGATTTTATATTTTAAAAAATTATCTTTGCGCTCTGAAAAAAGAGGTATTTTCGATAAACCTAAATAGCTATTTAATAAACACATAAGTAATGTCAAAAGTAATAGGAAAAGTTGCTCAAATCATTGGACCAGTAGTTGACGTAGTTTTCAACGGTAAGGATGTTGAACTTCCAAAAATTTATGATTCACTAGAAATCACTAAAAAAGACGGAACATTGTTAGTTCTAGAAGTACAATCTCACATCGGTGAAAACACTGTTCGTACCATTTCTATGGACTCAACAGACGGTTTAAGCAGAGGATATGAAGTAGTTGGAACTGGTAATCCAATCCAAATGCCAATCGGTCCAGACGTATATGGAAGATTATTCAATGTAATTGGAGATGCAATTGATGGTTTAGGAAACTTGCCAAAAACAGGAGAAAACGGTTTGTCAATTCACAGACAAGCGCCTAAATTTGAAGATTTATCAACTTCATCTGAAGTTTTATTCACAGGTATTAAAGTAATCGATTTGATCGAGCCTTATGCAAAAGGAGGTAAAATTGGATTGTTTGGTGGTGCTGGTGTTGGTAAAACAGTATTGATTCAGGAGTTGATCAACAATATTGCAAAAGGTCACGGTGGACTTTCAGTATTCGCAGGAGTAGGTGAAAGAACACGTGAAGGAAATGACTTACTTCGTGAGATGTTAGAGTCAGGAATTATTAAATACGGTGATGATTTCATGCACTCTATGGAAAATGGAGGATGGGATTTATCTAAAGTAGATATGCCAGGAATGAGAGAGTCTAAAGCTACTTTCGTTTTCGGACAAATGAATGAGCCACCTGGAGCTCGTGCACGTGTGGCACTTTCAGGATTATCTATCGCTGAGTATTTCCGTGATGGAGCTGGATCTGACCAAGGTAAAGATGTATTATTCTTCGTTGATAATATCTTCCGTTTTACTCAAGCAGGTTCTGAGGTATCGGCACTTTTAGGACGTATGCCATCTGCAGTAGGTTACCAACCAACTTTGGCAACAGAGATGGGTGCTATGCAAGAGCGTATTACATCTACAAACAAAGGATCTATTACATCTGTACAAGCGGTTTACGTTCCTGCGGATGACTTAACTGACCCGGCGCCGGCTACAACTTTCGCCCACTTAGATGCAACAACAGTATTGTCTCGTAAAATTGCTGAGCTTGGTATTTATCCAGCGGTTGACCCGTTAGATTCTACTTCAAGAATTTTAACTCCTCAAATTTTAGGAAACGAGCACTACGACTGTGCACAAAGAGTAAAAGAAATTCTTCAAAAATACAAACAACTTCAAGATATTATTGCGATCTTAGGTATGGAAGAGTTATCTGAAGAAGATAAACTTTCTGTATCAAGAGCACGTCGTGTACAACGTTTCTTGTCTCAGCCGTTCCACGTAGCAGAGCAATTTACAGGTATTCCTGGAGTATTAGTAGATATTAAAGATACTATCAAAGGATTCAACATGATTATCGATGGTGAGTTAGATCACCTTCCAGAAGCTGCTTTCAACTTGAAAGGTTCTATTCAAGATGCAATCGAAGCTGGAGAAAAAATGTTAGCTGAAGCATAATTCAATTGATAATTATCAATTGACAATTATCAATTATCAATTATTAAAATTATGATTTTAGAAATAGTATCACCAGAAGCAAAATTATTTTCGGGAGAAGTAACGGCAGTTACTGTACCGGGAGTTGATGGAAGCTTTCAAATATTGAATAATCACGCTCCTATTGTTTCTATTTTAGAAAAGGGAACTGTAAAAATTGCAGCGCCAAGTTTTAACTTTTCTAAAGAAGTAGTGAGTAAATTCACGAAGGTAAACGATCAGACTTATACATTAGAGATCACGTCGGGTACTATCGAGATGAAAGACAATAAAGTAATTGTTTTAGTTGACTAAAGACAATTTTTGAATAAAGAAAAAGCCAAACAGAAATGTTTGGCTTTTTTGTTTTTGTTTATATTGACGAATTCAGATTACTATAATATTCCCCAAAAACCTGTAGAAACATAAGTGTTAACAGTAAAACCTGAGATGATTCCCCAAGCGATAATTCCGAAAGCACTTGTAGAAAAGGCTTTTACTAATTGAAGTTTGGTGTTTTTATTTAAAAACTTATAGTAAAAAAGTGTAAAGTAAAAGAGCTGAAAGAGCAGGAAAAGCAAAGCTTGATAATTAGGCGATACATGAAATAATAAGGAAATAGGCAAAATTAAAAGCGTATTAACTAATATACAAAAACCTAGCATATACATTCCGGCAACCAAATGCTCTGTATAGTTGTAGTTTTCTTTTTTGTAAAACAACCAGAAAAAGAATGCCGTAAGAGGTAAAGCCATCATCGCCATTAGATTTGAATATTTTTTCATGAAATGAACCATTTTTTCTTTTCGTTCATAAAGATGTATAATTTTTTCCTTTTGGATAGGATCAGAAATAGCGCTGAGTTCCTTGTTTTCCTGTGAGACATTGATAGCAGGTGTTTCTTTTGGAATATTGGAAATGAAAACAAAGACCGCTGCTACCAGCAGAAAAAAATTAAGCGGTGCAAAGTACTTTTTTCTTTTGCCATTTATATATTCTTTAGCTACAACGCCGCTTTTTAATGTGAGATCTCTAACGAGTTGAAAAATACCTTTGTCGGCATGTGTAAAATAATGAACGGCTTCGTGAAAAATTTCGTGTGGATTTATACGATGTAAATTGATTTTCTGACTGCAATTAGGGCAATAATTAAAGTCTGGATAATTAGGTTTTTCACAGTTTTTGCAAATGGTTTTCATTTTTTTCTTTTTAATAAATAATTAAATTAGTGGTAGTTAGTTCGCAGTTTAAAATTAGACAAAAAAAATAATTAACAATTGTTTGAAATTTAAATTATAAACTTTAATCTGTATCAAACCCGCTGATTATTTAAAATCGACTTCAATTTTTATAACTTTGCTTTTATGAAATTACCTAAAAATCTAGTTCAAAAGCTTGAAAATAGAAGGCTGAATAATTCGTTACGACAATTGCCAAGTTTTAATAATCTTGTCGATTTTTCGTCAAATGATTATATTGGTTTTTCAAAATCAGAGCCGATTTTTAAATTATCGCACCATTATTTAATCGAAAATGAGATTATTCAGAACGGTGCAACGGGTTCAAGATTGATTTCTGGAAATCATTCCTTATATCAAATTACAGAAACTTTTATAGCGCAGTTTCATGAAGCTGAATCGGCTTTAATTTTTAATTCGGGTTACGATGCCAATGTTGGGTTTTTTAGCGCTGTACCGCAGCGAAATGATGTTATTTTATATGATGAATTAAGTCATGCTTCTATAAGAGATGGAATTCTTATGTCGAATGCTAAATCGTATAAATTCAATCATAATGATTTTGAAGATCTCGAGCGATTGATCTTGAAATTCCCCAATGCGAATATTTATATCGTTACCGAAACGGTTTTTTCTATGGATGGCGACAGTCCAAATCTAGAAGAATTAGTAGAATTGTCGGAAAAGTATAATTGTAATTTAGTAGTTGATGAAGCCCATACTTTAGGTGTTTTTGGGAAAAAAGGTGAAGGTTTAACACAGTATTTGAAATTGCATAATCGAATCTTTGCTCGAATTATGACCTTCGGAAAAGGTTTAGGCTGTCATGGTGCTGCAGTTTTGGGCAGTATAGATCTTAAAGATTATTTGGTAAACTTCGCCAGAAGTTTTATTTATACAACAGGATTATCTCCACATTCTGTTTCTACCGTTTTTACTGCTTATCAGCAATTGAATATTGAAAAAGAAACTATTGAAAAGTTGAGGCAAAATATCATATTTTTTAATCAGCAAAAAAACTTACTAGGTTTAAAACCAATGTTTGTTCGAAGTAAATCGGCAATACAATCGGCAATTGTGCCCGGGAATGAAAATGTAAAAAAATTGGCGCAGCAGCTTCAGGACAAAGGTTATGATGTAAAGCCAATACTCTCGCCTACAGTTCCTGAAGGGCAAGAGCGCTTGCGTTTTTGTATCCATAGTTATAATTCAGAAGAAGAAATTAATCAAGTTCTGCAATTATTAAGCGGTTTTATATTTTAATTATGGAAGAGGATTTTAAACTAGTTAGAAGTTATCAATATTCCTATGAAGCTCAGGTTTTTTGCGGTAAACTTGAATCAGAAGGTGTAGATGTGTATTTAAGAGACATTAATACTGTAGACTCAAACCCTATTTGGAGCAATGCAGTGGGTGGTGTTAAGCTTTTTGTAAAAAGTCAGGATTTTGAAAAAGCAAATAAAATTCTATCAGAAATCAGTCCCTATTCTCTAAATGAAAATAATGAATTGATTAAATGTCCGCGTTGCGGAGCCGAAGAAATAGAAATGGTAACTTCAATAAAAGATTTAAAAACACTTTTAGCTTTTGTTCTTTCATTACTTCTTGTTTTGATTCCTATTTATTCAAAACACAGGTATAAATGCAATAAATGTAAGTTTGAATTTGATTGATGGAAATCATTTTTTAATTTTTTTATGTTCGCAATCCCTTTATTTTATTGATGTTTTAAAAAAAAATAAAATTTTTTGTAACGTTTTAAATGTTTGATTACTTACGAGTCGTAATCAAATAAATCAAAACAATTATGAAAACAACATCAACTTCAATCAGCGGGAAAATCTTTGATTTTATCTTTTTTTCTTCAATAGGATTCATCTTAGGTTTAGTAAGTTTCTTTTTAATAAAAGTACTCAGCATCATTTTGGTAGTTTTTTTAGCTGCAGTTTGGTGGAAGAGAAATAAAAATAATAAATATTAAAGAGGAGTTTCAATCATTCAAAATCAATCAAAATTTAAAATCAATCAAAAATGAAAAATTTATTTACATCAGCAATCGCAGTAATCACATTATTTTTTAGCGGAACAGCACAAGCTCAAACAAAATCTGTAAAACTTGAAAACTCTCTTTTATGGGAAGTTTCAGGAAATGGATTATCAAAACCATCATATTTGTACGGAACGATTCATTCTATTTGTCCAACAGATTATTTTTTGACAGAAAAAACGAAGAATGCTTTTCAAAAATCAGATAAATTAATTGTCGAAATCAATTTTTCTGATCCAAATGAAATGGCAGACGCTCAAAAATTAGCAATGTCTCCAGAGTTATTAAGTAAAAAATTAACGCCTGAACAATTATCAGAATTAGATTCCATTTTGCAAAAAGCTACAGGTATAAAAGTGCAGCAGGTAGACAGTTACAGTTTAGCAACAGTTATGAGTTTAATTACTATTAAAACGTTTGATTGTGAAACCTTAAAATCATACGAATCAGATTTTACTGATTTGGCAAAGAAAGAAAAGAAAAGTGTAGGTGGTTTCGAAACGGTAAAAGGACAGTTGAATATGCTCTCTAATGCTTACACAGATTCAGAACTGATCAAATCATTAGGTGATGCGAGCAAAGCTCAAACAAAAAAAATGGTAAAGGACTATAAAAATGAAAATATAATGGATCTTTATGGAGATATTGCCAATGAAAAGGTAATGAGTAAAAAAGCTAAAAAATATATTCTGGATGATAGAAATAGTGACTGGGTGAAGAAAATGAAGGATATGATGAAAAATGAAGCACTGTTTGTAGCAGTTGGTTCAGCACATTTGGCTGGAGATGAGGGAGTAATTAATTTGTTAAGAAAGGCAGGATACAAAGTAAAACCAGTAATGAATTAGTATTATTTTGAAAGAAAAAGAACAAGAATTTTTAAATCGGATCGAAAGTCATAAAGGAATACTATACAAAGTTTCTAAAATGTACATGGATAATCATGATGATCAACAAGATTTGTTTCAGGAGATTATTTGTCAGCTTTGGAAATCGTATGATTCTTTTAGAAACGAAAGTCAGTTTTCGACATGGATGTATCGGGTTGCCGTAAATACAGCAATTGTTTTCTTGAAAAAAGAAAAACGAAAAGTGGATAAATATGAAATCGCTTCTGAAAATATCAAAGAAGATGAAGGAGATTCACATATCAAAGAAAGCCAGATAGATCATTTTTATAAAGCAGTTCAAAAACTAGAAAAAATTGATAAAGCAATCATTTTTTATCAGCTCGAAGGTTTCTCTCATAAAGAAATAGGAGAGAATTTGGGAATATCAGAGGGAAATGCAAGAGTGAAATTAAACAGAGCAAAAGAAAAATTAAAAGAAATAATTAAAAATCAAGGATATGGATTTTAACGATATACAAAACGCATGGAATAGCGAAAAGACAGATAATGTTGTTGTTCCTAATAATTTAGAGAAAATACAATCGGCAAGTATGCCCTTGGATAGAATTAGAAAAAGTTTAAGGATAGAATTCTTTATTCAGTTTTTGTCCTTGGTGATTATAGGTCTTTTGCCATTGCATAGTAAGTTTCCATCAAATTTAGTGGTGCCATACTATTTTATATTCGGGATATTGGTTGCCATTTGTATTTATTATCTAACACAGCTTTTTTTGTTTTACAGAAGATTAGATAAAGCTGCATTGAAAACTAAAGATAGTTTGTATGAAACGTATCTTGACATCAGGCTGAATATGCAGCTTTATAAGACATTTACTTTTTCATTATCACCTTTTTTTCTGATTTATTTCTTTGGATTTATTCTTTATGAAATGCCTGACTTTCTGCAGATTTTAAATGAAGGTTTTGCCAACAAGAAATTAGGATTGATTGTGTTTGTTTTTGTAATCACAATTTTACTTATAGGCGTGCTTACAGAGTGGTGGGTACATTACTCCTATGGAAAATACGCTAAGGAAATCCGAAAAGTAATAGACGAATTAAAAGAAGAATAAGAAATAATAAAAACCCATCGTCATGATGGGTTTTGTTTTTATTGGTATTTTTGTTGAAATTATTCAATAGTTTTTTAGAAATAAAATGGCTTTTGGAATAGTTATGAAATAAAAAAGTATGAAAATATTTGTTACCGGAATTTCAACAGATGTTGGAAAAACAATTGCATCGTCTATTATTGTAGAAGCCTTAGAGGCTGATTATTGGAAACCTGTTCAGGCGGGAGATTTAGATAATTCAGACAGTCATAAAATCAAAACTAGAATTTCGAATAATAAGTCTCAAATTTTTGAGAACAGCTACAAATTAAACACGCCTGCAAGTCCGCATTTAGCAGCCGAGATTGATGGTATTACAATTGATTTAAAACAAATACAAGAACCTAAAACCAATAATCATTTAGTAATTGAAGGTGCGGGAGGTATTTTTGTTCCTTTAAACGATAAAGATTCTATTATTGATTTAATTCAACTGGATTATAAAATAGTAATCGTTTCAAGACATTATCTAGGAAGCATCAATCATACTTTGCTGACGATTGAAGCAATTAAAAATCGAGGTTTTGAAATCGCTGGAATTATCTTCAGCGGAAGCGAAAATAAAGCAACAGAAAGTATAATTCTAGAAAGAACAGGAATTAAATTAATTGGAAGAATCGACGAAGAGCCTTATTTTGATCAGAATGTAATTCGCGAATATGCTGATTTATTTCGAGAAAATCTACTTCATTTATAGAGCAAAGATTATAGAAAATAGAATATAGACTTTCCTATCTTTGCTTAAACAATTGAGTTTAGTCTTTTTTCTATTCTCTTTCTTCTATTTTCTTAAAAATGACATTAACAGAAAAAGACAGCCAATATCTTTGGCATCCTTATACACAGCACAAAACATCTCAAACTCCAATTGCAATTTCTAGAGGCGAAGGCGCTTTATTGTGGGATGAAAATGGCAAAGAATATATCGATGCAATTGCGTCGTGGTGGGTAAACCCTTTTGGACACAGTAATAAATTTATTGCCGATGCTGTTTATAAGCAATTGACAACTCTTGAACACGTTTTGTTTGGAGGTTTTACACATGAACCCGCTGTAAAAGTAGCCGAAAAGCTGATTGAAATTTTACCCAAAAACCAACAGAAGATCTTTTTTTCTGATAATGGTTCTACCGCCGTAGAGGTTGCGATAAAAGTAGCTTTGCAATATTTCTTCAATAAAAATGAAAAACGTACCACTATAATTGCTTTTGAAAATGCTTTTCATGGTGATACTTTCGCGGCAATGGCGGCAAGTGGAATCTCTTTTTACACACAGGCTTTTCAGGGAATGTTTATTGATGTTGTTCGAATTCCGGTACCGGTAAAAGGACAAGAACAGGCAAGTTTTGATGCATTGACAAATGTCATTCAAAATCATAATTGCGCAGGTTTTATATTTGAACCATTGGTACAAGGTGCAGCCGGAATGGTAATGTACGAACCAGAAGCATTGGCAAAATTAATTCAGATTTGTGCAGCAAATAAGGTATTGACAATTGCTGATGAAGTTATGACTGGTTTTGGTAAAACAGGAAAAACATTTGCAATGGATTATGTTTCTGAGGTGCCTGATATGATCTGTTTGTCTAAAGCCTTAACAGGAGGAACTATCCCTATGGCAATTACAACTTTTACACAGGATATTTTCGATGCCTTTTATGATGATGATATTAATAAGGCATTATTTCATGGTCATACTTTTACAGCAAATCCAACAGGTTGTGCTGCGGTTTTGGCAAGTATCGATTTATTGCAGACTGTAGAAATGCAGGCTAATATTGAAAGAATTAATGCCAGCCATTTGGAATTTCAAAAGAAAATCGAAAACCATTCAAAAGTAATTACCGCTAGAACATTGGGAGTTATTTTTGCAGTTGAAATTAAATCAGACTCAGAAGAAAGTTATTATGGGTCGATGCGAACAAAGCTTTATAATTTTTTCATAGAAAATGGAGTAGTTCTGCGTCCAGTCGGAAACATTGTTTACATTTTGCCGCCTTATATTATGACTAATGAACAGCTTCAAAAAGTATATAAAACAATTGAAGAAGCCATTGAAATGGTTTAGTTCTATATATCGGTATTAGTAATGCTGTCATTTTTAGTAACATATATTACTTATGTCGTTTTATTTTTTACTCTAAAACCCGTTGAACTTTGCATAAACTTTTGCGAACTTTGCGGTTAAATAAAATAATGTGAATACACAAAAAATTGCCATAACAGCCTTTTCTTCTATTTCTCCTTTAGGAAGCGATAAAGACGAGGTTTGGAATAAATATCTGAACGGAAAACATTGTTTTACTAAACGATTTTTAGATCAACAAGATACTTTTGTTGCAGCTTTAAGTACAAATTCAAAACAATTGATTGCTCAAATACGGGAATCAGATCCTAAATATAAATTTTTAGACAATTCTGTTTTATTTGCATTAGCGGCTTCACGAAAAGCAGTCCAAAATGCTGGTTGGAATTCCGAAGATGTTTTTGGTATAAATATTGGATCTTCAAGAGGAGCTACAGATTTGTTTGAAAAACATTATGCGGAGTATATTGAAACAGGAAAAGCACAGACTTTAGCATCACCTACAACAACTTTAGGAAATATTTCTTCATGGATTGCGCATGATTTGCAAAGTGCAGGACCCGAAATTTCACATTCAATAACTTGTTCTACAGCATTACATTCACTTTTAAACGGTGTTGCATGGTTAAAATCAGGAATGGCTGATAAGTTTTTGGTAGGAGGCAGCGAAGCGCCTTTAACAGATTTTACTATCGGACAAATGCGTGCGTTAAAAATATATTCACGCATCGATCAAGAAAATGATTCTTGGCCCAACCTTGCTTTTGATTTTGAGAAAACACAAAATACCATGATTTTGGGAGAAGGCGCTGCAGTATGTTGCTTAGAATCTGGTGAAAAAGAAAATGCTATTGCGTACGTTACAGGAGTGGGGTACGCCACTGAAATTTTAGAACATAATATCTCAATTTCTGCCGAGGCTGATTGTTTTCAAAAGTCTATGAAAATGGCTTTAAAAGATACCGATTTAGATAGTGTTGATGTTATTGTAATGCATGCACCTGGAACAATTAAAGGAGATTTGACAGAACTTCGTGCAATTGAAAAAGTTTTTGGTTCAAAACAGCCTTTGTTGACCACTAATAAATGGAAAATCGGGCATACTTTTGGGGCTTCTGGAATATTGAGTGTAGAGCTCGCGCTTTTAATGATGGAACATGATATTTTTATCGAAACTCCTTTTTCAAAAGCAATAACTAAAGACAGATCAATTAAAAAAGTTTTGATTAATGCTGTTGGTTTTGGCGGAAATGCTGTTAGTATTTTAATCGAAAAAGCATAGTTTTAATATCTAAGAACTCTTTGTTTAGAATAACTTAAAGGTTTTCAAGATCTTTTACTTTTTCATAAACCAGATTACTTTCATACCCTCTTCGAAGCATATAGTCACAGAACTTTTTGCGCTTTTTTAATATATTTTTCTCCTGTATACCGTTCCAACATCTTTCAGAAAGAGCTTCAAAAGTTTCAATATATTCTTCTTGCGAAATCTCTTTGAGTGCGAGAGTTATATTTGTGCTGGAAATATTTCGAAACTTCAGTTCATTTGTAATTCTCAGTTTCCCCCAATGTTTAATGCGGTGTTTTCCTCTGGCAAAACTGCAGGCAAAACGAGTTTCATTCAAGAAATTACCTTCAATTAATTGAACCAGAATAAGATCTATTTCGTCAGAAGTCATTTTTAAACTGTAAAGTTTTGATACAACTTCATCATGGCAACGCTCCTGATAAGCACAAAAGTGTTCTAGTTTCTGTAAAGCTTCTTTCGGAGTACAGGTCGAATTCATGTGTTTTTCTTTCTTTTTAACTGTTATTGCTGCAAAAAGTGATTTTCTTGAAAATTTCTATCAAAGCAAAAGCAAATTTAAATAAATCCCCCAGTTTATAAGATTCAAAATTTACTTTTGAGTGTTCATTTTTTATACCTACAGCAAAAAAAATGTTTTTTGGCATTATAAAAAATCACTAAAAGTGGGTATTGTTTTTAAAATCGGAACAGTTTAATTTCGGTTAATTCTTACAATTTTAAATAATCATTTAGTTTTGATAAAAAAACTACTTTACCAGCTGTTTTGGGTTTCTTTTCTCTCCTGTACTTTCATTAATGCGCAGCAAGGAAAATTGGATATCACTTTTAATACATTTGATGATGGTACAAAGGGTGATGGTTTTGACAGTGCCGTTAGAACTTTACTTTTGCAACCCAATAATAATTTAATAGTTGGGGGGGATTTTTCCAGCCTAAACGGAGTTCCATCTCCATCTTTAATACGTTTAAAACCAGATGGAACAATCGATGAAAGTTTTACTGTAGGTTCAGGGTTCAGTGGTAAAGTTTATACCGCTTATTTACAGCTCGATGGGAAAATAATAGTTGGCGGAGGATTTACAAGTTATAATGCAGTAAATTCAGGAAGATTAATTCGGTTGAATGCAGATGGTTCCCGTGATTCAACTTTTGACACTTCTGTGGGAGCCGGCAGTGGTATTATTTATAGTATAGCAGAACAGCCAGATGGGAAAATTATAATCGTAGGAAGCTTTACAAAATACAATAATGTAACTGTAAACCGCATAGCACGAATTCTTCCAAATGGCTCTTTAGATCGAACATTTGCGACAGGAACGGGATCTTCTACAAATATTACTAATGTTAGAATTCTTTCAAATGGAAAAATTTTAATAACAGGAAATTTTATTTCGTTTAATGGCACATTAAGCAATAGGATTATTCGTTTGAATTCTGACGGAAGCGTTGATAATAGTTTTAATATTGGTTCTGGATTTAATGATGATGTAAATGCCATTGCGGTTCAACGAGACGGAAAAATTCTTCTAGGTGGTAATTTTACAGTTTATAACGAAAATACCGCAAATAGAATTATTCGTATTTATGAAGATGGATCATTAGATCAAAGTTTTCAAAGATTAGGTTTTAATAATGGTTCAGTACAAATAATCAAAGAAGATCTTTTAGGAAATATAATGGTTGGAGGATCTTTTTCCAGCAGATATGGAAGTGATGATGTAAATAGAACAGTACTTTTAAACACCGACGGAACTATAAAATCTGACTTTGATTTGGGCGCAGGTCCTGGATCAGCTTCTGTTTTTGCATTAGCAGAAGATCAAGAAGGATCATGGTTTATTGGCGGTTCATTTGCTGTTTTTGATGGGCAAAATCAAGGAGGTTTGGCTAAAACAGATTCTAATGGAGAGCAAGATACAGGTTATTTGTCAGCAGCAGTTGGCTTTGATAATTCGGTGTTAAAGATTTTACCATTGGCAAATTTAAAAACAATGGTTTTTGGTAATTTCAGCAAATTCAATAATTTATTAGTTAATCGAATTGCACGACTTCTAGAAGATGGCTCACTTGATCTGGATTTTAATGCAGGTAAATCAGGAGCCGATAAACTAATAAAAGCAGCTGTGCTTCAAGAAGGAGAGAAAATTGTTTTTGGAGGAAATTTTACCAAGTACAATGATGCAGCTTCTAATAGAATTGCTAGAATATTACCAAACGGCACTTTAGATAATACTTTCAATATTGGTTCTGGATTTAATGGTCAAGTTTATGCTTTAGCAGTACAGTCAGACAATAAAATTATTGCTGCTGGTAACTTCACTCGGTTCAATAACGATTTATCTGCTGCTAGAATAGTAAGATTACTGCCAGATGGATCACGAGATGTTACTTTTAATGTTGGTACTGGTGCAGATGCTATTATCGAAGATGTTTTGATTCAACCAGATGGAAAAATATTGGCTGCAGGCAGATTTACCACTTTTAACGGACAGTCCTATCCTCATTTAGTTCGCTTAAATGAAGACGGAAGTATCGATTTAAGTTTTAATATAGGTGCTGGTTTTGATAAACACATCTATACACTTGCAATGCAATCAGACGGAAAAATAATCGCTGGAGGTACATTTTTGACATTTAAAGAGTCATCACAAAAAAGAATCACCCGTTTAAATCCCAATGGAAGTCTGGACGATAGCTTTTCTGCGGGAACAGGCTTTAGTAACGGCGACGTGCGATGTATTTTGGTACAGCCAGATGATAAACTTTTAATTGGAGGCGCCTTTTCAGGAACTTATAAAAACAGTAAGGCGCTGCGATTAATAAGGCTTTTGAAAACAGGCGATTTTGATAACTCATTTGATGCGAGGCTCAATAAAAATCTTTTAACTTTAAATTTCACCAGCGATTATAGACTTTTAATAGGTGGTGATTTTAATTCGGTCAACGGAGTTTCTAAACATCGAGCAGCACGATTAAAACTTTGTGTAGATACTACAATTTGGGATGGCGTTTCTTGGACAAAAGGTTATCCGTCCAGTGGAAAAGAAGTTTTTTTTAAAGAAAGTTATCCAAATCTAATTTCCGCAAATATTTGCAGCTGTACAATTGAATCAGCCAAAACAGTTACACTTTTAAGCGGAAATACTTTAGGTATAGAATTTTCTTATTCAGGTTTAGGAACATTAGTTTTAGAAGATACGGCTAGTTTATATCAATCAGACGATAGTGTTGTAAATACTGGGATTATTAATCTTTTTCGAAAAACAAAACCAATTTTAAGATACGATTATACGTTTTGGTCTTCGCCTGTCGATAATCAAAAGTTAATAGATGTGTCACCCAATACCTTGTTTGATAAATATTTGTCATTTGATACCGCCGCAGGCTGGAAAGAAGAATCACGATTAAATAATATGATGTTAGGTAAAGGATATGCAATAAGAGGACCACAGGAATTTTCAATAACATCAAGAGCAGTTTATGAAGCAGTTTTTAAAGGAATCCCAAATAATGGAAAAGTAGAAATAGAATTGGGAGAAACAGATAGTTTTAGTTTAGTTGGAAATCCCTATCCATCGGCAA
Source organism: Flavobacterium sp. YO64 (assembly GCF_004119505.1). Classification (NCBI taxonomy): domain Bacteria; kingdom Pseudomonadati; phylum Bacteroidota; class Flavobacteriia; order Flavobacteriales; family Flavobacteriaceae; genus Flavobacterium; species Flavobacterium sp. YO64. The sequence continues at coordinate 14,390 of NZ_NRQV01000006.1, read as the reverse complement.
TAGATGCGACGGCTTTTTTGAAAAAAAACAATCTTAAAACAAAAGGCGCGCTTTATTTTTGGACGCATCACACACCAGTAACTAATTTTGAATACAATTCAGATGACTATGCAGCCTATAATCTGGTTGGCGGAGTTGGTACTGAAGCATCATCTTATGGGGTAAATGAAACGATTCCTGACGGAAAAATAGCTTCAGGGCAATCCTTTTTTGTTACAAGTAATGCTTCAGGTACGATCGAATTTAATGACAGTATGCGGATACTAGGAAATAATAATGCTTTTTTTAAACCTTCTAAAGCAGGAAATTTTCCGAGCAGTAATAAAATAGAGAAACATCGATTGTGGTTGAATTTTGAAAATTCAAAAGGAGCCTATAAACAAATTTTAATTGGATATATGGATGAAGCCACCAACGCTTACGATTTAAACTACGATGCAGAATCATTAGATGGAAATCAATTTGTTGATTTTTATAGTTTAATTGACGATAAAAAACTTGTAATTCAAGGGCGTGCTTTGCCTTTTTCAGAATCAGATTTTGTGGCTTTGGGATATAGTTCAACAATTGCCGGCGAATTTTCAATTGCAATTGATCATGCAGATGGCGATCTGAGTACACAAACTGTTTATTTAGATGACAAAACCGAAAATATTGTGCATAATCTTCTAGAAAGCAACTATAAATTTACAACCACAGCTGGAACTTTTTTAAATCGTTTTGTAATTCGGTATAATATTGAAACATTAGGAGCGGATCAATTTAAGAATCAAGAAAGTTTACTTTGCGTTTCGGTTAAAGGAAAAAATATAATATTAAATTCGACAAAAGATGTTATGAAAGAAGTATCAATTTTTGATGTTTCAGGAAAAATGTTATTCAATAACAAAACAATTAATAATACAGAATACCAGATTGTAAACTTCAAATCCAGTGATCAGATATTGTTGATTAATGTAGTTTTTGACAGCGGAAAATCAGCAGCTCAAAAGATTGTTTTTCATTGATTTTTATCAGAAAGTCTTTTGCAGTTTTTCATGAGTATTTTGAATTGCTTTTTCATTCTTATAATCAATCCATTTTTGTCCTTTTACCTTTCGCATCATAATATCAAAGTAGCGCATAATGAAAACATTATAAGCCGCTTTTGATAAATTGGTTATGTTTTTAGGAAAAGAGCGCAGACTCATAGAAAATCCCGGAGTTAAATATTTCATATAATGCCAATACCCCTCTGGCATATACAGCATTTCGCCATGTTTTAAGTTAGTAATGTAGCCTTTTGCATTTTTAAGAGCAGGAAATTTTTCGTAATCAGGATCATCAAAATTTATATCCTCTCTGGAAATTAAAGCGTGAGGTACTTTATACATATATTTCGATTGGTCAGGAGCAAAAAGCATACATTGTTTTTCTCCATTAAAATGAAAATGAAGAATATTCGAATAGTCAATGTCAAAATGCATGAACACCTTAGAGTTTTCTCCTCCAAAAAACAGCATAGGCATTTGCTTTACAAGTTTTAAACCAATATCAGGCCACAAAAAATCTTGATTTAGTGCAGGAACTTCTTTCATTAAATTATAAAGAAAGATACGATAATTTGTTGGTTTTTGTTCCAGAAGATTTATATAATCGCTCATTTTCATTTTAGTGTGAGCTTCATTAAAACCGTCTTCATGATTAACGGGTCTATTATCGTACAAAGGCACAATTAAATCTCCTGCGACTTTCTTTATATAAGAAAGCTTCCAATTTTTATAGGCTGGCCAATCTTCGGTCAGTTCCTCAACAACTACTGGGATTTGTTTTTTTACATATTGGGAAATAAAATCGGCCTTAGAGATTTTTTTTACCCTTTCGATTTGTTTTAACTCCATCTTCTAAATAAAAAAATTGCTTATAACACACAAGTTATAAGCAATTTAGAAATATTTATCGAGATTTTGAGCTCTGTTAATTAAATTTTTGATTTAATTGAAGCTTCAATGTTTTTTTCGATAGTATGTCCAGGTCTTGACCATTTAGGTTTTTCACCCAATGAAGTAAATTGAGAATCGGCCGCTTCAACAGTTTTAGGCTGCATTACCTTGATAAAAGGTTTTTGAGGCACCATTCCTAATGTTTCGAACATCTTCATATCTTCGTTTACATCTGGATTTGGTGTAGTCAGTAATTTGTCACCTGCAAAAATTGAGTTTGCTCCAGCAAAAAAGCACATCGCCTGCCCTTCACGAGTCATATTAGTTCTTCCAGCAGACAAGCGAACCTGAGTTTCCGGCATTACAATTCTAGTTGTAGCTACCATACGAATCATTTCCCAAATTTCAACCGGTTTTTCTTCTTCCATTGGAGTTCCCTCAACAGCAACCAAAGCATTAATTGGCACAGATTCTGGCTGCGGGTTTAATGTAGAAAGAGCAACAAGCATTCCGGCTCTGTCATCGATACTTTCTCCCATACCAATAATTCCGCCGCTGCAAACCGTAACATTTGTTTTACGAACATTCTCGATAGTCTGTAAACGATCTTCAAAACCACGTGTCGAAATCACGTCTTTATAATATTCTTCAGAAGTATCTAAATTGTGATTATAAGCATATAAACCTGCTTCAGCCAAACGCTGCGCTTGATTTTCAGTAATCATTCCTAGAGTACAGCAAACTTCCATATCTAGTTTATTAATGGTACGAACCATTTCTAAAACTTGATCAAACTCTTCGCCGTCTTTTACATTTCGCCAAGCCGCTCCCATGCAAACGCGCGAAGATCCGCTTGATTTTGCACGCAAAGCTTGCGCCTTTACCTGACTTACACTCATTAAATCATTTCCTTCAACACCAGTATTATAACGTGCAGCTTGTGGGCAATAGCCGCAATCTTCAGGACAGCCGCCCGTTTTGATCGAAAGTAAGGTGGATACCTGAACTACATTCGGATCATGTTGTTGTCTATGAATTGTCGCTGCTTCATAAAGCAAATCCATTAAAGGTTTATTGTAGATTGCGATTATTTCGTCTTTGGTCCAGTTGTGTTTTGTAATGCTCATCGAATACATTGTTTTTGAAGCTTCAAAAGTAATTAAATTGTCCTAATCGACAATAATGAATGCTGGAAATGAATGTTTGCGGGGTATTAAAAAAAAAGAAACACTCTAAAATCATCATAGTAAGGCTTTTATGATTTTAGAGTGTTTTTGAATGATTGTTTTTATTCTGATAAATTAATCAGCAACATATTTATTATTCCAATATAACATCATCAATAAAGTAACAATTACAGATGAAGCAAGCCCTTCAAAAAGAAGGCAGATGCAATAAGTAGGAACAGAAGGATTTCCTCCAAACATGAAAGTTTTTGAGAGTGTACTCACATAAGCATCACCGCCGCGTGCGTAACTATATACTAATAATCCAAAAACGCTCAATGCAACACCAACCACTGAAGTTGCCATTGCCGAAACAGCATTAGATACAAAATTCGTTTCTCCCTCGTGAAGATTCATTTGCATAGTTCTGTTTACGCCCCAGAATATAAAAAAAACATTTAAAACGCGCAGGTAAAACAAATCAGCTAAACCCAATACATTCATCAATAAAAAGTAAATGCCAATTCCGAGGAATATCAAAAAACCGTTGGTTATTTCTTTAGGTAGTTTCATAGTGGTTATTTTTAAAGAAGTTAATAGTAAAGTTTTGATAAACAGAGTTGTATATCAAATTTACTAAAAAAATAACTACGATGGTTTAAAATTAAAGAAAAGTATATCTTAAGATTTGCTTACAATTGATTTATAAATGCCAGTGCATTTATTCGATCTTGATTTAACTGTTCTTTTAGTAAATCTATCGATCCAAACTTTTGTTCTTCACGTAGGAAATGCAATAATGAAACTTCGATTTCTTTGTCATAAATATCAGCATCGAAATCAAAAAGATTTACCTCGATAGTTTGTTTCTGACCATTTACAGTTGGATTAAAACCAATATTCATCATTCCAAAAATTTCCTTTTGATCGATAAGAGCTTTAACGGCATAAACGCCTGTTTTTGGGATCAATTTATAATCCTCTTCAATCTCTATATTAGCCGTTGGAAAACCAATTGTTCTTCCAAGCTGCTTTCCTTTTACAATTTTACCGCTCAAAAAATAGTCATAACCTAGATATTCATTGGCTAAATCCATTTTTCCTTCGGTAAGAGCTTTTCTAATTTTAGTAGAACTTACAGAGACATCTTGAATTTCTTGTGCTGAAATTTGTTCAACTTCAAAACCATATTCAGCGCCATAAGCAATTAAATTATCAATATTGGCAGTTCGATTTCTTCCAAAACGATGATCGTGACCAATAATTATTTTTTGAATTTGAAATTGATCTACCAAAATCGAATGCACAAATTCTTCAGCAGTTAATCTCGAAAAACTTTCGTCGAAAGGATGAATGATTAAATTTTCGATTCCCGTCGCTTCCAGAAGTTTTGTTTTTTCAGCAATTGTGTTTAAAAGTTTTATTTCTGATTTTTCCTGTAAAACCATTCTTGGATGCGGAAAAAAGGTAAGCACCAAACTTTCGTATTTGCCATTTTCGGTATTTTGAGTAATTCGTTCCAGAATTTTTTTATGACCAATATGCACACCATCAAAAGTACCAAGAGTTAAAATTGTTTTCTTGGTCGAATGAAAATCGTTTATAGAATGAAAGAGCTTCAAAACAAATAATTTAAGATGCTGCAAATTTATACTATCTATTTTAAATTTTAAGCTTAGACGAATTGATTTTTTTAAGAAGATTAAGTTTCCCCTGACGACAAAAAAGTGAGACTTGTCGATTAAAAAATATTAAATGTCGTCAAAAAGTAAGAATTTGATTTAATTCCTTTAATTTTGATATAGTAAAGAACAACTTGCCATGAAAAAAACACTACTCTTTTTATTCTTACTTTTTTGTTGGTCAGGAGTACAAGCTCAAAGTGATGACTTGTGGCAAAAAGTGAATACTGCTTCAGTTTTTAGTAAAAAGACAGTTTTTTTAGATTCAGGCAAACAGTATTACAAATTGAATGCTGGTTTTTTAACCTCAAAATTGGCAAAAACTACCGAAAAATCGGCAGTAAGTAATACAGCAGAAATTACAATTCCAAATCCAAACGGAGTTTTAGAGCGGTTTCAAGTTTGGGAATCTTCCAATTTTGAACCTGAATTACAAGCCAAGTACCCAGAAATTAGAGCTTATCAAGGAAGAGGATTAGATGATAAATCGGCTAGAATACATTTCAGTGTTTCTGAAAGCGGAATACAATCAATGGTTTTAAGAGTAGATAAAGCTACCGAGTTTATAGAAGAAAATCCAGAGAATAAAACAGAATACGTTTTATTTACGGCTAAAGATAAAACTTCAAAAGTTAAGTTAGATTGTAAAACATCAGATGAACTTACAGTCAATTCTATTTTTGGTAAAACTGCAAAAACAGCAGCAAACACAAAAGTTTTAAAAACCCTGCGTTTAGCATTGTCTTGTACGGGAGAATATGCCGCTTATTTTGGCGGTACAAAGGCGAAAGCTTTAGAAGGAATGAATGCAACGATGACCAGAGTTAATGGGATTTTGAATAAAGATCTTGCTGTGAAACTGGTTTTAATTGCAAATAACGATGCCGTAATTTATACTGATGCATCGACAGATCCCTATTCTGTTGCATCAACAGGAGTTAAAGGAGCTTGGAATAAAGAAGTGCAAACTACTTTAACTAGTGTTATAGGTAACAATAATTACGATATAGGACATTTGTTCGGCGCTTCTGGCGGAGGCGGAAATGCGGGTTGTATAGGCTGTGTTTGCGCAAATCCAACTTCTAGTGATTCTTTGGCAAAAGGAAGTGCTTATACATCTCCAAGTGACGGGAAACCTCAAGGAGATACTTTTGATGTTGATTTTGTTGTACATGAATTTGGTCATCAATTAGGAGCAAGTCATACTTTTTCATACGATTCTACCGAAAGAACAAATGTAAATGTTGAACCAGGAAGCGGTTCTACAATAATGGGATATGCAGGAGTAAGCGGGGATTATGATATACAAGATAATTCAGATGATTATTTTGCCTATGTAAGTATTTTACAAATTCAAAATAGTCTTGCAGGGAAAAGCTGTCCTGTCAATACAAGTTTGACTAACAATCCGCCGGTAATTGATGCCGGTTTAGATTATACCATTCCAATAAGTACTGCATTTGTTTTAAAAGGCAGTGGTACAGATCCCGATGGCGATACCGTTACTTTCAATTGGGAAGAAAATGATAACGCAATAACAACTTCAGGATCAACAAGTATCGCTTATCCAACAAAACCAGATGGGCCTTTGTTTCGATCAGTAATTCCTAATAGTTCTCCAATTCGATATATGCCAAGGTTGAGTTATGTTTTAGACAATAAACTAACTACAACTTGGGAATCAGTTTCTTCTATCCCGAGAACATTAAACTTTACTTTAACAGGCAGAGATAATTCAACTTTAGATTCAGGACAAACCAATACAGATGCTATGGTAGTAAATGTCGTTTCTACTGCGGGACCATTTACGATTTCTTCACATAATGGTACTGACGTAAGCTGGTGGCAGGGTTTAAGTGAAACGGTAACTTGGAATGTTAATAATACAAATACGCTTCAGGGATCATCGCAGGTAAATATTAAATTGTCTACAGATGGTGGTTTAACTTTTCCAATAATACTTGTGGCGAATACTCCAAATGATGGTTCAGAAACGATTATACTTCCCACAAGTGTTGCTTCATCAACTAATTGCCGATTATTGATTGAGCCAACGGCTAATATTTATTATGCGGTAAACAGCAAACCTTTTGCGGTTGGCTACACTCCATCAACTACTTGCGCTTCTTATAGTTTTGGAAGTTCGTTTAGTATTCCGGGAGGGACTACATTTACAACAAAAACCGTTAGTGTTCCTGCTGCCACAGGTGCAGTATCAGATGTAAATGTTTCAGTAAATGTAACACACGAAAGAATGTCAGATCTTGAAATTCAAATCGTAAGTCCAAAGGGAACTGTGGCTCGTTTGTTTAATAGATCGTGCCCAAGTTTGAATTCAACTTTAATTTTCCGATTTGATGATTCCGGTGCTGTTTTAGATTGCAGTAAAACAACAGAACAAATCGTTATTCCTGTAGATCAATTAAGTGTTTTTAATGGAGAAAATCCAGAAGGAAACTGGACATTTGGAGTTCGTGATGCCGTTTCGGGAATGTCTGGAACCATTAATTCAGCTTCGGTAAATATTTGTACACAGAGTTTTACTTTAGGACGTGATGATTTCGAAAATATTGATTTTGCCCTTTATCCAAATCCAAATAAAGGCAGCTTTTCGGTTCAGTTTCAAAGTGAGTCAGCAGCAGGATGTAAAGTATTTGTTCATGATATTTTAGGAAAAAAAGTTTACGAAAATACTTTTGAAAGTTCTGGAACTTTCAATCAAAATATTCACTTGCCAAACGCTGCAGCTGGAATTTATCTCGTTACCGTAATTGATGGAGAAAGAAGAACCGTTAAAAAAATAATCGTCAATTAAAGTATTTGGAATTTCTCTTTTAAGAATTTGCCATTGCCATACATGCAATGCTGATTTTTGCTCCTTGAATTTTTAATAAAGCACGAGAACAAGCCTCCAGAGTTGCTCCAGTTGTGAGCACATCATCAACAATTAAAAAATGCTTATTGTGATTTTCTTCTTTTAAAATCACATCAAATATATTTTCGATATTTTCGGATCGCCCTAAAAGATTCTTTTTTGACTGTGTTTTTGAATATTTAGTTCGATACAAAATAGAATCGTCATATGGTATTTCTAAACCTTCAGCAAGTGCTTTTCCGAAAGAAGCAACTTGATTATAGCCGCGCTCTTTAAATTTCTTTGGATGCAGCGGAACAGGAATAATTATATCAAAAGGCTTGTTTAATTGGAGTTCTTTTAAATCTTCAACATACCATTTTCCTAACACTACTCCAATTTCTTCATGGCCTTTGTATTTTAAATTGTGAATGAGTTCCTGAACGATTCCTTTTTTGTTGAAGTACACAAATGCCGAAGCATGTTCAATTTCAATCTTACCGTAAAATTTCTTTACGGCTTCATTATTTGGATCTAGGTAATACTGAGTTAGAGGTATTTCATGACGACAACGAGTACATAAAACGGTTTCGTTAGTCATTAAAACAGAGCGGCATCCCGAGCAAACTTTAGGGAAAAAGAGGTCGATTATGAATTTAAACACAAATAGAAAGAATTTAGTTACAAAAATAAGGAAATTTGAACTTCAATCTTTTTAATTTTCTTTTTTTTATAAGTACTTTTTATATTTTTGCATTACTATGGCAAAACAAGACGATTTATTTAAGAATGTGGTTTCGCACGCAAAAGAGTACGGATTTATATTTCCGTCAAGCGAAGTATACGATGGATTGAGTGCAGTGTATGATTATGCACAAAATGGTGTCGAATTAAAAAAGAATATCCGTGAATATTGGTGGAAATCAATGGTTCAAATGAATGAAAATATTGTTGGTTTAGATGCAGCAATATTAATGCACCCAACTACCTGGAAAGCTTCAGGTCACGTTGATGCTTTCAATGATCCATTAATTGATAATAAAGATTCTAAAAAAAGATATAGAGCCGATGTTTTAGTTGAAGATTTTGCTGAAAAGATTAATCTGAAAGCTAAAAAAGAAATCGAAAAAGCTAAAGCTCGTTTTGGAGATGCTTTCAATGAAGAAGAATTTGTAACTACAAATGCTCGAGTAATTGAATATTTGGCTAAAGAAAGAGAAATTAGAGAGCGTTTAGGACGTTCTTTAGGAAATGGTGATCTTGAAGATGTAAAAGCTTTAATCGAAGAACTTGAAATTGCTGATCCTGAAACAGGTTCTAGAAACTGGACAGATGTAAAGCAGTTTAACTTAATGTTTGGAACTAAACTTGGAGCTTCTGCAGAGTCTGCAATGGACTTGTATTTACGTCCAGAAACCGCACAAGGTATTTTTGTAAACTTTTTAAATGTTCAGAAATCGGGTCGTATGAAAGTTCCTTTTGGAATTGCACAAACCGGAAAAGCATTTAGAAACGAAATCGTTGCAAGACAGTTTATTTTCCGTATGCGTGAATTCGAACAAATGGAAATGCAATTTTTTGTGCGTCCAGGAGAAGAAATGCAATGGTACGAACATTGGAAACAAACACGTTTAAACTGGCATTTATCTTTAGGTTTAGGAAAAGATAATTACCGTTTTCACGATCATGAGAAATTAGCACATTACGCAAATGCTGCTGCAGATATTGAATTTAACTTTCCGTTCGGATTTAAAGAGTTAGAAGGAATTCACTCTCGTACCGATTTTGACTTAAAAGCACACGAACAATATTCTGGTAGAAAACTGCAGTATTTTGATCCGGAATTGAATGAAAACTATGTGCCATATGTAGTAGAAACTTCAGTTGGTTTAGATCGTATGTTCTTGGCTGTATTTGCAACATCATTACAAGAAGAAACATTAGAAGACGGTTCGTCAAGAACAGTTTTAAAATTACCGGCAGTTTTAGCGCCAACAAAAGCAGCAGTTTTACCATTGGTTAAAAAAGATGGTTTACCAGAAATTTCAAAAAAGATTATAGAAGATCTAAAATGGGATTTCAATGTTTCTTATGATGAAAAAGATGCTGTAGGACGCCGTTATAGAAGACAAGATGCACTTGGTACTCCATTCTGTATTACTGTAGATCATCAAACTATTGAAGATGAAACGGTAACAATTCGTCATAGAGATACAATGAAACAAGATCGTGTGAAAATCTCTGAATTAAGAGGTATTATTGAAAACGAAGTTTCAATGAAAAATTGGTTGATGAAGATGTAATCTTTGGATGCTGAACAATATAAATCCCAAATTCCTTAGCAGGAGTTTGGGATTTTTTTAATTTTAAATGATGCAATTCATCGGATATTTTTGCATTTCATCAGTATGTGTTAACATTTTGAAGTAATGTATTAACAATGAAATGCTTAAAATATTGAAATTCGTATTTTTAAATGCGGATAAAATGAAAAATAATAATTTTTTCTTAAAGTATTTATGAAACTGTTTTCTAATCTCAAATAGAAAGCGCTGGAAGGGATTAATGAAAAAGCAATATAAACTATCTTGAATAAGTATTCGTATATAATTATTGATGATGATGCTGAGAGTATTTCAAAAACCAAAACAATTGCTGAAGGTTTTTCGGAGTTGTCTTTTGCGGCTTCAGCTTCTAATTATCAAGATGGCTTAAATTTGGTTTTAGAACATAAGCCGTCTATTGTTTTTTTGGAAATTGAACCCCAGGATAGTTCAAGTAATTTATCGCTTTCTTTTATTAATGAATTGCACAGGTTTTTAGATACAATTCCTCACATTGTTGTTACCACATTAAAAACAGAACAAGCTTTTAATGCGATTAAATTTGGTGTGTTTGATTATTTAATAAAACCAATAATACCCGTGGAGTTGTTGAAAACAGTTTTGAAACTGAACAAAATAGCTGAAGATCTAAATTTAAAAGTTTTTAAAGAAGAAGTTTCTAAGTTAATTACCTCAGATACAAAAACTGGTCAAATATTTGATAAACCACTTATAATCTGTATTAAATCCTATGGAGATCATCGTTATATAAATGCCGATGATATTGCATATTTTCAAGCCGATAATAATTCAACAGATATTTATTTAAATTCTGGTGAAATGATAACAGCTTTTAAGACATTAAAGCATTTCGAGAACGTTTTAGTGTATCCGTTTATTCGAATTCACAATAGTTATATTATAAATCGAAATTACATTGCAAGAATTCATAGCGGACACTCAGTGTGTTACATAAAAAACTCATTGAAAAAGATCCCTTTTTCAAAAACTTATAAATCAAATGTCGACTTAATTATTGCCGATTTTACTGCCGGAAATTATTTAGAAGTCTAACAATTAAGCGATTACATTGATTTGACGCTCATTGACTATCAATTGGGCATGATCTACCATAAACCTGTTTTTTCGTATAAATTTTTTTTGATTACGGTGTTAGTTTTACATCATGATTCACACTAAGTGAACAACTCCAAAAAAAAATCATTTAAAAATATTAATACCTCAAATCATGAAAAAAACAGCTTTAACTTTCGGACTATTTTCTTTAGTAATGGTAGCAACTTCTTTTGCAACACCAAAAACAAATTCAGTACTATTGGCACAAAATCAGACAATAGAGAGAGATGGAGAGACAGATGGAACTGGTGCAACAGGCGGACAGAAGAAAGCTGATTTTCATCAAGTAAGAGAACAATTAATGGATACAGATGGAACTGGTGCTACAGGAGGACAAAAGAAAGCTGATTTTCATCAAGTAAGAAGTAATTCACATCTAAATTTTGCAAGCGTTAATCAATCTATTGGAACAGATAAAAAATTAGATTAATTAAACTTAGAATAATATATAGTAAAGCTGTCAATTTTTTGACAGCTTTTTTTTTGTGTCTATAGTTTTACTATTTTTGGTGAAACTCTAAATCGCAATTGAAAAAAAAACGTAAAATAATATTGCTTTTATTTTTTGTTTTAATGGCATGTACCAAGAAAACAGAATTTGATAAAAATGCAATTCCTACAATAGATAGTTTGTCTACGTATCTATCATTAGCGAATGAAGATAAGCTTCCTTTGAATATTAAGAAGGGTTACAATGAGAAAGCGTTAAATGTAATTCTAAATCAGAAGGATGATTCTCTTAATAAAGTAAATCTTTTTAAAGTTGCCAATCGATATTACAATATAAGTGACTGGAAATCTTATCTTCAAGTAACTAAGTTAATCCTAGAAAGAGCAACTAATTCTAGTGATTCTGTCCATATGGCAAAAGCATACAGCTATTTGGGAGATTATTATGCTTCTCAATCCGTTTCGGATAGTGCTTTCATGCATTACTATAAAGCAGAAAAAATTTATCTGAAGTTGAATGATAATTTTAATCTGTCAAAAACAATTTTAAACAAAGCAAGTCTGCAATATAACGAGGGAGATTTTTTTGAAAGTGAAATAGCGGTTTTTAAAGCTTTAAGCAGTTTAAAAAAACAGCAAAACGTAAATGAATTGTATTATGAAAGTTACAATTTGCTAGGAATATTGTATAATGAAAGAGGTGAATATACGAAAGCTTTAGAGTTTCAAAATAAAGCTCTAAAGATTTTAGATGATAAATCAATCCCAACATTATTTCAATATAAGGCGGCTTCCTTAAATAATATTGGGTTTATATATTTAAATTGGAATAATTACAAACAAGCAAAAGGATTTTTTGAAAAAGGTTTAAATCAGGAAAACCTTTTTAAAGACAGGGTAAGTTTATATGCTATTTTACTTGATAATTTAGGTTATTCTAAATTCAAATTAAAAGAATTAGACAGCTTGCCTGATTTGTTTTATAAATCATTAAAAATTAGAGATAGTTTAGGTCTTACATCGGGAGTGGTTTCTAGTAAAATACATTTGTCTGAATACTTTGCTTTAAAAAAAGATACTTTAAGAGCCGTTCAATTTGCAAAACAAGCGTTAAATTCATCTCGAGGAACAACAAAATTGATTAGTACGCTTGACGCACTTAAACAATTGGCTGTTGTTGATCCTGCCCGAGCTTCGGTTTATTCAAAGGAATATATCAGGTTAAATGATAAAATGCTGAAAGCAGAGCGAAAAATGGGAGAAAAATTCTCTCGTATCGAATATGAAACGAATGAAATAAAAGACCAGAACTCAAACTTGCAAGAAAAAAACAAAACCCTAGTGTATGTTTTTAGTATTTGCACGTTGCTAGGTTTGTTTTTTTATGTTTATAAAACGCAGCAGGCAAGAAATAGAGAACTGCTTTTTAAACAGCAGCAGCAGGTGGCAAATGAAGACATTTATAATCTGATGATTTCGCAGCAAAATGAGATTGAAGCAACTCGAATTCGAGAAAAGAAAAATGTTGCTCAGGAATTGCATGATGGTGTTTTAGGACGTATGTTTGGAATTCGAATTAGTTTGGATAGTTTAGATAAAGTAGACGAAAGCCTTGCGGCGCCGAAACGAAAAAATATTTGGCTGAGTTAAAAAGTATTGAAGAAGATATTCGAGAAATATCGCACGATTTAAATCGAGAGAAATCAGAACTAGTTAATAATTTTGTTTTAATTTTGAATAAACTTATTGAAAATCAAAGAAATACGTACGATTCTAGATTGGTTGCTTTTTTTGATTCTCAAATAAAATGGGAGCTTGTAAACAATACGGTTAAAATTAATTTGTATAGAATTGTTCAAGAAGCACTTCAAAATTGTAATAAGTATGCAGATGCAGAAACCATTAAAGTCGAGTTTAAAAGCGAAATAGATTATCTCATATTGTCAATTATGGATGATGGTGTTGGATTTAATACCAAACGTAAAAAAAAGGGTATAGGTTTGCATAATATAGAATATAGAGCCGCAGAATGCAAGGGTACAGTCGCCATAAAATCTGCCAAAGGAGAAGGAACACTTCTAGTTATTAAAGTTCCGATAGATCAAAAAATTAACCTACATAAAAATGACATCTGATAGTAATGCCCCAATTTCGGAATTAATAAAACCCAATATATTAATTGTCGATGATCATCCTTTTATTATTGAAGGATATAAGAATGCAATAACTCGCTATAACCCCAAAGAATACGAGTTTGTAATTGCGCAGGCTCACGATTGTAAATCAGCTTACGAGTTATTGCAAGATGAGCATACACCTCAGTTTGATATTGCTTTTTTAGATATAAGTATGCCGGCTTATGAAGAAAAAGACCTTTTTTCTGGCGAAGATCTGGCAAAATTGATCATTAAAAAAATGCCGCACTGTAAAATCGTTTTGCTTACGATGTACACAGAATTGCTGAAAATCAAAACCATTATCAGGACAATTAATCCGAATGGATTAGTTATAAAAAATGATTTAACTTTTGATGAATTGCTTTTTGCGTTTGATAAAGTAATGAAATGCGAAAAGTATTATAGTCAATCAGTTGTAAAAATGCTAAATCAATCACCACACAACTCTATAGAAATTGATGAGTTTGATAAGCAGATTTTATTTCACTTTTCGAAAGGAACAGAACTTTCTGAAATGCCCCATTATATTGCTATTTCTTTAAATGAAATTCAAAGACGCAGGATTGCTTTAATGGAACTGCTGAAAGTAAAATCAGGTTCAAATGATGATTTAGTGAAGGAAGCAAAGAGCAAAGGACTCTTCTAAAAATAGGATTTCAAAATAAAAAATTCAATACT
>NZ_NRQV01000005.1:0-228994 GCF_004119505.1 Flavobacterium sp. YO64 | reverse complement strand
AATTAGTAGTCTTTTTGTTTTTAATGTTTTTTTAAAACTATTTTATTCCTAATCGAGATTTCAATTTCAGAAATAAAAGTCCGATTTTATAAGCATCTTCAGCAGAAGAATTTCGATCGCTTTTTGGAATTTTGTAAATTTCGCATAGATCATTTAATGAAAACTGCTTGTCGTTAATGTCCGTTAATTTACGATACATAACATCTACATCTAAAGCTTCATTTTTAAGTCTGCCGCAATTTAATCTTTCCAAAGCCGCATTAAGCATTTCTATATCAAAATTGATATGATGCCCCACTAGAATTGCATTTCCAATAAAGTTGACAAAAGCTTCAACAGCATCAGGTTCCGGCATTTTCATCATTTTACTTTCAATGATAAACTCATTTGAGAGTCCGTTATCCTGCAGAAATTTGTATTGAAGTAAAACGGCTTCAAAATTTTCTTTAATTAAAATACTGTCTTCCACAACAGAAAATGCTCCCAAAGACAGAATGACGTCTTTGTTTGGATTTAAACCAGATGTTTCAGTCGACAACACCACAAACTTGGACGGTTTCGTTTCTAATTTATTCAAATAGTCCTTCCAAAAATCCGGATATTCTTTATTAATATTTTTAAGCCAGTCTAGCATATTTACGAGAATTGTGTAAGTTGAAATTTACTCTTAATAAGTTCCTCAAGGTCTTTCATTGGGGTTAAAGCATTTTTTAACTTTTCTTTGTCTGTTTTAGACATTTCTCTTAGATTAATGTATTGTCCAGAATCATCATTCTTTAATCCTTCGACCGTTCTAAACTTTGAAAGCGTTAGAAAAGCTTCAGCACAACTTAAATATATTTCGGCATTTTTAGAATCAGTAATTGCTAATTGTTTAAATCTTAAATAGGTATTTTTGATTCCTTTTATATTCGCATTCAAAATTAACAAGCGCGCGCCATCAATCAACGGCATTAAAGCACGGGTTTTAATATCAAATTTAGTTTTATGCGGGCCGTCTTCTTCTACAATGAATTTTTTGAAAAAGCTTAAAGGAGAATTTCTCTTTAAAGCATCGTTTCCTAAAAAGTCGAAGAACAAAGTATTGTTTACAGCATTTTTAAAAATCACATTTTCAATCACTTCTTCAATCTTTGGTTCACCAAAAACGATTTCATAATCAAAAAAAATAGAACTTAAATCATTACTGTTTTCACCTGGAGTATTCATCCAGCTGTTATATTGTTTCGTCCAGTCTGTCAATGATTTACACCAAAGCATATTACTGCCCATATGTCCGTTTGGACAATATTCGTAACCTACTTTTTCAAGGATAGAAGTAGTTCTTTTTGCAAGTCTCAAAAAATAATCTTTTACTTCTCTATATTTTTCTGGAGCCACATCTTCAAAGATCAAAATACTGTCTTGATCTGTTAGCAAAAGCTGTTCTTTACGACCTTGACTTCCTATACTTAACCACGCAAATCGAGCAGGAGGTGAGCCTAAATCTAAAATTGATAATTCGACAGCACGTTTTATGATTGCCAAATTAATTTCACTCGCAATATTGCTGATATGAGAAATTGGTATGTTTTTTTGAATCGAATTCTGAATTAAATCTGATAATCGATCGCGTATTTGTTTTAGATCTTTTGGCAGTTGCGAACGTTTAATCTCTTTAATTAAAACACCAGGGTTACTTGCTTGAGCCACAATTAAATCGTGCTCAGAAATTATTCCTTTTACCGCAGATTTACTTGTACCGTCTTTTGTTACGCATAAATGTGATACATTATGTTTCAGCATTAGTAATTGAGCTTCAGCTAAAGAAACGTTTTCAATTACGGTAACAACAGGCGAGGACATAATTTTATCTATAGTTTCTGATATTGGATAACGGCCAGTTGCAATTTTTGAAGACAAATCGGCATTTGTAACAATACCAATTGGTTTTGTTTTTTCAGTAACCACAATATTATCTACCATAGATTCCGTCATTAAAATCGCAACATCTTTTACAATATGATGCGCCTCAGTTGTTAACGGAGAATTATTATAGGCTAGAGACTGTATATATTGCATTTCTGACTGCTGATCTATATAGCTGTTGTCAGCATCTAATTTTCCATTAGAACGCACATTATCTTTAGTATGTCTTGAATTTATTGCAAAACTTTCCAACAAAAAATTTAAAACGTCAGGATTATTAGCCACAAATGGTCTAAAAACAGCGATAGGAATAGCATAAATTATACTTTCTTCACGTGCTTTTGCAGTCATCATGTAGTTATTTTTGGCAAAAAACGGACGTAAACCAAAAATATCGCCTTCATGACATTTATTTATAATTGTTTCCTCAGCATCAGCAATTGTTGTCAAATTAATGATACCAGAAGCAACAACATAAAAACTGTCGTGCAATAAATCATTATTTTGAAACAATACAGCATGTTTTTCTAAATTGATAACACGAATATTAGTTGCAATTTCTGATAATTCTTGAAAAGTCAAATTATCAAACGGCGGGTATTCTTTTAAAAAATCTGCAATATGCTCAGCAATTGTATTCATAGAGTTGATATTTTTTTTAAAGTATCTAATGTAAAAATAATAAAATTTAGTTTCACTTTGAACGCATCTTGATTAGAAAGTGATTATTTTAAAGAAATGTTAAGATTTAGCAAATTCAAGGCTTTAAAATGCATTTTGTCATTTCAAAAATATTTTTTTCTGTAATAGACTTTATAAGGAATGTATTCTATGAGTAGTCGCTGAGATTTGAATATTTACAAAATTTTAATACAGAAGTGCATTTATGAGATTCTCGCGTCTTTAATTTTCTATTTTACATAATATAAATTATAGTTCAAATTGTATGTAAGTAATAAATCAGCCGTAGAACGGCTGATAATCTAAAAAGCACCACAATTGTGGTGCTTTTTACTAATATTGTTTATTGTTTTAATTTCTTCAGATAAACTGACTTGCCATTTAAAGAAACGTTTATTTCGTTATTCTTTTCTGAAAAAGTTGTTCTTAAAGCATTTCCTTTAAAAATTGAAACATCACCGTAAACTTTTCCAGTTTCGTCAGAAACATATTCAAATGATAATTTTTTATTTCCCGGTTCAATACCAATTTTATAGCTGGAAAATTTTGACGAGCTTACGTCAAATTCTTGCTGAGAATCGATTATATTTCCGTCAGCGTAAAAATTTGTAATTGTCTTGTTTAATGTGATATCAGGATAATACTGATTTACTTTTTTTAATAATTCGTACTGTTCAATACTCACATCTTCTTTTTTTGATGTGATTGTTTGTGCAAATGAAACAGCTGTAAAAGCTAACGATAACAACAAAATATACTTCTTCATAATTACTTAATTTTTAGGATTAATAATGTTTTGTTT
Organism: Flavobacterium sp. YO64; assembly: GCF_004119505.1. NCBI lineage: Bacteria > Pseudomonadati > Bacteroidota > Flavobacteriia > Flavobacteriales > Flavobacteriaceae > Flavobacterium > Flavobacterium sp. YO64. The sequence continues at coordinate 225,603 of NZ_NRQV01000005.1, read as the reverse complement.
TAGATATAAATGTGTTTAATTCTATTACAAGATATGAAATCTTTACCTTTGCAAAAAATTAAACGCCTTTTATTTCAAAAAATGACTACAAAAAAATATATTAAACTCATACTTATTTTAGGTTCTTTAACTGCGCTTGGTCCGTTTTCAATCGATATGTATTTACCAGGCTTCTCTGATATTGCAAAAGATTTGAACACAACTGTTGCAAAAGTTTCTATGAGTTTGTCTAGTTATTTTGTTGGAATTTCAGCTGGGCAATTGCTTTACGGGCCATTATTGGATAGATTTGGACGAAAAAAACCATTATTTATTGGTTTATTAGTCTATATTTTAGCTTCGTTAGGCTGTATATATGTGACTAATATTGATTCATTTATATTTTTACGTTTTGTTCAAGCTATTGGAAGTTGTGCTGCCACAGTTGCATCAGTTGCAATGGTTAGAGATTTATTTCCGGTTAAAGATATTCCTAAAGTTTTTTCGTTATTAATGCTTGTCGTTGGGCTTTCGCCAATGTTAGCACCAACAGTCGGCGGATATGTTACTGAGGATTTTGGCTGGCATACCGTATTTTTGATTTTAATGTTTATGGGGATTTTTATTCTGGCAGCTTCGCAAATTGGTTTACCAAATACCTATAAACCAGACCCGTCAATATCTTTAAAACCTAAACCCATCATTACCAATTTTCTGAAAGTATTAAAAGAACCGCAGTTTTACACTTATGCTTTTACTGGAGCAATCGCTTTTTCTGGATTATTTTCGTATGTAGCGGCCTCTCCTATTATTTTTATGGATATTTACCATGTTGATGCTAAAACTTATGGTTGGATTTTTGCATTTATGTCTGTTAGTTTTATTGGTTCCAGTCAATTAAATTCTATTTTATTGAAACGCTTTTCGAGCGAACAAATGATATATGGCGCTTTGATTTCACAATCTGTAGTGAGCATTGTTTTTCTAATTTTATCTCTAAATAATCTTTTAGGATTATATGAAACTATTGGAATGTTGTTTTTATTTTTGGCTTGTTTAGGAATTTCAAATCCAAATACAGCTGGACTAACTTTAGCTCCGTTTGCAAAAAATACTGGAAGTGCTTCTGCATTAATGGGTGCAATTCAATTAGGAATTGGTGCTTTTGCATCATTTGCGATTGGTGTTTTTGTAAAAGATTCTATTGCACCAATGGTTGCTATTATGACTACAACAACAATAACAGCTTTTATTGTTCTAAATATTGGAAAACGCTTTATTAAACATAAAGTAGAATTATCCGAAAATGATGATGTGCTGATTGGGCACTAACTTTTTAAATTCCAAAACTTAAATTCCAAAAATTTAGTTTACTTATAAAAAAAAAACAGAATCTTTTTAGATTCTGTTTTTTTATGCTCGTTCCAGTTTTGGAATTTGAAATTTTTAATATTGAGATTTACATTTACTTTTTAAGATCTTTTATCAGGTCTAATAATCATTCTAAGTGATTGATCCCTTGCAAAATAAGCAACCATCCAATTCCAGAAAGTATTCAATCTATTTCTATATGTAATTAAGGAAATTAAGTGAATAAACAACCAAATTACCCAAGCAAAAAATCCTTTAAAATGCCATTTAGGACTTGGTAAATCTACTACTGCTTTATTTTTTCCAATAATCGCCATTGATCCTTTGTCTATATAAGCAAATGCTTTTAAAGGTTTGTTCTGTGCTATTGCTTTAAAGTTTTTAGCTAGGTTTAATCCTTGTTGTATAGCAACTTGAGCAACTTGCGGGTGCCCGTCAGGAAAGTTTTTATCTCCAGCTAAAATTGCGGTATCACCAATTGCATAAATATTTTCAAAACCGTTTACTTTATTGTATTCATTTGTTGCCATACGTCTGCCTCGCCCGTAGCTTTCTTGTGGAATTCCGTCAAAAAGCTTTGCAGAAACTCCAGCTGCCCAAATTAAGTTTTTGGTTTGAATCTTTTCTCCGTTTTCAAAAAAGACAGTATCATCAACATAATCCGTTACTCTAGTGTGCAATTTTACTACCACTCCTAAATTTGTAAGCGCCTCTAAAGTATCTTTTTGCGAAGCTTTACTCATTGGCGAAAGGAGAGCGTCTCCCCCATCGACTAAATAAACATTGCTGGCAGATGTTTCTAGTTCGGGATATTCTTTTAGCAGAATGTTTTTTCGCATTTCAGCGAACATCCCTGAAACCTCTACTCCTGTTGGTCCCCCACCTGCAACAACAATAGTTAATAATTTACGACGTTTACGAATATCTTTTGTAATTGCTGCTTTTTCAAGATTTTTAAGCAGTGTATTACGCATTTCGATGGCATCATTTAAGGTTTTCATCGGAATAGCGTTTTTCATTACATTTTCCATTCCAAAGTAGCTTGTTTCAGCTCCAGTTGCAAAAACCAAATGATCGTAGCTCAATTCACCGTTATTAAGGATAATTTTATTTTCAGCAGGCACTACTGAAAGTAATTCGCCTAAACGGAACTGTAGGTTTTTCTTTCCTGCAAAAAATTTTCTAAAAGGATAGCTAATACTTGAAGGTTCTAAAAAAGCTGTAGCAACTTGATATATAAGTGGTGGAAAAAAGTTATAATTGTTTTTATCTACAAGAGTAACTTGTATTTGAGGGTGGTTTACAAGTTCCTTTGCTAGATTGATTCCTGCAAAACCACCTCCTATGATGACTATCTTCATATTATATGTTGTTATTAAGTAGGATTATAGAATAATACCTTATAAATATACAACTTTAATATGCAATGATAAATGTCATGCTTGTTACTTTTTGAATTTTTTAACAGGTTTTTCAACTACATCGATTTTGTTTTGAAGGACATAATTGGCTAACAACTTTTCTATCAATTCATCTTTTGTAAGATGATGAAAAACCGTTTTAACTTTTGTTTTTAAATCATTTGAAATATCATGATTTGGTTTCGTTTTGAAGATCTGTTTTGCCCATAAAAGTGTGTTATTTTCTTCAATACTTAACGCCGAAGGTTTTTTGAACTCAGAAAACTTTAATCCCAATTCTCTTTCGAAATCGGCAATTTCTGCAACTTCTTCTTCCTGTAAAACGGTTAAAGAAAGTCCCTTTGCTCCTGCTCTCGCTGTTCTTCCACTTCTATGAACATACGTTTCGTAAGCATCAGGTAAATGGTAATTTACAACATAAGAAATTTCTTTTACATCAATTCCTCTAGCAGCTAAATCAGTCGCTACTAATATATTAATATGTCCTTCACGAAACTGCTCCATAATTCTGTCACGAATTCCCTGCGATAAACTCCCGTGAATTGCTCCAGAAGAGAAACGATTTATTGCTAGATTTTTAGCTAATTTATTGACGGCAGCTTTAGTTTTACAGAAAATAATACCGCGTTCACCATCTTTTGAATTAAGAAAATGCATCAAAACATCTAATTTTTCAATTGGATCTACTACAATATATTCATGATCAATACCTTGGTTTCCAACCACTTCCATACTAGCGCTTACCTGAACTACATTCTTGTTTAAGTAATTCTGAATCAATTGCTTAATTGTTCCCGGTAAAGTCGCTGAGAATAATAAAGTACGGTGTTTTTTAGGAAGTTCAGTAATGATTTCATCCAAACTTTCTTTTAGAATCGAAACCATTTCATCAGCTTCATCCAAAACTAAATATTGAGTTTGTTTTAAATCAACTGCTTTTCTTTGAATTAAATCAATTAAACGTCCAGGTGTTGCCACAACAATATGTGTTGGCGAAGTAAGGCGCTCGATTTGAGGTTTTATTGGAATTCCACCGCAAGTTGCAGCGATTGAAATATTTGGAATATGTTTTGAGAAATCTTCTAAATTTCTAAAAATCTGATGACCAAGCTCTCTTGTTGGCACCAAAATAACAGCCTGAACAACTGGTAATTCAGTATCAATTAATTGCAATAAAGGCAATCCGAAAGCAGCCGTTTTTCCGGTTCCTGTTTTGGCTAAACCAACAACATCATGTGTTTCAGTCAATAAAAGCGGAATTGTTTTTTGTTGTATTTCTGTAGGTTCAACAATGTTTAATTCGCCTAAAGCTTTTAAAATTGGTGCTGATAGACCTAATGTTGAGAATTGTTTAGACATGATTTATCTTTGTTTGTTTTGTTTTTATTTGTTTTAAGTTTCAGATTACTTTCAAAACTTAAAATAAGTTTTATTAATTCGAAAAGGAGAAATCACAATAGAATGAATTACTCTGAAATGTGATTTCTCCTTTTAAGATCATTATTTTGTTTAGATTTCAATAACTTGAAACATGAAACCTGAAACAAATAGAACCTAAAATTATCAATCTGGTTCGTTCATGATTTTTTCACGATATTTTTTACCTACTAATAAGGTCAATCTTTGCTTGTAATCATCAAGAAGCCACTCGCGGTAGTTTTTACTGCATTGACTTAAACATTTTGCATAACGCTTAATACGACACTCAATATCGTCATCTAATTCTTTAGATAATGATTTTGCTTCTTGAAGTGTTTCTGTATTATCGACGCACATTGCTGCATGCTGATCTAACGATTTGTCTAATACAATTTTAGAACGTAAGTTTTGTTTTATTGCCAATTTATGCTCTTCATCTACATCAAAAGTAACTTCGGCAGTTTTGCTGAATTTTGCTCTTAACTCGGGAGGCATGGTGTATTTAAAAAACATTTCGATCTCAGTATCGTCTCTTAGATTTTCAAGATAAAATTCTGGAGATTTAAAAATGTGCTGCCAGTTTACTGGTTCGCTCCATAATCCAAAACGAGCTGCATTGTTACCTAAATCAATAACCGTAAATTCATCTTTACCAGGTAATTTACGAGAACCACGACCAATCATCTGATAGTATAAAGTTAATGATTTTGTTGCTCTGTTTAGAATAATAGTTTCAACTGTAGGTTCATCAAATCCAGTTGTCAAAATTCCAACCGAAGTTAAAATTGCATCTGGAGTTTTCTTGAACCACTGCAAAATATCTTTACGTTCCTCAGAACTGCTTGTGTTGTCTAAATGTCTAATATCATACCCTGCTTCTCTAAAAGTTTCATATACATATAAAGAAGTATGGATACCGTTATTAAAAATCAACGTTTTTTTACCTAAAGAGCGTTCAGTGTAAGCATGCAGTAACTTCTCCTGCATTAAAGTATTAGTATATAAATCATCAGATGATTTTACGGTATAATCACCATTTATACCAACTTTAAGCGAAGTTAAACCAACATCATAACTATAAGTTGTTGCTCTAGCCAAAAATCCTTGATCAATCAATGAACCAATTGTATCACCTACAATAAGTTCATCATAACTTTGATGCATTGGTAATTTTATATTCGAACTCAAAGGTGTTGCAGTTACTCCAAGAATAAAAGCGTTTTTAAATGAGTTTAATAATTTTCTAAATGAGTTGTAATGCGCTTCGTCAATAATAACCAAACCAATATTATCAAGATGCAGTTTTTCATCGTTGATACGGTTTTTTAAAGTTTCGACCATCGCCACAAAACATGAAAAATCGTTTTGGTCAGGAAGTTCTTTTACTTTACTGTTAATGATTTTATTGCTTACACCAAAACCTTTCAACATTTTTGAAGTTTGTTTACAAAGTTCAATACGGTGTGTTAGTACCACTACTTTTTTATCATTATTAGATAAATAGCGACGAACGATTTCAGAAAAAATCACAGTTTTTCCACCGCCAGTAGGCAATTGATATAATAAATGATGTTTTGAAGGAGCATTATCTAGACGTTCAAAAATGGCATCGATATCGCCTTTTTGGTATGCATAAAGTTCTTTTTTCTCTTCTCTTTCTATTTCTAAAGTGTTTTGAGACATTGTTTATTTTTGGATTTTTGCAAAAATACACCGAAAAAACAGTTATTCATCTTATTTTAACCTAAAATAAATGTTTTTTTATAAATAAGATTTTTTATGGGAATGCATTTTAGAGGCTTAATTTGTCTAAAATAGCTTCAAAATCGTACTTATTTCTCCATTTTTGTTCTAAAACTATTTCATTTATTCCTTCAATTCTTGTTTTAAATTCTGCTAAAATTCCATTTGAAATTATAAAGTTAACTGCTTGTTCAAATGAATTTAACATGCTTTTGTAAAACAATTCTTGCTTTATAAAATTTTGAGAAGAATAAGTTTGTGCAATTTCGATATTATACAACATTATATCAGCTGTAATAAATGGATCTACTCCCAGCATGATAAAATGTTTGATGATTTTTTGAGCTACAGAACGACGCATTTTTGCTTTTGGATACCGTTTTGTACCTGCCTTTTTTATAGGAAAATATTCTTGCGAAATCTTAACCTTAGATTCTTGTAAAAGTTTGTCTTCCTTTGGGTTAAAAACAAAATCATAATACACTTTTACGGGACTGAATTTTTCATAAAGCTCCATAAGCTGCTCCTCAAGTTGTTCTTTACTCAATTCGGTTAAATATTTTTTTAAATCACGCTTGCTCATTATCAAAGTTTAAGATTGTAAAAGTAAATTACTTTATTGATACATAACCCAAAAACCAACCAGAATCCTTAATTTTGCTGCTATAATTTCAAAAAAACAGATATATGCTCAAGATTTTTAAAGTTACTGCGATTTTAGAGGGAATCTCTTATTTAGTATTGTTTGCTAATATGCTTTTTATTAAAACTAACAACCCAGAACTATATCATACTTTATTACGCCCGTTAGGAATGACGCACGGTGTTTTATTTATTGGTTATATTATATTAGCAGTATTATTGAGAAAATCTCAAAATTGGGATTTTAAAACCTTTTTAATTATTCTTGTTGCATCATTAATTCCATTTGGAACATTCTATATTGAGAAAAAGTATTTAGAAAGTAATGCATAAATTTTTGGATAAAATATTTAATTTTTTATATCCGCTTTTTAGAGATTGGGGGATGAACCGCAATGTTGCGTCGTACATCAGCCTGATTTTTAATATTGTCGTTCTGATAGCTTTGGCTTACGCCATTTATTATGCCGCAAAATTTGTTCTGGTTACTTTAACTGCTGTTTTTGCACAGCGTACAAAAACAAAATTTGATGATTATTTAATTCATAATAAAACAACCAAATACACCGCCTATTTAATTCCGTTTTTCTTTATTTATAAAGCTGTTCCAATTATTCTAGACAAATATGAGTACTGGGAATTAATGTTTGGAAAAATAGTCGGAATTTATATTGTTTTGATTAGTTTATGGATCATCAGAACTATTTTTAATGCGCTTCGTGATTATTTAAAGCAAAAACCAGAATACAGCGACAAACCAATTGACAGTTTTGTTCAGGTTATTATGATCATACTTTGGATTTTTGGTGTTGCTATGATTATTTCGACTTTATTCGGAATTAAGAAAGGCGAATTACTGACTATTCTAGGAACACTTTCGGCAATTATTATTTTAATTTTTAGAGATACAATTTTAGGATTTGTTTCAAGTGTTCAGGTTGCTATTAACGACATGGTTCGTATTGGTGACTGGATTACAATGGACAAATTTGGTGCCGATGGTGATGTTATCGAAATTAATTTGACAACTGTAAAAGTTCGAAATTTTGACAATACGATAACAACTATTCCAACGTATGCTTTGAGTTCTGATTCTTTTCAGAACTGGCGCGGAATGCAAAAATCTGACGGAAGACGTATAAAAAGACACGTTTTGATAAAAAGCAGCAGTATTCGCTTTTTGAATAACGATGATCTGAATCATATGAAAAAAGTACAGCTGATAAGTTCTTATATCGAAACAAGACAAGCTGAAATTGAGAAGTATAATGATCTTCGAGAAATAGATAAATCTCTTGCCCTTAACGGTCGTAATATGACCAACTTAGGATTGTTTAGAAAATATATTATGCAATATCTTGTAACGCATCCAGGGTTGAATAAGGACATGCATATTATGTGTAGACAATTGCAATCTAGTGCTCATGGCGTGCCATTAGAAATCTATGCGTTTTCGAGTGATAAACGCTGGGCAAACTACGAGTATATTATGTCTGATATTTTTGACCACATTATGGCTTCAGTTATTTATTTTGATCTTGAAATATTTGAACTGCCATCACAGATTGGTCATTTAGACAGATAGCTTACTTATAAAAATTAGACATTAAAAAAGCCTCAAATTCAATTGAACTTGAGGCTTTTTACATTCTTAAAATTAATTATTATCTAATTAATTTTCTGTATTTTAAACGTTTTGGAGTTAAATCACCACCAAGACGTTTCTTTTTGTTTTCTTCATAATCAGAGAAACTTCCTTCGAAGAAATAAACTTCTGAATCTCCTTCAAAAGCTAAAATGTGTGTACAAATTCTATCCAAGAACCATCTGTCGTGAGAAATAATTACCGCACAACCAGCAAAATTCTCTAAACCTTCTTCAAGTGCACGAAGTGTATTTACATCCAAATCATTCGTTGGCTCATCCAGTAAAAGTACGTTTCCTTCTTCTTTCAAAGTCATTGCTAAGTGCAAACGGTTACGCTCACCACCTGATAACATTGATACTTTTTTGTTTTGCTCACCACCTCCGAAGTTGAAACGAGATAAATAAGCTCTTGAATTTACTTGTTTTCCTCCCGTCATAATCAATTCCTGACCATCAGCAAAGTTCTCCCAAATAGATTTATTCGGATCGATGTTTGAGTGAGATTGATCTACGTAAGCGATTTTTACAGTATCTCCAACTGAAAATTCTCCGCTGTCTGTAGCTTGTTCTCCCATAATCATTTTGAAAATAGTCGATTTACCAGCACCGTTAGGTCCAATAATTCCAACAATACCAGCTTGCGGTAAAGTAAAGTTCAAATTATCGTATAATAATTTATCTCCAAAAGCTTTAGCAACATTCTTTGCTTCGATAACATTTGTACCTAAACGCGGACCATTTGGAATGTAGATTTCCAAGTTTTCATCCAATTGTTTTTGGTCTTCATTTAATAATTTATCGTAATTCTGTAAACGTGCTTTTTGTTTGGTTTGACGTCCTTTTGCACCTTGACGAACCCATTCTAACTCACGCTCTAATGTTTTTCTACGTTTTGAAGCTACTTTTTCTTCTTGAGCCATACGGTTTGATTTTTGATCTAACCAAGAAGAATAATTTCCTTTCCATGGAATACCTTCTCCTCTATCCAACTCAAGAATCCAACCAGCAACATTATCAAGAAAATAACGGTCGTGCGTTACCGCAATAACAGTTCCTGAATATTGTGCTAAATGCTGCTCTAACCAAAGTACAGATTCAGCATCAAGGTGGTTGGTAGGCTCATCTAAAAGCAATACATCTGGCTGCTGCAACAACAAACGACATAAAGCTACACGACGACGCTCACCTCCAGAAAGGTTTTTAATTGGTGTATCACCTTCTGGTGTACGTAACGCATCCATTGCGATTTCTAATTTGGTATCGATTTCCCAAGCACCAAGAGCATCAATTTTATCTTGTAAAGCTGCCTGACGATCCATCAATTTATCCATTTTATCTGGATCTGAGTAGTTCTCTTCAAGACCAAATAAATCATTAATTTGATTATATTCTTCTAAAACAGCCATAGTTTCTGCAGCTCCTTCACGAACAATTTCGATAACCGTTTTAGAGTCATCAAGAATTGGCTCTTGCTCTAAATAACCTACTGTATAACCAGGCTGAAAAACTACATCTCCTTGATAGTTTTTATCAACTCCTGCAATAATTTTTAAAAGAGAAGATTTTCCAGAACCGTTAAGTCCTAAAATACCAATTTTAGCTCCGTAAAAGAAACTCAAATAAATGTTTTTAAGTACCGGTTTGTCTGCTCCTTGATAGGTTTTACTCAATTTTTGCATTGAGAAAATTACTTTCTTATCGTCTGACATTCTATTTATTTTTAATTATTTATTTTCTATGATTTTAAACAGCAATTATATTGCAAATACTCTTAAACTCTGCCTTTTAATGCATTAAAAACCCAAGCATTAGCAAAAAAACCAACACCTGCTGCAGCAAATCCCCAGCCAGAAACATCTCTGTATCTAAAAGCTCCAAGACCTATAAGCAACAATCCCATAAGTACCATTATAAAAGTAGCCCATCCTAAAACGGTATTTTTATTCATTCCCATAATTGTGTAATTATTATTTTAAGTAGTATTTTTTTTTAGAAAGGCAAATATCGTGATTTTTAACGGCTTAATTAAATATTTTATACAGCATTTCTTTTAACAAATCTGACTGTGGTAAAGCATTCGCTCCAACCCCTTTACTTTTTACATCAATATCACGTAATGCACCAACAATTTGACTTACTTTTCGCATTGGATAATTTTTTACAGCTAAGTCATATTCCTTTAAAAAATAAGGATTTACACCAATCGCCGCAGCAACATTTTTAGGATTTTTATCTTTAAGTCCGTGGTATTTTAAAAGCTGAATGAAAAATCCAAAAACCAATCCTGTGGTCATAACTAATGGATATTCTTTTGGATTGTGCGCAAAATTTTCGGCAATTTTATAGGCTTTTAACTGATTACGTTCTCCAATTGCTTTTCGAAGTTCAAAAACATTATAATCTTTACTAAAACCAATATTCTCTTCAATATGCTGTGGCGTAATCATAGTTCCTTGCGGCAAAATAATCTGCAGTTTTTCTAACTCATTATTGATTTTACTCAAATCGGTTCCTAAAAACTCAACAAGCATTGCATTTGCTTTTGGATCAATAGTGTATTTTTTTCCTGCAAGGATGCGCTTTATCCAATCTCCAACTTGATTTTCGTATAATTTTTTACTTTCAAAAACAATTCCGTTTTGAGCTAAGAGTTTAGTCACTTTTTTTCGCTTATCAAGAGTTTTGTATTTATAACAAAAAACCAAAACCGTAGTTTCCATCGGATTATTAACATACGATTCTATTTTGTCAATTGTTCTTGATAAATCTTGTGCTTCTTTTACAATAACAACCTGACGATCAGCCATCATAGGATAGCGCTTGGCCGTTGAAACAATATCTTCTACAGAAACATCTCTTCCGTATAAAACAGTTTGATTAAATCCTCTCTCTTCTTCAGCCAGTACATTTTGTTCTATATATTCAGACAGCTTATCTATATAATAAGGTTCTTCACCCATTAAAAAGTAAATAGGTTTTATATTCCCTGCCTTGATATCATTAACAATTTTTATAACTTCGTCCATTCAATATTTTTTGTTTCAAGTTTCAGGTTTCAAATTTCCCGTCTCAATAACTTGAAACTTTAAATTTGAAACCTGAAACTATTTTATATTTTTGCTTTATGTTAAAGCTAAATTTCCCTTCTTATACTTTCCGATTCAAAAATAGCGAAAATAAAGTGTCTATTTTTGATGAAATCAGGAAAAAATTTATCATTCTTACTCCAGAAGAATGGGTTCGTCAGCATGTAGTTCATTATTTAATGAACGAGAAAAAATATCCAAAATCACTTATAAATGTAGAGAAAGTTTTAACAGTCAATGGTTTGCGAAAAAGATATGATGTAGTCGTTTTTAATTCAGACGGAACTATACATATATTAGTAGAGTGCAAAGCTCCAGAGGTTAAGATATCACAAACAACTTTTGATCAAATTGCACGTTACAATATGACAATGCAGGCACGGTTTTTGAATGTAACAAACGGACTGAGTCATTTTTATTGTCAAATGGATTTCGAAAATGAAAAATATCAGTTTTTAAGAGGCCTGCCAAATTACGGCGAATAAAATAATATTAAAATAAATAAAAATTACTTTTGGATAAAATAGCTGTTGTCATTTTAAACTGGAACGGAGTAAAATTGTTAGAACAATTTTTACCGTCTGTTTTACAGTATTCAGAAGAGGCCACTATATATGTAGCAGATAATGCTTCGACGGATGATTCTATTGATTTCGTAAAGAAAAATTTCCCAACAATACAGATTGTACAAAATAATGGCAACCATGGTTTTGCAAAGGGTTACAACGATGCACTTCAGCATATAGATGCAGAAATTTATGCATTAGTAAATTCTGATATTGAAGTAACCGAAAATTGGCTCCAGCCTATTATTGAGACTTTTGAAAAAGAAAAACAAACAGCCATAATTCAGCCTAAAATTCTTGATTTCAAGAATAAAGAATACTTTGAATATGCAGGAGCAGCTGGAGGTTTTATTGATAAATATGGTTTTCCTTTTTGCAGAGGAAGGATTTTTGACACCATAGAAAAAGACAATGGTCAATACGATGACAATTGTGAATTATTCTGGGCTTCAGGCGCTTGCTTTTTTATTAGAAAGAAAGTATATCATGAATTAGGCGGTTTTGATGAAACTTTTTTCGCTCATCAAGAAGAAATCGACTTATGCTGGCGCGCCGCAAATGAAGGACATATAATAAAGTATAATTCAAAATCAGTAGTGTATCACGTTGGCGGAGCTACATTACAACAAGGAAATCCGAAGAAAACTTTCTTGAATTTTAGAAATTCACTATTAATGCTGGTTAAAAACCTGCCTAAAAAAGGATTATTTTTCGTGATTTTCTTTAGAATGGTTTTAGACGGAATTGCAGGTATCCGTTTTCTTACACAAGGTAAGTTTAAACATACTTTCGCCATTGTAAAAGCGCATTTTTCATTTTATTGCATATCTTTAAAGTATCTAAAACACCGCAAGGATTTTCAAATACAACAATACTATACCGTAAAAAGTATCGTTTACTTGTATTACATAAAGAAATTACTGGTTTTTAAAGAAATCTTTAACAGTAATCAAAATATTAAAAACTAAATTTGTAATCAACGTTTAATTAAATATAATACCTATGAGAAAAATAGTTATCGCACTATCAGTATTAATGGCCTTAACTTCGTGTGTATCGAAAAAGCAATACGCAGCATTAGAAGCTAAGAACAAAGAAACTCAAGACTTATTAAACTCTTGTACTGTTAAGTTAAATTCTTGCCTAGAAGAAAAAGCAGCATTAGCAGCTACAGCTGAAAGCTATAAACAACACAATCAAGACTTAATCAGTACTTCTAAAGACTTAACTGTTTTAACTACTAAAGGAGCTGAAAACCTTGAAAAATCTTTAGAAAGCTTGAAAGAAAAAGACTTAAAAATCTCTAGACTTCAAGACGCACTTACTAAAAAAGACAGTGTAACTTTAGCTTTAGTTACAAGCTTGAAAGGTGCTGTTGGAATCAATGATCCAGATATCGAAATTAATGTAGAAAAAGGAGTTGTATTTATTTCTATCGCTGACAAATTGTTATTTAAAAGCGGAAGCTACGACGTAACTGACAAAGCAAAAACTGTTTTGGCTAAAGTTGCAAAAGTAGTAAACGACAAACCTGATTTTGAATGTATGGTTGAAGGTCACACTGACAATGTACCATACAAAAGCAACGGAATTTTGCTAGACAACTGGGATTTAAGTGTTAAACGTTCAACTTCTATTGTACGTGTATTAACAAACGATCTTGGTGTTAACCCTGCAAAATTAATTGCTGCTGGTAGAAGTTCTTATATTCCTTTAGTATCTAATGATACTCCAGATGACAGAGCTCGTAACAGAAGAACTCGTATTGTTGTTATGCCAAAAATCGATCAGTTCTATGACATGATTGAAAAAGAAATGAAAAAACAAGCAAAATAATTTAAAGTAACATACTTTATTATACAGAAAAAGCAGGTCAATTGACCTGCTTTTATGTATCCCTAATTTTTTTAATAACCAATTAAATATAAATCAAGAATAGCATTATTTTTAAATTAACTAACTAAATTATAACTTTATTAAAGTTAGTTATTTATTTCAAACTTTTATACTATTTAAGTTTTTTTTTACAAATACACCATCTTGGCATTTCGTCGCACAAGATAATAAAAAAATAAAACTTATTTTATACCATAATTTAAAGGCAGCATATCTCCCACTTTTTTCTCAGAGATTTTTCCTGAAAATAGTATACTTTCGATATTAGAGTTATTTCCGTATTTATAAATATAAAAACTATCTGTTTGAAAAGTAATTTTAGATTCTTCATGTCTATTGTAAGCAATATTATAAGAAGCTACAACATCTTTTAAATTATCGTTTTTAACTTCGCCTTTTGGCTGCGGAAGTATTTCTACTTTTACATAATCTTCCTCTTCAATGATTTTAAATCTTTTAAGTGGATCGACACTCTGATCATCATTCAATAAAATAAACTTTTTGATTCCCCAATCTTTTTTAGCAAAGTTTCTAAAAAACTGAATTTGCGATCCTTGAAATGTCTTCTCTCTTCGTTCTAAAGTTGCAGCCGAGTTATCAATTTCTTCAAATTTACTTACTCCGCCATAAAAATTCTTTATGACATCTTTAGAGTTTATACTCAATTTATTAAATGCAATTTCAAACACAACCAACTCAAAATCTATTTTATAGCCTAAAAATGCATTTACAATAATCAAAGGTTTATTTGAAGTGGCAGTAAAAACTAAATTATCCTTATCATATTTAAACTGAAGATCACCTTCATTTTGTATTATTGATGATTTTCCATTTGCTGTTTTTCCTAAAAAATACTCTCTGAATAATTTTAATTTTTGTGCTCTTGTAAACAATTCATTTTTAGTAATAACAACTTCTTTGAGTTCGTTTTTTGAAACTGTCATAACAACATTCAACGGCTTCGAGACATCTAAACCTGTAAGATATTCAGTTTGATACCCCATAGAACTTATCACAACAATATTATTTGCATTAGGTTCGTATTTTATGGCAAAATTTCCGTTAGCATCAGAAATAGTAGAAATAGTCGTTCCGTCTAAATAAATATTAACACCATCGAGCGGAACATTGTCCTTGTTAGAAATTTTTCCTTTCAGAATGTTTTGCGAAAACAGAGTAACAGTAAAAAATAAAAAGAAAAGCAAACAAAGATTTTTCATAAAACAGAAATGGTTTAGTTAAATTACAAGCTAATTAACCACAAAATTTTACAATAACCTAAAGAATCAATAAATTACTCTTACAAAATATCGATATCTCCTTTTCCTTCTCTTACAATAACCGGCTCATGTTCTGATAAGTCAATAATAGTTGAACCTACATTATCTCCATAACCACCATCAATTACCAAGTCTACAATGTTTTGCCATTTTTCAAAAATTAACTCAGGATCAGTAGTATACTCAATTACATCATCTTCATCTCGAATAGAAGTTGAAACCACAGGATTCCCTAACTGACGAACAATTTCTAAAATAATATTATTATCAGGAACACGGATACCAACAGTAGTTTTCTTTTTAAATTCTTTAGGCAAATTATTATTCCCTGGCAAAATAAATGTATAAGGTCCTGGTAAAGCCCTTTTTAGTATTTTAAAAGTAGACGTATTAATTTGACGTACATAATCTGATAAATTACTTAAATCATGACAGATAAATGAAAAATTTGCTTTCTCTAATTTAACACCTTTAATTTTTGCAATTTTTTCTAAAGCACGTGAATTGGTAATATCACAACCTAAACCATAAACAGTATCTGTTGGATAAATTACCAAACCTCCATTCTGAAGCACTTTTACAACCTTTGCAATCGCAGCTTCACTAGGTTTATCTGGGTATATTTTTATAAATTCTGCCATAATATTTTTGTTTCAAGTTTTTTTATTTCAAGTTTCAAGTTTACGCTCCAAAACTTGAAACTTTAAACCTGAAACTTAAAACATATATTTATCCCACCACATCTAATTTAGCAAATCTCAGCAAAAGCTTTTTAATACCTCCTACTTCAAATTTAATTTCTGCTTTTTTATCAGCACCAACACCCTCAAGATTAACCACTTCGCCTTTTCCAAAACGTTCGTGCATTACTACATTTCCAACCGTCAATTTATTATCAAACAAATTAGCACTTGAACTTACGGGTGCATTTCCAGCAACAGGTTTTAGTTTACGAATATTTAAATCTGGTTTCGGATTATTATCTGTAACATGTTTTGGCGGTGTACCTCCTATTGGTTTTGCCAATCTCAATTTCGATTTATCAACATCTCCAAAAATATCCCCGTCGATAGGTGACTTATAACGATAATTAGTTTCGGCAGGAGTTAAATACTCCAGAAATTGTCCGTCGATTTCTTCAATAAAACGAGAAGGCTCACTATCTGTCAATTTCCCCCAGCGATAACGAGATTGCGCATACGTTAAATAAGCTTGATGTTCTGCACGTGTTAAAGCTACGTAAAATAATCGACGTTCCTCTTCTAATTCGCTCCTAGTACTCATACTCATCGCACTTGGAAACAAATCTTCTTCCATACCTACAACAAAAACATGAGGAAACTCAAGTCCTTTTGCTAAGTGAATTGTCATCAATGCTACACGATCATCATCATTAGTATCTTTATCTAAATCTGTTGCCAGCGCAACATCTTCCATAAATTCAGCCAAAGCACCTCTTGCGCCGTCAATTTCTTTTTGCCCTTCAGTAAAATCTTTAATACCGTTTAAAAGTTCTTCAATATTCTGAATTTTTGCCATTCCTTCTGGAGTAGCATCTTTTTTCAATTCCTGAACCAGACCCGTTTTTTTCGCAACATGGTCCGTTATATAAAACGCATCCTGATTTTGATCAATAACCTGAAAACTTTGAATCATTGTTACAAAATCCTTCAGTTTATTCTTCGTTCCAGCATTCAGTTTTAAGTCAATTTTATCAATATTAACCATTACTTCCCAAATCGAGCGTTTGTAATGATTGGCTGCAATAGTTAGTTTTTCTACAGTTGTATCTCCAATTCCACGAGCAGGATAATTGATAACACGAATTAAGGCTTCTTCATCTTTTGGATTAATTACTAAACGCAAATAACACAAAACATCTTTTATTTCCTTACGTTGATAGAACGACAATCCTCCATAAATTCTATACGGAATATCACGTTTTCTTAGCGCATCTTCCATTGCACGCGATTGTGCATTGGTACGATACAAAATTGCAAAAGAACCATTATGAAGTTGATTTTGCATTTTTTGTTCAAAAATTGTGCTTGCGACAAAACGACCTTCTTCGGCATCAGTCAAACTTCTGTGGACTTTAATCTTTGGTCCAAAATCATTTGCTGTCCAAACTACTTTATCAAGTTTCGTTTTATTATGCTCCATTACCGTATTTGCAGCTTCAACAATATTACGAGTTGATCGGTAATTTTGCTCTAAACGAAACATGATAACACCCTCGTAATCTTTCTGAAAATTCAGAATATTGTTAATATTTGCTCCACGGAATGCATAGATACTCTGTGCATCATCTCCAACCACACAAATATTCTGAAATTTATCCGATAAAGCTCTTACAATCAAATACTGCGAGTGATTGGTATCTTGGTACTCATCAACCAGAATATAGCGAAAACGGTTTTGATATTTAGCCAAAACCTCTGGAAAACGAGTTAATAATTCATTGGTTTTCAATAATAAATCATCAAAATCCATTGCACCAGCTTTGAAACAACGCTCTACATATTGCTGATAAATATCTCCTAATCTTGGTCTTTTTGCCATTGCATCGGCTTCAACCAATTCTGGATTGTTGAAATAGGCTTTTACCGTAATCAAGCTGTTTTTATAACTTGAAATTCGACCTAAAATTTGTTTTGGTTTATAAACGTCACGATCCAGCTGCATTTCTTTAATAATTGAAGAAATTAATCTGGCAGAATCCTGCGAATCGTAAATAGTAAAATTTGATGGATAACCCAAATGATCTGATTCTGAACGCAGGATACGAGCAAAAATGGAGTGAAAAGTTCCCATCCAAAGGTTTTTGGCTTCAGATGCTCCTACAATATCTGAAATCCTGTGCTTCATTTCACGAGCCGCTTTATTAGTAAAAGTCAGCGATAAAATATTGAAGGCATCAATACCTTGAGCCATCAAATAAGCAATTCTAATTGTTAAAACACGGGTTTTCCCCGAACCTGCACCTGCAATAATAATCATTGGCCCGTCTTTTTTCAGAACGGGTTGTCGTTGCGCTTCATTGAGTTGATCAATGTACTTTTGCATGAAATTTTTCTCCATATGATGCAAAAATAAGAATTTAAAGAGAAAGTTCCTAAGATACTAAGACGCTAAGGTTCTAAGTTTTTTTGAAGCCGAAGAATAGGCATTTTATTAAATATGATTTCCTGCTTTCGGCTTTATCTCTCCTCCCGATAGCCATCGGGATAAGAGGATATCGTCTCTATCAGGGCCGAAATCAAACAATTGGCTTTCTTTAAATATTTTGAACCCTGTAAGTAATATAAGTTCATTTAATTCTATTACTAAGCATAACATTGAAAATACTTATTATAGACTGTAATTTTTAAAAACATATTAAAAATAAAGCTTATAATTACTTATATCACTGATATGGTTTAAAAAACTATTTGAAGAAAACGTCGTAAGCAAAACGAATCAACGTTCCAACCACAACAACCAAAAAGAAAATTCTAATAAAACCATTTCCTTTATTAATAGCCAATTTTGCACCTAGCCATCCGCCTAATCCGTTACTAATTGCCATTGGAATTGCGATTGCCCAAATGATTTTTCCTTTGATCATAAATAAACAAATCGAACCAAAATTTGTCGCCAGATTCACCATTTTAGCATTTGCAGAAGCGTGTAAAAAGTCAAAACCCAAAAGTGCAATAAAAGCTACCACAAAAAAGCTTCCGGTTCCAGGACCAATAAAACCGTCATAAAAGCCAACAATTGTACTAATTACAACAGCATAAATTATTTGGGTTGTTTCTGAATGATCTTTCGCAGCATGCTGACCAAAGTTTTTCTTGGCATACGTATATACAAACAGCAATGATAAAACAACAAGTAAAAGCGGTTTCATAAAATCATTGCTGACCATAGTTAATATTGTAGATCCCAAAAATGCCGAAGGAACAGCCAAACACATCATAATCAAGAGTAATTTCCACTGAATTACTACTTTTTTTAAATATTGAAATGCGGCAAAAGCGGTTCCTGTAAAAGCCGGAATTTTTAAACTCCCAATAACTGTTGAAACTGGAAGATTTGGCAATAAAATTAAGCCCATTGGAGTTTGAATTAATCCGCCGCCGCCCACAATAGCATCGATAAATCCTGCTGCGAATGCAGCTAAACAAAGAAAAAGTATTATGTATAAATCCATTAAAAGTATATTTTCGGTAGATTTTGAGAATCTGGATGCAAAAGTAAAGTTTACATTTTGTTTATTGCGATAAATTTAAACTAGATTTTTACTCAAAAAGTATATTTTTGCTAAAAAAATTACCCAAATGGATTTTACAAAAATTATAGAATTAGCCAGTTATACGTTACCTGCAATTGTAACTGGATTTGTTGCATACCGTTTTTTTGAACTGCACATTAAAAATAACGATAAAAAGCGTGCTTTTTTATTAAATCGAGAATATCAAAAACAATCTCTGCCAATACGTTTACAAGCCTACGAGCGTATGACTTTGTTTTTGGAACGTATTAATTTGACGAAATTATTAATTAGAATTTCTCCAATTTCAAACGATAAACATGATTATGAAAATTACGTAATTGATCAAATTGAACAAGAATTTGAACATAATTTAACGCAACAAATTTATATGTCTGACGAATGTTGGACAATTATCACTACAGCCAAAAATGCTACAATCCAAATGATTCGTAAAGCTGCAATGAGCGATAAAGTAGAAAATGCTGATAAATTGCGTGAAGTAATTTTAAATGACTTACTTGAAAAACAATCTCCAAGTAATGCGGCTTTGGGATATATTAAAAATGAGGTTGCTGAACTTTGGTAAAAAAAATAGGATTTTAAATTGCTTCTAAAATTAGTTGAATCCAATTCTGATCTGTTTCTGAAATTATAATAGTTTGAAATCCAAATTTTTCTCCCTCTAATTTAACTCCTAATAAATCATCGACATGAATATCAATACCAAACATTGGTGGAAATTTAGAGCACTGAAAACCTAACTTTTTAATTTTTCTTTGATGTTTCTGTTGATTTATAATATAGTCAACAGAAATACCATAAGAATAAAACATTGACCTAATTCTTAGTTCACTTCTAAAAGAAGTTGTGTAAATATAAATTTTATGTTTTCGTTTTTTTAGTTCTTTAAACAGCGTTATTGTTCCTTTTCTTACTCTTTCAATTTTGAAAAGTTTCTGAAATATTTTTTTTCTTTCTAATTCAAATTTATTTTTTGCAATTAAAGTATCGTCAAGATCAAAGGATATTATCATATTTTATCTAAATTCTAAAAATCACCTATTATCACTCATAACCTCAGATTTATTCTGAGCATATTCATAGCCTTGTTCCCACCATTCTTTCATCACTTCTTTATTAAAAATCAAAGCATTATCTGTCAGTTTAGTTGGTGTGTAATATAAATTTAGCTTCACATCTTTATTGTTTGCCATTAGCTTTCCTATTGCGATATCGTGTTTTTCGACCTGATCTAAGGCAATTCGAAACAAATCAATCATCAATGAAAATGGGTTTTTACCAATTACCGTTTTTGTTGTATTAACTTCGGTTTCTAGAATAATAACATCAATTTCGGTTGCGCCGCGATTAATTGCCTCACGAATGGGAACTAAACTTGAAAATCCTCCATCGCCATATTCCGAATTGTTTTTAGTAACCAAACTCATAAACGGAACATAATTACTAGAAATCCATGACCATTCGCAAAACTCTTCGTAGCTGCAGTCTTTAACCGATTTGTACTCCGATTCGTTTTTAGTAAAATTGGTTACCGTTACAATAACATCGGTATCTAGTTTTTTCAACTTATTAAAATCGGATAACGAGAAATTATTCTGAATATACTTCCTTAAACCTTTACTTTCGCCAAAAGTTCTTTTTCCTTTAAAGAATTGACGTAAAACATTGAAGTGATTAATAGTAACAATATCTATTCCTTCTTTTACTTTAACTACAAACGGACAAATATTAAAAATACTTGTCATGGTGACATTGGTATAAACGGAATGGATTTTTTTAATATGACCAAGTGCTAAATGCGGAATTAGAAGACTTCCTGTAGATGTTCCGATAAACAAATCATATTCATTTCTTTTTTCTTCAATCAAATATTGTGCAACTCCGCCGGCAAATGCGCCTTTACTTCCACCGCCAGAAATAACTAATGCTTTCATAAAATTTAATGTAGGTTTGTTTTTTGATTTTTTTTAAAAGAAAATAGAAGCAAGAATAAAAACTTCTTTTAATCGCTAATTTCTTGTATCTCTCTTCTTGCTTCTATTTTCTATTCTACTCTTTCAGCAAACGATTCAATTGAAATTGTTCATCGGGGTTTAAATTAGGTAAAATTCTATTAAACGAAGCACGCATTTCTGAATTTTTTAATAAAATCCTAATGGAATCTCTTCCAAATTTTGAAAACTGCCACATATGATGCGTTGTTGCATTTACTAAATTGGTTAAAACCTGATCGTTAATAATTTTAAATGCAATCAGTTTTTCAAGCGCATTCTGACGTGTAGGAGCTTCGTATTTAGTTGATGAAAAAGCAATTAGTTCATTTATTAATTCTTCTGAATTTGTGCTGTAATCTGGTGTTGATAAAGCCAGCGAAAGCCATAATGTTCGAAGATTAAAGTCGTTAAACCCAATCCAGTTTTTAGATTTATTCAAATAATCTTGTCTATGATTTGGAAAATTTTTCCACAAATAAAACAGAGCTGCTTCTTGTGTTTGATAGGATTTGTCATCAAGTAGAGTTTCATATTCAACTCTAAAATCTTCTGGAATCTTAGCCAATGAACTTGCAACGGCTTGTCTGACTTGAGTATTATTTGTTTTTAATGCCGTTTGTAAAAGCGTTTTCTTTGCTTCATATTTTTCGTTTTCTAATTGATCTACAATTGCTTCTTTTACAGATTCGTAAACATTAGATTCTAAAGTTTTCCTTAAAAAATCTTCTTTCTCAGAGAATGGCGTTTTTTTAAGTTTATCAATTTCTAAGCGAGTTTGAATCGCTTTATTTTTACTAAGTAAAACATTTGCTGTCGGCGTATCAAAAACAGTTGATTCTAACCAGGTTCTTTGAAATTTATCAAGATCAAAATCAGATACTTTTTTTATTTCGTCAAAGAAATTTTGAGTTGTTACGGTTTGATAAGCAAACTTTTTCAAATAGCTTTTTATTGCTTTTTTAAAAGCTTTATCTCCAATTGATTCATGCAGTACAAACAATGCCCAAGCTCCTTTTTCATAAAAAGTAAGTGAACTTGCTTTTGCATTTAAAACTGGAATAGAATCTGTTCGTGAGGCAAATTTTATTTGCTGCGCCGTATTGTATAATTTAGAATAGAAGAAATCGTCTCCATAAATTTCTCTTTCTGCCAAAGCAGCAAAATAAGTTGCAAAACCTTCTTGAAGCCAATGATGCTTACTGCTTTCGGCTGTAATTAAATCTCCAAACCAATGATGCGCCAGCTCATGTGCATCAACATTAGTATAACTTCGATCTTCAAAACCAGTAGAATCTACTACATAGCGAGTTGCCAAAAGTGTTGAAGTTGTATTTTCCATTCCAGCATATAAAAAATCGCGAACAGGAATTTGTCTATAAATTTTCCAAGGATATTTTACTCCGATTTCTTTCTCCAAAAAATCAAAAATACGTTTAGAATAACGATACGTTGGCTCAAAACGCTTTTTATCTTTTGGTTCTAGATAATACTCTAACGGAATTCTAGACTTTGAGAGCATTTCCGTTTTATCATATTTACCAATTGCGAGCATCAATAAATAAGAACTCATTGGTTTCTCCATTTCGTATTGCCAGTGAAACAAATCGCCTTTGCTTGTTTTTTCTTTTAAAACACCGTTTGAAATTACTTGATACTGATTATTGTAAGTAATACCTAAATTAAAAATCAATTTCTCGTTAACATCATCAAAACTCGGAAACCAATTACTGGTGTATCTTCCCTGTCCTTGCGTCCAGATTTGAACATCATCATTTTCAATTTCAACAAAATACAATGCTTGTTTTGGTTTTACAGTATAATTGAATGTCAGTTGCTTATTTCCTTTTTCAAAATGACTAACAATTTGTAATTCTTTACCGGTATTTATAAAAATTGCATTTTCACCGTTTATTTGAACATTAAAGAATTCCATGTTTTTAGCGTCAATTTTTATCGTATCAACAGACTGCAAAACGCTAAAATCGTAATCAACTTTTCCTGCAATTGTTTTTTGAGCATTATCAATAGTCAATTGTGCATTAACCGATTTAAAATCGACAAATTTAGTTTGCTGCGCAAAAAGGAAAGTGGTAAATAATAAGAATATATATTTCATTGAAATAAATTTGAAGGCGAAAATTCCAAAGTTACAAAGGTTTCATCAACAAATCGAATCAAATTTGTAAGTTTACCGCACAAAAATTCCAAAACGTGTTTACACCAAAAAAAGCCTTATTTAATTGGAGCAGCGGAAAAGATTCGGCTCTTGCATTATACAAAATCCTTCAAGATCCTGAGTACAAAATTGACTGCTTACTAACGAGCGTAAATCAACAATACCAACGAATTTCAATGCACGGCGTTCGTGTTGAACTGCTGAATGCACAAGCCAAAAGCATTGGGCTTCCTCTAAAAATCATGCAAATTCCAGAAATGCCTACTATGGAAGTCTATGAAGATGTAATGACTAAAACTTTGACAGAACTAAAAGATAGCGGTATTACACATTCTGTTTTTGGAGATATTTTTTTGGAAGATTTACGAAAGTATCGTGAAGATCAATTGGCAAAAATGGATTTTCAAGGCGTTTTTCCGCTTTGGAAAACACCTACAAAAGATTTAATCCAAGAATTTATTTCATTGGGATTTAAAACTATTGTGGTTTGTGTAAACGAGCGTTACTTAGATAAAAGTTTTGTCGGCCGAATTATAGATCAGGATTTTATAAACGATTTACCTGAAAACGTTGATGTTTGCGGAGAAAATGGAGAGTTTCACACTTTTGCCTTTGATGGTCCAATTTTTTCGAAGCCAATAGATTTTGAAATAGGAGAAATTGTTTACCGCAAATATGAAAAACCTGAGAAAGAAGATTCATCAGATACTGCCTGCGATACCAGTGATTCTGATGCTTTCGATTTTGGATTTTGGTATTGCGATTTGATTCCTAAATAGCCTGTCAGGCTGAGCGAAGTCGAAGCCACTTAATATTTTTTTGCCGCGAATTTCACTAATTTTCACCAATTGATTTGTGTTAATTCTTGAAATTCGTGGCGGCACTTCGACTTCGCTCAGTGTGACATCATTAGATTCTTTTACTCTTCAGAATACATTGCCAATAAATTAGTAACTGTATTCCAGTTTCTAATTGTTGCTGTAACATTAAGTTTTTTCTCTATATATTTTTGGTCAAAACGAGTTTTTCCAGCACCAACAGCGTATTTAATAAAAATTCTATTTCCATCAATACTCGCTTCATCAGGTTTAAACTGGCTGATTTTTAAATCGTTTATATTTTCCTTTTTCAATTGCGTTGAAACAAAAGCTACATAAAGTTTTTTAGTATCAATATCTTTTTCTTTTAAAAAAGGACTATTCTTAAAACATAATTCTAAATCTTCTTTTGTAATTACAATCGTTGGAACTTCATGACCAAAAACCTTGAATATTTCTTGTTTGATCATAAAACCAACTTTCGAAGCATCTTCTTCGCTGTCTACAAAAACATTTCCTGATTGCAAATAAGTTCGAATATTCTGAAAACCAATATTTTCTAGCATTGTTTTCAAAGCATCCATTTTCATCATATTATGTCCAGAAACATTGATTCCGCGTAAAAGTGCTAAGTGTGTTGTCATCTTTAAAATTTTATTCAAAGATAAAAATTCATTTTAGTTTTATATGACTATTTCTCCCGATCAAACTTTATTAAAAAAAGCCGGCTTATTAAAATAAAAACTCCGCCAGAAGACCGACGGAGCCAAACAATTTGAATTAGTAAGCATTGTTTAAAATATTACTTTAATTTATCATATACAAGTAAAGGTCCATCACATGCTGCCCAAGTACTGTACAATTTTCCAGTAGCATAAATTATATATAGATTCTCTATTAAATCCTCAGTACAAGTTCCTATTATATCATTTTGAGTGCTATAAATTAATTTAAATTGAGTTTGCTCTAAAGTTTTTACAACAGAAAAAGTTCCTGATATACTAGAAGTTTTATTGTCTCTAATTCTTGTTTTAGTAAACTTCCCGTCAGAGCTAAAAACATAGCTTTCCTCCCATTCCATAACACCAATAGAATTTGCTGCTGGATTTTTATTTCTATTCATGCTCGTTAATTTCCATTTTCCATGATAATCTTCAGTTGGTTTATTGTCATTGTCGTCATTAGAGCAAGAAACAAGAGAAATAAACAAAACTATTAAAAGCCCAAGTTTTTTCATTTTTTTAAGTTTTAAAGGTTAATTATTATTAAGATTAATCGCTCTTAAATTGGTTGCGTTTATTTTTACAGCTTAACGATAACTTAATATTCAAAATCCTAAGAAGTTAATTCATTTCCAAATTTCCCAATTAAAATCTATCTTCGCTTTTCCAAAAGAATGATAGAAAAATATAGAATCAAGAGAATAGATTTTTCTCTTCATTCTTTGTTCTATTTTTCTAAAATCTAAGCCAGTCTAAAAATCTAAGAAGTCTAAAAAAAATGTCTAATAATCTGCTTGAAACTCCTATCGAATACTTAAAAGGTGTCGGCCCAAGTCGCGGTCAACTGCTTCGTAAGGAATTAGGAATTCATAAGTATGGCGATCTGGTGAATTTTTTCCCAAATAGATATATTGACAGAACTCGATATTACAAAATAAACGAACTTCAGAATACAGGTTCTGAGGTTCAGATTATTGGCAAAATAATCAATATAAAAACAGTTGAATTTGCTAAGAATAAAAAGCGTTTAGTTGCCACATTTGTAGATGATACAGGACAATTAGACCTTAATTGGTTTCAAGGTCATAAATGGGTTCGTGAAAGTTTAAAACTAAACGAACCTTGTGTAATTTTTGGAAAATGTTCTTTGTACGGAAGCCAGTTCAGCATGGCACATCCCGAAATTGAGTTGCTGAAAGAACATGAAAAAAGTCTGCGTTCTGTCATGCAGCCCGTTTACCCATCTACGGAAACATTAACAAACAGAGGCATTTCAAATAGAACGATTAACAAATTAATGGAACAATTGTTTATCGAAACTCAAGCTTTGTTTACCGAAACTTTTCCATTATACCTAATCGAAGAATTAAAGTTAATCTCAAAAAGAGCTGCTTTATTTAATATCCATTTCCCAAAAAGCACCGATGCTTTGGCGAAAGCTCAATTTAGACTGAAGTTTGAAGAATTGTTTTTTATTCAGTTGCAGTTAATTACTAAAAATCTAATTAGAAAGCACAAAATAAAAGGGCATCCTTTTACCAAAGTGGGTGATTTTTTTACTGAATTTTATCAAAACCATCTCCCTTTTGAACTTACTAATGCTCAAAAAAGAGTAGTTAAAGAAATTCGTTCAGATATGGGAAGCAATGCTCAAATGAACAGATTATTGCAGGGAGATGTTGGTTCTGGAAAAACAATTGTGGCTTTTATGAGCATGCTTTTAGCAATGGATAATGGTTTTCAGGCCTGCTTAATGGCACCGACAGAAATTCTTGCTAATCAACATTTTATTGGTTTATCAGAATTTGCTAATACTTTGAATATTAATATAAAAATATTAACTGGCTCAACTAAAACTGCAGCTCGAAAAGTGATTCACGAAGAACTTGAAAATGGTACTTTGCAGATTTTAATAGGCACACATGCTTTATTGGAAGATAAAGTTAAGTTTCAAAATCTTGGACTGGCTGTTATTGACGAACAGCATCGTTTTGGTGTAGAGCAGCGCTCTAAATTGTGGAAGAAAAATGAAATTCCTCCGCACGTTTTGGTTATGACGGCAACACCAATTCCGAGAACTTTAGCAATGAGTTTGTATGGAGATCTTGATATTTCTGTAATTGATGAACTTCCGCCGGGACGAAAACCAATACAAACGGTTCACCGTTTTGATAGTAACCGATTAAAAGTTTGGAAGTTTCTACGTGATGAAATTGCACTTGGAAGACAAATTTATATTGTATATCCGCTAATTCAGGAATCAGAAAAAATGGATTACAAGGATTTAATGGACGGTTACGAGAGTATTTCTCGCGATTTCCCTTTGCCCCAATATTCGATTTCGATTTTGCACGGAAAAATGAAACCGGCTGATAAAGATGCCGAAATGAAACGTTTCTCTGAAGGAAAAACGAATATTATGGTAGCTACAACAGTAATTGAGGTTGGGGTAAATGTGCCAAATGCCAGTGTTATGATTATCGAAAGTGCTGAACGTTTTGGTCTATCGCAGTTACATCAATTACGCGGCCGTGTTGGTCGTGGTGCCGAACAGAGTTATTGCATTTTGATGACGGGACATAAATTAAGTTCTGACAGTAAAACCCGTATGAAAACAATGGTTCAGACAAATGATGGTTTTGAAATTGCCGAAGTTGACTTAAAACTTCGCGGTCCGGGTGATTTAATGGGAACGCAGCAAAGTGGTGTTTTGAATCTGCAAATTGCAGATATTGTTCGGGATAGAGATATTTTAGGACTTGCTAGAAACTATGCAATGAAGATCCTAAAAGAAGACGGGCCTTTGAACAAACCAGAACACGCAATTCTAAAAGCTGTTTTTATTGAGCTTACTAAAAAGAAAAGTATCTGGAATTATATTAGTTAGTTTTTTTTTTTAGATTCAAAGATGCAGAGATACAAAGGTTCAAAGGTTTCTTGAATTAAAATAGGTTCAATTACATCATATCTGATGCAATAAATCTTTCATCCCAATATAGCTAAAAGTTGAAAAAAATCAAACACATAGAGACATAGTCATGCTTGTTAATGTAAGTGAAACGCTTTTCAACAGCAACAAAACCTATGTTTCTATGTGTTATAAATAATTCTACAGCCAGCTTTACTATTTCTTTGGCGGCGTTTTCTTTTCAAAAAGACCACTGAATAAACCTTTACTAACTTTGTTTTTATCATCTTTTCCTGTAGCGATTAAGTGATCGATATATTCCATATACGTTTTTTTACGCTCTTCTAGAAAACCAACCAAATATTCTTCAGAAGCTGT
Organism: Flavobacterium sp. YO64; assembly: GCF_004119505.1. Taxonomy (NCBI): domain Bacteria; kingdom Pseudomonadati; phylum Bacteroidota; class Flavobacteriia; order Flavobacteriales; family Flavobacteriaceae; genus Flavobacterium; species Flavobacterium sp. YO64. Next base: position 197,278 of record NZ_NRQV01000005.1, on the reverse strand, counting down.
TAAGCCGCTTGCTTCTTCTATTTGTAAAAGTTTTTTATACAATGGCTCTATAAATTTTACGATGATATTTTCAGGAACTGATTTTCTTGTTCCAAAAAAACCAACGATCTCGCCGTCAGTATCTGCAATGATTTTAAATTCGGTTACAACCCAATAATAGCGACCTGTTTTTGCCATGTTTTTTAAAACAACATGAATATTTTGGCTTGACTTTATACTGTCCCATAAAAATTTAAAAATCACTTTAGGCATATCAGGATGCCTCACAATATTGTGAGGCTGCCCTATTAATTCAAACTCATCATAGCCAGAAACATCGATAAAATCTTCATTGGCATACAAAATAGTTCCATTTTTATCTGTTTTGCTAAGCAATACTTTGCTTTTATTCCAATCGACTTCTCTGTCAGAAGGAGTCGGGCGTGTAGTTCTGGTCTCCATAAAATTTTATATTAAAAATTAATTGGCATGAGTTTTTTTTGCTTGTAAAAGAAACTCTCTAAAAACCTGTTTTTGAAATACCTTTTGAGAGTTTTTTCATTTTTGGAAATTATTTTGTACTTTTTACTTTCTTGTGTTAGTTGATTTTACATGAATATCGTTTACGAGGTCATCAATTTTTTTGGCACTTTCTCGCATCATATCCAGATAAGTCAAAATTTGATCATTGTCTGTGTGTCCTTTTGAAACATCAATTAATTTTAGCACCGAAGTTACTGGAAGTTTTAAATCTAAAGTTGTTCTATGAATAAAGTCATTATACTCTTTAGTTGCTGTTAATGAACTGTATTTAGCCGATGCAAGCTTCATATTTTCCAGCTCATATTCGTCAGAAATTTTAGAAATATGATTTTCGCTGTGTTCCTTAAAATAATAAGCCCAATAACCATTCATAAAAAATACAACTGCAGCTAAAACAGTATGAATAATTAAAGTTTCAAGATCAAAATTTACCTGCGAAAAATAAACCTGAAGCCCATTTGCATCATTATAAATATAGTTTTGCAAATATGCTAAACCAGCGTGATGAAGTACTACTAAAAGAGTAAGCGGAATTTGAAGTCTCCAGTTTTGATAAATAATTAAAATCGTGCTGGCAATAAAAACGGTAAAATGCATTTCGAACATACCATGCATTTGATAAATGTACTGAGCCATGAATATAGCCAGAACAACAGACAAAACGTACTGGTAGAATTTTGAATTTTTAATAAAAAATTTAGCCGAATAATACATCAGAAGATTCAAGGTTCCTACTCCTACTCCAATTTCAAAGGTATCGTACTTGAATGACAATGCGATTCCGAGAAGGAAATAAACTGCAAGAACATAATTAATAATAGTATCAGACTTTTGTGTCATTGTAGACATAAAACTGTGCAAGTAATCTTGCTCATTCAAACTGGCTTTTCTTTTCATAGGTTAAAAATTTTAGTTAGGGATAGATTTATTTAGTGCAATTTGGTAACGAACATCCGTAAGCTCTAAGAGCTAAAGCATTAAAAGAGGGCGAATTAGTCTGCTTTAACAAGGAGTCAATAGCCATTTGAGCATAATTACTGTCGGCATCTGTACAATATCTTGTTTTGTTGTAATTGCCGCGAAAATATAGATTATGCGATGCGTCTAATAAAACCGCTTGCGGAGTCGAAATAACACCACATTTTTTAGCAATATTTTGATCAAAATAAACAGGAATTTGTGCATCAAACTTTTTCTGTATTTCTTCGATTGTAAAAGTTTTTTGCTTGTTTAAAACAACAATTTTAAAGTTAACTCTGTCACCGTACTTTTTTATCAAACCAGCCACATGCGGCACATTGAATCGTGAGCAGGGACAATCTGGATTAAAGAAATGAAAAAAAACAGGTTTACGATCAAAAGGACAGCATTGAGACAAATCAATTTTGGCTCCCATTGCAATGCTGTGATAATTTTTCGGAATTGGTGTTGGCAAACTATACTTAAACTCATTCTGCCAAAAAAGAAAACCAATTGCAGCAAGTAAAAATGAAAACCATAATGCTAGGAGTATTTTTTTCTTCATCTATTATTATTTTATAATTTGGAACAAAAAACATAAACACTTGTTAAAACAATTAATACTATATTTCTTTTTAATGATCTAAAAAAAGCTGTAAAATCTATATTTTAACATTTAATTATGCAAAAACACGTTGATTATAGTGCCCTATTAATTATTTTGTCTAACGTATCAATGTTACAAATAAAATCGATGAAATGCAATATAAATTCGACAAACTGCGTATTTTTTTTCAATTCCTCAAATAATAGCTTTTCAACACCTCTTTTGAACTTTAAAATCAAATAATTTATAAAAAATAGAAAACAAATAACCTGCTGATTAATAATCTCTTAGACACAAACCGTACTCTAGTGTTAAAAATTACCCAACAAAATATATTCACATCATTAAACCTTTTGCAAAAATCAACATCTAAGCTGCAAAGTTTTGCAGTTACAGCCTAGAAAAACAACGCTTTGAAGTTTATTGTATTACAAGTGTTAAATAAAACCTAACGTCAATTGATTTCAGTACAAAAAGTTAAATTTGTGAGTTGCAAAAAACATACACCAAAAAAAATCACATTCACCTAAATTTTATGAAAATTAAACATCTAATCTACGCCTTGATTATCATTATTTTTGGAGGATTTATCACTTATAGGATACTATCTAACAAAGGTAAAAATGAAGACTCAAAGAAGTTTGGCGATAAAGACAAACCAACCACAGTTACAGGAATAGTAGTTAAAACTTCAACGTTTGACAATAATTTGTCTTTATCTGGTTCTATTGAAGCAAACGAGCAAATTGAGATTCACAGTGAAGTATCAGGAATTGTAGAGGGAATTTATTTTAATGAAGGCAGCTATGTAAATAAAGGACAAGTTCTTTTAAAAGTAAATGATCTTGAATTAAAAGCACAGTTAAGACAAGCTGTTACCAGAGAAGGCTTAGCCGCTGAGAATGAAAGAAGAGCAAAATTATTATTGCAAAAAGAAGCAATCAGCCAAGAAGAAGCAGATGTTGCCAGAGCAGATCATGCTTCGGCGCAAGCTCAAAGTCAGTTAATCAGAGCACAGATTGCTAAAACTTCTGTAAAAGCACCTTTTTCAGGAAAAATTGGTTTACGTTCGATTTCTCCAGGTACCTATATTACTCCAACAGTTGTAGTAGCAAAACTGGTGAATACAGGAAAACTAAAAATTACATTTTCGATTCCAGAAAAATATGCTTCACAAGTAAAAACAGGTTCTATAATCGATTTTACCGTTTCTGGCTCAGATAAAACATATAACGGCAAAATTTATGCTATCGAGCCAGAAGTTGCCGTTGCTACTCGTACACTGCAAATTCGTGCCATTGCTGATAATACAGATGGAAAACTTTTCCCTGGAACTTTTGCCGATATAAAACTGCCGTTAAACATTATTAAAGATGCAATCGTAGTTCCATCAGAAGCTATAGTTCCTGTACAAAGTGGTAAAAAAGTGTATGTAGCCAATATGGGCAAGGCAAAAGAAGTTATGGTTGATGCAACAACAAGAACAGATTCTTCGATTTTGATTTTATCAGGATTAAAAGCAGGAGATACTTTAATTACAAGCGGTGTTATGTCATTAAAAAATGAAGCACCAATAATAGTTAAAGTAAAATAGTCCAAAGTCGAAAGTCTTAAAGTTATTAAGGCTTAAATATAGATTTAAAGATGCAGTAAGATTTAGTAATAAATCCAAAATCTAAAATCAATAATCTAAAATCTAAAATTGCAAATGAGTTTATCAACTACAAGTATAAAAAGACCCGTTTTAACCATTGTACTGAATCTATTAATTATATTATTCGGTTTCATTGGTTATACTTTTTTGGGTGTCCGCGAATTTCCTTCGATAGATCCCGCACAGGTTTCCATTAGAACCAATTATACAGGAGCTAACGCTGACATTATTGAGTCACAAATTACAGAACCGCTTGAAAAAGCAGTAAATGCGATTGACGGAATCCGAAATATAACTTCATCAAGTAATCAAGGAAGCAGTAATATTACCATCGAGTTTAATTTAGATAAAGATCTAGAAGAAGCTGCAAATGATGTGCGTGATAAAGTTTCTCAAGCCATCAGAAGTTTACCGCAAGATATTGATGCGCCGCCTGTTGTATCAAAAGCTGATGCCGATAGTGATGCTATTATTTCGATGACGGTACAAAGTGACAGCCGAAATTCATTAGAATTAAGTGATTATGCGGAGAATGTTATTTCGCAGCGTTTAGAAACAATTCCGGGAGTCAGCGGTGTTCAAATATGGGGACAAAAGCGCTACGCCATGCGTTTATGGATTGATCCAGTAAAATTAACGGCTTATGGCTGTACTGTTTCAGATGTTCGTAATGCGCTTAACGCTCAAAATGTCGAATTACCTTCTGGTAAACTTACAGGAAACAATACTGAATTAACAGTAAAAACAGTTGGAAATCTTTCGAAACCAGAAGAATTCAATAATATCATTATTCGTACAGATGGAGACAAAATTGTGCGCTTAAGTGATGTTGGAGGTGCAGAATTGGGTCCAGAAAATATCGAAACCAAATTAAGCCAATCTGGATTACCAATGATTGGACTGGCAATTGTACCAATGCCGGGAGCAAATTATCTAGATATTTCAGCTGAATTTTATAAAAAATACGAAGCTTTAAAAAAGGATCTTCCAAAAGATATTAAACTAAATATTGCACTTGATAACACCATATTTGTAAAAAAATCGGTACTAGAAGTTGCTGAGACACTTGGAATATCTGTAATCTTAGTAATCATTATTATTTATCTATTTTTTAGAGACTGGGCAATTGCTTTTAGACCTTTAATAGATATTCCTGTTTCCTTAATTGCAACGTTTTTTATAATGTGGCTTTTTGGTTTTTCTATTAATGTATTGACTTTACTAGCGATTGTTTTAGCTACAGGTTTGGTTGTGGATGACGGAATTGTTGTAACTGAAAATATCTTTAAGAAAGTCGAAGAAGGAATGTCGCCTATTGAAGCTGCTATTAAAGGATCAAACGAGATTTTTTATGCTGTAATTTCGATTTCGGTAACATTGGCAGCTGTATTCCTGCCCGTAATTTTCTTAGAAGGTTTCGTAGGCCGACTCTTTAGGGAATTTGGGGTTGTAATTGGTGCCGCTGTATTAATCTCGGCATTTGTTTCTCTTACTTTGACGCCAATGTTAAATGCCTATTTAATGAAAGGCGGAGAACAGAAAAAATCTAAATTCTACGTAAGAACAGAGCCCTTTTTTGAAAAGATGAACAGCAGTTATGCCGAAGCTCTTTCAAAATTTATGGAAAGAAAATGGATTAGTTTTCCAATTTTAATTGCTTGTTTTGGACTGATTTATTTGTTTTTTACCATTTTACCAAAAGAAACAGCTCCTTATGATGATCGAAGCTCTGTAACCATGCGTATGACAACGCCAGAAGGATCATCATACGAATATACAGATCGTTTTATGCAGGAAATCTCAAGATTGGTTGATGATTCAATTCCGGAGAAAAAAGTAAGTTTGGTGATTACCGCACCAGGTTTTGGAGCATCGGCTACAAATACTGGTTTTATCAGGCTTTCTTTAAAAGAACCTCATGAAAGAAAGAGATCACAAAAAGAAATTGCCGACCAATTAATAAAATGGACAAAGCAATATCCTGATGCAAAAACATCTGTTATCCAACAACCTACAATTGCTGTAAACAGACGCGGCGGATTACCTATTCAATATATTATTCAGGCTCCTAATTTTGAAAAATTAAGAGAAAAAATACCTGTTTTTATGGATGAAGTTGGTAAAAGTGATGTTTTCTCTATCAGTGATGTTAATTTAAAATTCAACAAACCTGAAATAAACGTTAGTATTAATCGTGAAAAAGCCGAGAGTTTAGGCATCTCAATTATTGATATTGCGCAAACTTTACAACTTTCTTTAAGCGGACAGCGTTTTGGTTATTTTATCAAAAACGGAAAACAGTATCAGGTTATTGGTCAATTTGATCAAAAAGACAGATCGAAACCATTGGATTTAACTTCGATGTTTGTAAAGAACAAAAAAGGAGAATTAATTCAGATGGATAACGTTGTAAATGTTGAAGAACAAAGTAATCCTCCGCAGTTATACCACAACAACCGTTATATGTCGGCAACTGTTTCGGCAGGTTTAGCTCCAGGAAAAAGTATCAGCGACGGAATTGCTGAAATGGATAGAATTAAAGCTAAAGTTTTAAATGATAGTTTTACAACAGATTTGAGCGGAGAATCGAGAGATTTTGTGGAAAGCAGTTCGAATACATCTTTTGCTTTTGGATTGGCTTTATTATTAATATTTTTAATTCTTGCGGCTCAGTTCGAAAGTTTTATTGATCCTTTTATTATTATCTTGACGGTGCCAATGGCGGTTGCTGGAGCTTTATTTTCATTATGGTTATTCAATCAAACTTGGAATATTTTCAGTCAGATTGGAACCGTAATGCTTATTGGTCTGGTGACTAAAAATGGTATTTTGATTGTAGAATTTGCCAATCAATTGCGAGAGCAGGGAAAACCAAAACTAGAAGCAATTCTTGAAGCTTCAGAAGCGCGTTTACGTCCAATTTTAATGACCAGTTTAGCCATTGCTTTAGGAGCATTGCCAATTGCGATGTCACTTGGAGCGGCGTCAACCAGTAGAATTGGTATGGGAGTTGTAATTGTTGGCGGAACTATATTTTCATTAGCATTAACACTTTTTGTTATTCCTGCGATATACATGATGTGGTCTAAAGCGCGTAAACATTACCCTGAATTTGATCATATCGAAGAATACGAAAAAGAAGTAAGTAAATAATTTATTAGCCTTGAATTTCTGAATTGCATTTGATTAATTCAGGAATTCAAGGCAAAAGAAAAATAATATGAATATTAAAATTTTAATTAGCAGTTTGTTATTACTCTTTTTAAGCATTACAAAAACGAATGCGCAAGAAGTTTTGACTATTGAAGATGCTATGAAAATTGCTTTAGAAAACAATTTTGAGATTAAAATAGCTAAGAATAACTCAAAAATAAGCGAAACAAATGTGACTTTAGGAAATGCAGGAATGCTTCCTAATGCAGGCGCTTCGATTACAGACAATAACAGCGTAACAAATTCTTCTCAGACGCGTCAAGACGGAACAACAACTTCGTTGGATAACGCTAAAAATAACAGCTTAAATTACGGCGTAAGTTTAGGCTGGACTGTTTTTGATGGTTTGAAAATGTTCGCAAAACTAGATCAGTTAAAAGAACTTCAAAAATTAGGAGATGCTGAATTAAAGAGAACAATTTTGATCAAAATTGGTCAAGTAAATTCTGCTTATTATAATTTAGTACAACAACAGCATCAGTTAGCCGCTTTAGATACTACAATCGTAATTTCGAAACAAAGATTAACTTTAGCCCAAAACCGTTTCAGTATCGGGAAAGCTTCAAAATTGGAAGTTTTGAACGCACAAGTTGATTTAAATTCAGATCAAGTTGCTTTATTAAGACAAAAAGAATCATATGCAAATGCTAAGATTTTATTGAATCAATACTTAGCCAGAGATCCAAAAATAAATTTTACTGTTACAGATTTAGTTACTGTTGATAATAAATTGATTTTGGCTGATCTTATGGATTTAGCACAAAAACAAAATCCTGCTTTAGAAGCACAAATCATTAATAAACGTATAGCCGAACTGCAGCTTAAGCAGGTAAAAGCAGATCGATATCCTGTTGTAAACTTAACATCTGGTTATAATTTTAACGAAAGTCAGTCGAGTTTAGGTTTTACGAGCCAAGCATCGTCACGCGGTTTAAATTATGGTTTTAATGCCACTTTAAATATTTTTGACGGTTTTAATCAGCATCGAAATGAAAAGGTTGCCAAACTTCAAATTGAAAATTCTCAAATTGCTATCGAACAGCAAAATATGATTTTGAATACGCAGTTAAGCACTGCTTTTCAAACTTATCTAACCAATCTGGAATTGATCGATTTAGAAGAAGATAACGAAGCAATTGCAAAACAAAATTTAGACATTACCTTAGATAAATTTAGAATCGGAACTATTACAACTCTTGATTTTAGAACGGCTCAGCTCAATTATGTAAACGCAAAAGTACGTTATAGTAATGCACAATATGAGGCGAAATTATCTGAAATTGCTTTAAAAGAATTAGCAGGAAATATTAATTTTTAAAGTAAATTTACTGCAAAAAAAAGTAATGACTTCGTATAATCCAAAAGACTGGTTTAGTTTTATTTTTCATTTTAGCAAAGCCGATACTTTCCGTAAATTAATTCCCGTAATGTTTTTTATGGCAATATATTGCGGCGCAATTGCTTATCTTGAACTTGAATATTGGGATTTACCAGAAGACAGTAAGGTTAAAAACATCTCAACAATGCACAGCATGTTGGGTTTTGTAATTTCATTATTACTTGCCTATCGTACCAATACAGCCTATGATCGCTGGTGGGAAGGACGCAGGATGTGGGGAAGTCTGGTAAATAACAGTCGTAATTTTGCCATGAAACTTTCGGTTATTTTAGAGGACGAAAAGGATAAAGCATTTTTTAGAAAGATGATTCCAGGATATGCTTCTATCTTAAATAAACATTTGAAGGATGAAGAAACTGGAATGCAATTGTTTGATAATGTAGATTTAGAACTTGATCATCACAAGCACAGACCAAATCAGGTTGCCAAAATAATGTTCAAAAAAATACACGATCTTTATACAACTAATAAAATTTCAGGCGAACAGCTCATTACCTTAAACAATGAAGTAACAGCGTTTACAGATATTTGTGGAGCCTGTGAGAGAATAAAAAACACTCCTATTCCCTACTCTTACAGCGCTTTTATCAAGAAATTTATATTTATTTTTGTTCTCACACTCCCATTTAGTTACGTATTTACATTAGGCTATTATGTAATTCCTGTAGTTGTTTTTATTTTTTACGTTTTAGCGAGTTTAGAGCTTATCGCAGAAGAAATTGAAGATCCTTTTGGTGATGACGAAAATGACCTTCCGACAAGAAAAATGGCCGAAAATATTAAGAAACATGTTGAAGAGCTGATTTAATGAAACGTTAAATCTTAAATTGCTAAACTTATTTTTATTAAATTTAGAGTTCCACTCGAAAATTTAATACAATGCAAAATCAACGTGTTTTAATTACTCCGCCAGATTTATCTAATGAAAAATCATTAAAAACACTTGTTGAAAACAGGAGTGTTTACACTCTAAACCATTGCGAACTGAATATTTTTGAAACTTACGAATCTTCAAAACTAGTACCTTTAAAATTTAACGATTTTGTAGTTACGAGTATGCTTCGAGGAAAAAAAGTCATGCATTTGTTTGACGAACCCGGATTTGATTATCTGCCTGGCGAAACAGTTGTTATTCCTTCGAATATTGAAATGAAAATTGATTTTCCAGAAGCTTCAAAAGAAAATCCAACGCAATGTCTTGCTTTAGCTATCGACACAACAAAAATTAGCGAGACTCTTGATTTCTTAAATGAGCGTTATCCAAAGAAAGGAAGCGACAATTATTGGCAGTTAAATTATCAAAATTACTTTTTTTACAATAATGTTGATCTTGCTTCAACCATCAGTAAATTAATTAAAGAGTGCACAAGTACCTCAATTACAAAAGATGTTATTGCTGATTTGACATTACAGGAATTATTAATCAGAATTATTCAAACTCAAACCGCAAAATCTCTTGATGATGGAGCTGTTCTACAATCCAACAATCCAATTTTTGAAGTTACAGAATTTATCAAACTTAACTTGAAGGAAAACATAAATCTAAAAAGCTTAAGCGAAAAAGCCTGTATGAGCACCGCTTCCTTTTATCGTTTTTTCAAAAGAGAATTAGGCATGAGCCCAATAGAATATGTTTTGAATGAAAAAATTAAACATGCTAAAAAGCTGCTCAAAAATCCGAGTATCCAAATAAATGAAGTTTGTTATTTATCTGGTTTTGAAGATGCCAACTATTTCATCCGATTGTTTAAAAAACACGAAGGAATTACACCGAAACAGTATCAGTTACTTTATGTTAATTAAAGGTTCTAAGGCACTAAGGCACTAAGACGCTAAGATTCTGAGTTTATAGACGATCATGACAAACCTCTGCAAAACCTCTGTCTCTTTGCCCCTTTGAACCTCTGTCCCTTTTTTTAAACTTACTCAAAAATCTTTACAGGTTCTAAATCTTTTTCCTCCTCTTCAGTAAAGATTCTATACTCAATTTGGAATGTTTTTTTCAGAGGCGTTTCTAAAGAGAAACCGCCAACGCCAAAAGCATCAATAACTTTAAGTGTAAAATGCGAATGCTTCCAATATTCATACAAATCATTATCAACCCAAAATTCAGTATCTTCAATAGTCCCGATACAAACATCACCTATTCGCTGATAGTAACCGCCTTTTTCAAAACACTGCGGCTGCGTGCCTTCACAACATCCTCCAGCTTGGTAAAACATTAAATCGCCATGTTTTTCCTTTAGAATTTTAATTAATTCGACAGCTTCTTGTGTGGCTTCAATTCTTTTAACCATGACTTTTACAATTTAAAAAAGCAGTAAACTTATTGTTATAAATTTACTGCTTTTTGCATTACCAATTAAATATTTGCGATATCAAGAACGACTCGTCCTTCGATCTGACCTTTTTTCATTTTATCAAAAACGGTATTAATGTTTTCCAGTTTTTCGGCAGTTACAGTAGCTTTTACCTTTCCTTCGGTGGCAAATTCTATTGCTTCTTTCATATCCTTACGAGTACCAACGATGGAGCCTCGAATTGTAATTCGGTTTAAAACCGTATCAAAAATAGATAAATCAAAATTACCTGGCGGAAGTCCGTTGAGTGCCATTGTACCTTTTCTTCTTAAGGTTTCAAGACCTTGCTTGAAAGCTATAGGAGAAACTGCAGTTACCAATGCCCCATGCATCCCACCGACTTCCTTTTTCAAATATTCTCCAGGATTTTGATTTTTTGCATTAACTACTAAGTCTGCACCTAGTTTTTTTGCCAGGTTAAGTTTATCATCGGCAACATCAATTGCAGCAACATGCATTCCCATTGCCTTTGCATATTGTACTGCAACGTGGCCTAGTCCGCCAATTCCAGAAATTGCAACCCATTCTCCAGGTTTCACTTCTGTTTCTTTCAGACCTTTATAAACAGTAACTCCAGCACAAAGTATTGGAGCCATTTCCATAAAATTTACATTTGAAGGTAAAATTCCAACATATCTTGCATCAGCAATTACAAATTCGGCAAAACCGCCGTCTACACTATAACCTCCATTTTGCTGACTGTCGCATAATGTTTCCCATCCAGTAATACATTGGTCACAGCCGCCGCAAGCGCTATAAAGCCAAGGCACTCCCACAGCATCACCCTCCTTAACATTTTTCACATCTTGCCCCACAGCTGCAACATAACCTACAGCTTCGTGTCCGGGAATTAACGGCATTTTTGGTTTTACCGGCCAATCGCCTTCAACGGCATGCAAATCGGTATGACAAACACCACTCGCAATCACTTTTACAAGAATTTCATTTCTTCCCGGTCGTTTTACTTCAACTTCTTCAATTTTTAAAAGAGAACCAAATTCTCTAATAACTGCTGCTTTCATTGTTTTTGGTAACATAACAAAGATTGATTTAATGAGCATAATAAACAGATTAACTTATTATGCTCAGGTTTATATTAATAGGGATACTGTTTTCTAGAAGAAACCTAATTTCTTTTTATCATAAGAAATTAGCATGTTTTTTGTTTGACGGTATTGACTCAGCATCATTTTATGATTCTCACGCCCAATTCCTGATTGTTTGTAACCTCCAAACGGTGCTCCCGCTGGATAAGAATGATATTGATTAATCCATACACGACCAGATTGAATTGCTCTAGGAACTTGATAGATTTCATGCGCATCACGTGTCCATACTCCTGCTCCCAATCCGTACATTGTATCGTTTGCAATTTCGATAGCTTCCTCGGTAGTTTTAAAAGTTGTTACCGCCAAGACTGGTCCAAAAATCTCTTCCTGAAAAATTCTCATTTTGTTATGACCTTTAAATAAAGTTGGTTTTATGTAATAACCACCTTCAAGATCTCCGCCCAAATGATTTGCATCACCTCCTGTTAATAATTCTGCCCCTTCTTCTTTACCTAATTTTATATAGGACATAATTTTTTCTTTCTGAACTAAAGAGGTCTGCGCTCCAATCATAGTGGATTTGTCTAATGGATTTCCAGCAACAATAGCTTCAGTTCTTTCAATTACTTTGGCAATAAACTTATCATAAATATCTTCATGAACTAATAATCTTGACGGACACGTACAAATTTCACCTTGATTTAAAGCGAATAAAACTGCACCTTCAATGGCTTTATCGAAGAAATCATCATCGTGATCTGCTACAGATGGAAAGAAAATATTAGGTGATTTCCCTCCCAATTCTAAAGTAACTGGAATAATATTTTCGGTTGCATATTGCATTACTAAACGACCTGTTGTTGTAGATCCAGTAAATGCTGCTTTCGAAACTTTTTTATTGGTAACCAATGGGCGGCCAAGTTCAGCGCCAAAACCATTTACAATGTTTAAAACTCCCGGAGGAAGAATATCTCCAATAAGTTCCATTAACACCATAATAGATATAGGTGTACTTTCTGCAGGTTTTAGAACTATGGTATTTCCTGCTGCAAGGGCTGGAGCGATTTTCCAAACGGCCATTAAAATTGGGAAATTCCACGGAATAATCTGAGCAACAACTCCTAGTGGTTCGCTTAAAGCTATTGAAACTGTCTGCGAATCCAATTCGGAAATCGAGCTTTCTTCGGCACGAATCACACCTGCAAAATATCTAAAATGATCTATTGCCAGCGGAATATCAGCAGCAAGAGTTTCACGAATAGGTTTTCCGTTATCTATAGTTTCAACGGTCGCTATGTACTCTAGATTATCTTCAATTTTTTGTGCAATTTTATTAAGTAAAATGCTTCGTTCTGTTACCGATGTTTTTCCCCAAGTTTTAAATGCTTCATGGGCTGCGTCTACTGCTTTTTCTAAATCTCCTTTGCCTGAGTGAGCCGCTTTGGTAAACACTTTTCCATTTATTGGAGAAACTACATCAAAATACTCTCCTGAAATTGGAGCTGTAAATTTTCCGTTTATGTAATTGTCATATTTTGCCTTAAATTCAGGTCTTTGTGTGGTAGTGCTCATAATTAGTAAATTTTTGATTTGTATCAAATTTAGTTTCATAATTAGAAACAGAATAGCATTATTCATTCATCTAATAGCACAAAAATTACACATTCATTTTTTTATCTAATTTTTAATGAATTTTTATTAAAAAATTAATACTAAATATGATTTTATATTGATCGTTAGTCATTTAGTTTAAAAAAAGTCTTACTCGAAAAAACCAAATAAATTGTTTCTTACTACAATACGCAATTCTTATATTTGTAACCTCATACAAGAATAATAAAGCTAACATGAAAATATCTTACAACTGGTTAAAACAATTCATTAAAACAGATTGGACATCTGCAGAAACTTCAGAATTACTGACAGATTTAGGTCTTGAGGTTGAAGTTGTCGAAAAATACCAATCTATTAAAGGCGGTTTAGAAGGGGTTGTTGTAGGACACGTACTTACTTGCGAAAAACACCCTGATGCCGACAGATTAAAAGTTACAACTGTAAATATTGGTTTAGAAGCGCCTATACAAATTGTTTGCGGTGCTGCAAATGTTGCTGCAGGACAAAAAGTTCCGGTTGCAACTATTGGAACTGTTTTATATGATAAAGACGGCGGTGATTTTACTATTAAAAAAGGTAAGATTCGCGGACAGGAAAGTCACGGAATGATTTGCGCTGAAGATGAGTTAGGTCTTGGTACTGGTCATGACGGAATTATGGTTTTAGACGATAAATTAGTTCCGGGAACTCCAGCTGCCGAAGTTTTTCAAATTACAAATGATGAAGTTTTTGAAATTGGATTAACTCCAAATCGTGCCGATGCGATGAGTCATTTTGGTACTGCGCGTGATTTAAGAGCAGGAATGCTACAGCGTGGTGTAAATATAGAATTGATTACACCTTCTGTAAGCAATTTTAGAGTAGATATGCGTACGCTGAAAATTGACGTTAATGTCGAGGAACCTCTTTTGGCTCCTAGATATTGCGGTGTAACCATTTCTGGAATTACGGTACAAGAATCTCCAAGCTGGCTGCAAGATCGTTTGAAAGCGATTGGTTTAACTCCAAAAAACAATATTGTTGACGTTACTAATTATGTATTGCATGAATTAGGACAGCCTCTGCATGCTTTTGATGCAGCAAAAATTAACGGAAAAGTTATTGTAAAAACACTTCCTGAGGGAACAAAATTTACCACTTTAGACGATGTTGAAAGAACATTACATAAAGAGGATTTGATGATTTGCGACGAAAAAGGACCGCTTTGTATTGCAGGAGTTTTTGGAGGTAAAAAATCTGGTGTATCTGAAGGTACAACAACTATATTCCTTGAAAGTGCTTATTTTGATGCTGTAAGTGTTCGTAAAACGGCAAAAAGACATCAATTGAATACTGATGCTTCTTTTAGATTTGAAAGAGGTATTGACCCAACTATTACAGAATATGCTTTGAAACGTGCCGCGCTTTTAATTCAAGAAGTAGCGGGTGGAAAAATAACTTCGGATGTTATAGAAGTTTATCCTAAAAAAGTAGAAGATTTTGCTGTTTTGTTGAATTTCAGCCATGTTTCAAAAATCATTGGACAAGAAATTCCAAAAGATACCATCAAAAAAATATTAGTTTCTTTAGATATTAAAGTAAATAGTGTTTCTGATTCTGGTTTAGGACTTACTATTCCTGCTTATCGTGTAGACGTTCAGCGTGAAATTGATGTAATCGAAGAAATTCTAAGAGTTTACGGTTACAACAATATTAATTTCTCTAAGAAATTCAATGCGACGGTTGCAAATTCGCCAAGAACCGAAGACTATAAAGTACAAAATACAATTGCTTCACAATTGAATTCGCAAGGTTTTCATGAAATGATGGCAAACTCTTTGACAACGGCTTCATATGCAAAATTATCGACTGTTTTAAAAGAAGAACACAATGTATTAATGTTAAACCCATTAAGCAGTGATTTAGCAGCATTACGCCAATCTTTATTGTTTTCTGGACTTGAAGCTGTTTCGTACAATATTAACAGACGTAATTCTGATTTAAAATTATTTGAATTCGGAAAAACATACCATAAGTTTTTAAGCGGTTACGAAGAACACAAACATTTGACTTTATTAATCTCTGGAAATAGAAATAAAGAGTCTTGGACAAATCCGCAAAAAGGAACTGACTTTTTCTTATTGAAAGGATATGTAAAAGGTATATTGGCACGTTTAGGAATTGAAAAAATCTCGAATGCACCAGTACAATCGGATGTATTTTCTGAAGGAACTGCAATTACTTATAATAATGATGTGTTAGTAGAAGCTGGAGTAATTAAAAAATCTATTTTAAAACATTTTGGAATAAAACAAGATGTGTATTATGCTGATTTTAACTGGAATTTAATTTTGAAAATCATCACTGGAAAAATTAAATATACTGAGATTCCTAAATATCCTGAAGTACGTAGAGATTTGGCCTTATTGATTGATAAAAATACAACATACGAGAGTATTTTTAACTTGGCTAAGCAAACGGAAAAAACACTTTTAAAAGACATTAATTTATTTGATGTATATGAAGGTGCAAAACTTCCAGAAGGAAAAAAATCGTATGCTTTGAGTTTTACTATTCAAGACAATACTAAAACGCTTACTGATGCACAGATTGATAAAATCATGTCTAAGCTGCAACAGACTTTTGAAACTGAACTTGGAGCAAGTTTAAGATAAAAAAGCATTAGAAATAATAAATCCCAATTCTGAATTAATTTTAGAATTGGGATTTTTTTTATTTAATAACTTTTAAAACTTAATAAGTAATCGCAGAAAAAATTGGATAATTATTGATTTTTTCACGTCCGTTTAAAAAAGACAGCTCCATTAAAAAGTTGCATTGTACAATTTCACCACCTAATTTTTCTACAAGCTCACAAACTGCTTTAGCGGTTCCTCCTGTTGCTAAAACATCATCATGAATCAAAATGCGTTCTCCCTTCTTTATAGCGTCTATATGCATCTCTAAGTTATCAGAACCATATTCGAGTTCATACGAAGCAGAAATCGTCTCATATGGCAGTTTATTTGGCTTTCTTACCGGAATAAAGCCTGCGTTTAATTCCTGCGCTAATAACATTCCGAAGAAAAACCCACGGCTCTCCGCTCCTACCACTTTATCAATTTTTTGATCTTTTAATGATTTTACTAAAATTTCAAGGCACTTTTTTCGTGCAATTGGGTCATTTAGCAGCGGAGTGATATCTTTAAATAAAATTCCTTTTTTTGGAAAGTCTTGAATATCACGTATATAATTTTTAATCTGCATTTTTTTTTATTTTTATGTTATTTTTCTCTTGTATATCTCACATTTATGTCTATCTTTGCACCCGCAATAAGCAATCAACAAAGCTACAAAAAATTAGCTAATTGATAACAAAAAGGCCTCGTGGCGCAACTGAATAGCGCATCTGATTACGGCTCAGAAGGTTACTGGTTTGAATCCAGTCGAGGTCACTACTCGGGACAAAAGAAAAATATCATCTTTTGTTCCGTTTTTTTTTGCCCGTAATCTATTGTTTACCAGATAGATGCACTTGAACATTTCGTTGACCCTAGCGGTTTGGATTTTATTGTTTTGAAATGTGAAATTTTCGGGAAAAATTAAACCGATTATCTCTCTGGAGTCGACTAAAGACCCGTCACCAAAGGCCTCGCCGAGCTTTATTAGGTTTTGCAGTCCTGTGTTCATTAAAGATTCAATATCGGCTCGGTCTTCATCCACATTTCCAATCTCATTTTCAAGCCTGCTGATCTCAGCATTGTATTCTGTCTTCATTAAATGATAGTCATCGGCATCTATCTTCTCGGTAACCAGCAGGTTTCTGGCAACAGCCAGTTTTTTTTCGTAAACCCCAATCTGTTCCAGGGATTTCTTTTTCTCATTTATAACCAATCCTGTATGTTCCCTGTATGCTTCAAGCAGAACTGCACTGTATAATTTTCTTACTTCGGCCAGAGGCTTGAACTTATTTAAATGCCCTTTAAATACACTATTGGCCATTTCGGAATTTACCCTCCACTTGCATACTTTATCGCAGTGGTAATAGAAGTAATCTCTGCTTCTGCCCCTGCACTTGCTGCCTCCCAATTTCTGTCCGCATTTAGGACAGACAAAAAATCCCCTGAGGGGAAAATTCTCAATTGTTTTGATTTTTGGCCTGTACGTCCTTGCTTTACTATTGAGTATATCCTGAACTTTATAGAACAGATCTTGGCTGATTATTGGATCATGCTGCCCCTTTACAAGCCTTTCCTCCTCATCTCGATACTTTGGAACTACTATCATTCCGCAGTATAATGGATTTCTTATAATCAGCCACATGTTGTTCTTAGAGATCCCCATGCCCTTTTCTTTGGCTGTCTGATATATTGATTCGGTACTGAAAATATTTTTTGCAATCTGTTCATATACCCAAACAACGTTTGCAGCCTTATCTGGCACAATTGCAATATACTTTTTTCCATCTTCGGTAACTTTGTTAGCATAGCCATACGGAGCCATTCCCATATGCCTGCCCTCTTTTTTGCCCCTTCTGAGGCCCTGAAACGTATTTAGCGCCCTGCGGTCATTTTCAACCTCAGGCGCAGCAAGATAAAATGCCAGCATCATCTTATTCTCCGGAACACTAAGATCCAGCGGCTGCTCAATTGCCTGCGGTTCGACTCCCAACGCCCTTAATTGATTTATCATCTGATAGGCATCGCCCGCGTTTCGGCTGAACCTATCCCATTTCATAAAAAGGACCAGGCTTATTTTATGTTTGCGTTTTTTTATGTCGGCAAGAAATTTTTTCCATTGCGGCCTGTTGAAAGTTTTTGCCGAATGATCTTCGTAAATCACATTGCGTATCTGAATTCTGTTGATGCCACAGTACTTTCTCAGCATCTCTTCCTGATTGCGCTGAGAGAAGCCTTTCTCAGCCTGCTCATCAGTGCTTACCCTGATATACAAATCTGCTATCTTGCTCATTCTGTTTTATTTAAATGTTTAACCACCGCGATATTAGCAATTTTTCTCAAGAAATACAAGATTTCTTCAGCCTGTTCAAAAGTCACCTCCAAGCCTTCAGTTTTAAGCATCTGCAGTGCTTTTTCAGTTGTAATTTTCGACTCATTGTAACCTGTCTCGTTTTCCATCTCATTATCCATTTTAGATTATAATTACACTAGATAGAAATTTATTTTAATTAAATGTCATGATGTATAAATCGGTTTTCACTGGCATAAAGTGGAAGCACATGTCTATCAATTAGAGATAGCTGATTTGTTATTTTTAAAGAGTATATTTACATTAGAATTCCGCCAATAATCAGCATTTTAATTAAAAAAATGAAATCGCTATGGTATTTACAGCAGTAAATTTAAAAAAGCATTTGGGCAAGACGCTGCCGCAGATTTTGTTTGCCGATTTAGATTATTTCATTTGGGCATACGAGAACAACGTTTTCAGAAATCCGCCTCTTAAGCTGGAAGCAGAGTACATATTTAAAAGGATTAAGAACATAAAAATTCCAAAAGAAAACCCAGAAGAATACGAAGTGGAATACCTGATCCATCAGCCTACCGGCAAATTCGGTCATTTTGAACTGGTGCCTAAAACTACACCCCTGCACAAGGGTGGAAGTCCCGCTTTCAGAACCGAAAATATAGATCTAACTGTTGCCAGATCTATTGCAGCTTACGACAAAAGCGGATGCCGTACCATGATAGAATACTTAAAAAAATATTATTTCGGCGATAGCAGCTATAAAATGGTTAAAAAAAGGTGTGAGGATTTTTTCAATAAGGATTCAAATTTCGTCTTATTATAATTTCACATAATTATGAAACCGAGTTTTAATTATTTTATCGGTAAAAGTACCGCAGCAATTTATAAACTCTGCATTGGAAAAGGCAACGCAAAGGAAAGATTGATTGAATCCGAGCTTGAGATAAGGTCCGCTTTGCGCGCTCCTGTTCCTGATGAATTAATGCCCTTGAAAAATAAGATAAAACACAATCTGCTTTACAGCGGACAAGGAGCATCAGGCGCTGCGAAGGGTTCAATAGCCAGATCCCTGCTTGGAAAGCGGAATTCAACAGCGTCCAAATTCATCGCAGACATAATTCGGCTCCATCTTGAAGTTGAAGCTTACATGAAATATTCCAGCCGGAACTAGCTGGCTTAAAAATCTATTATATCAGCAGATCTGCAAATAACCACCCCTGATAAAATATAAAACTTTATGGCAAAAGAACTCTCAAACAAGAATTCCAACGATATTTCCGTTACCGATCTTATCACATCAGCAACTGTCAGAATAGAAACTTTTGGCAAAAATGGCGGCACAGGTACCGGCTTCTTTTTTGATTTCGATCCGCAAACCCCAGAAACACTGGATAGCTTAGTGATTGTAACCAACTGTCATGTTGTAGATGGAGTCCAGAATGGCCAGTTTACCCTAACCAAGAAAGACCAAAATGGAGAACAGATTAACACTGAACATTTGACAATTTTCCTTGAAGACTTCCAATCGCACTGGATTAACCATCCCGACGACGAAGTCGACTTATGCATTCTGCCGATAAAATCAATTAAGCACTTAATCAAAGAAGATTTTTTTTACGGAGCGTTTGACTCCAGCCATATCCCCACTAAACAGGAAATTGAAAACTTATGTGCCATCGAAGAAATCATAATGGTCGGATATCCTGAAAACATTTGGGATGACCACAACAACAAACCCATTGTCAGAAAAGGAATTACTGCAACCAGCCCAAGACTGCCATATCTTGGCTACGATGAATTTTTAATTGATGCGGCGTGTTTTCCCGGCTCAAGCGGATCGCCGATCATTATTTACAATATCGGCCAATATATGGATCGAAATGAAAACCA
This sequence comes from Flavobacterium sp. YO64, assembly GCF_004119505.1. NCBI lineage: Bacteria > Pseudomonadati > Bacteroidota > Flavobacteriia > Flavobacteriales > Flavobacteriaceae > Flavobacterium > Flavobacterium sp. YO64. The sequence goes on along the minus strand of NZ_NRQV01000005.1, from coordinate 177,042 downwards.
TTATTTTGTCAAATATCGGATAATCCTGCTTGGTATTTTATACGAGGGACCGCAATACACCGCTGAAGGAGAAATAGAAAGAGTGCCAATCAAAAAGAAAAAGATTGTAAAGACGCAATTGCCAATTAACCTTGGAGCGGCTATAAACGGCAGCAAGATCCTGGATTTTGCCGAGCGTTTACAGTAAAGATAATCGTCTTGCACAGATTTAGATTTTGAAAAATCTTAAACCTGTTTCATTTACCTAAGCTTCTCCTAAAATTTCAGAAAGCAGAACCTTTCTAAATCCTTCCGGCGCCGCTTCTGACGCTAAAGCAAGTTTTACAGCAGTAAGGCCTTCGACAGTCTGCTGAACCGCTAAATTGCTCCAGTCGAAATCAAAAATCTCCTGAAAATATTGCGCCACTGGCCTGTCTCTTATCAATAAGCTGGCGTCCCTGTTGTACATGGCTCCCGTCGTGGTTAAATTATGGCTTCCGAATAAAACCTGAGCATTGGCTTGGTCTGAAGAATCAACAATTATTGCTTTGGTATGGCATCGGCACTGTACTTTTATATTATCAGTATTAAAGCCAAATTTTTTAAGCCTTGTGAGTGTTTTAACCAAACCAGCCTGCCCTTTAGCCCCAAATTCACGCGGATCCCTGAAAATTATCCTCACCGCCACGCCATTGCTCTGCTTTTCGACAACCGCCCTGTAAAAGCTTTCATAAACAGGATCGTTGTTCTCCAATAATGAAAAAGACTGGTTTTCAATGTCAATGCTAACCTTTGCACTTTTAACCATTTCTGTCGCATGATAAAGGAACATACGCTGGCCCTCAGAATTTTTATCCGGAGTCAGCAGAGGCTGCACATCAAGTATGCGCTTAACTGTCAACGGCTTAAAATATCTTACTATCGGAGGTACTGGAGGACAGATCCCCTTAGAGATAAAGACATAGGAATTTGCGAGCTTTTCTTTAACATCGAAAGGCACACGCAGCGCTTCCTGATAATCCCAATCTATGTACTTTCTGAAAATGGTAGCCAACGTCGCATTTTTTATTACCACATTCCACTCCCGGTTATGTTTCGCAAGCGGTCCGGGAATAGCCTGGCCCTTGCCTGCCGGATCAATATCGGCTTGGTTCGAATTCTTCCAATTTCCGCTGCTCAGCCAGAACTCCTCATCATCTCGCGCTGCTACTTTTATATGATAGTCGCTCGCAATTAATTTGCCGCTTCCTACAGATGACCAGACATGCTCAAATTTACTCCCTAGACGGCTCTTCATATTATTCACCGCTCTATCAGTGCCATCGTTTTGGGTAACCATTCTAAGGCTCCCGTTGCAGTTTTGCACAGCCTCAAAAATTGCCGAACTAATGTGCTCAGCCTCCCACTCGTACATGGTTGCAGTAAGCCTGCTGCTTACTCTTTTAAGAAAATCCTTCAGATTTGGCCATCCCGAATCAGGGCTAACATGAAAAACCGCTTCCATATACTCAACTACACGGGGCAGCCCAATATTTGCAGGCTCACGATAATTGCCTGGCTTTGGCGCAGCCCAAAAGCTTACATCCACCCCCAAATATTCAAGCTGCTGTTCGAATCCCGCAGCCACCACATCGATTCCGTATCCCATGAACTCTGCAGGCAGAGGTTTCACCGCCAGTTCAAGCAGCGTCTTTTCATTAATTTTTTCCGCAACTTGCACAGAGATGACCTCTTCGTCCGTAATCCATCCATTTTTAAATCTAAAGCCCTGCTCAATATTTAGGACGCCAGGAATACCATAAAGTTCCTGCTTAGCCATCTCAACAGCTTCCGCCAGTTCCATTTTATAATTTTCTCCCATAACAAATCATATTAAATGACACTTAATATTTATGTTCCAACCAATATTCATCTTAGTTTAATTCAGGTATCGAATCTTATACAATTCAAATCTGCGCCCAATTATTCATAATTCTAAATCTAGAAAAATGTCAAACGCAAAACACACAATAAATATAGAAAAAACATCAAACAGACAACAGGTACAAATACCTGTTTTCCAATAATATATACCAATTTATCTAATTCAGAATTTCAGATTGCATCCTATTCCCGCTCTAATATCCTAGTCACATGGCTTCCCGTTATTTTTTTGCCAACAGCCTGTATGCTTCTGTCTTATTTCAGGAGCAAAGGTATCTCCGTGTTCTTAACCCAGAAGCAAGGCCATGTCCTGCGGATTTGATATAAAATCTCCACCCATACGGGTCGTATTTTCCATCAAAGCCTTGCTTCTGCTAAACACTAACCTTTTTATGCTCATGAAACAAAACATAGCATACACCGGCTCTTTAAACGAATAAAAAAAATGTCAGCAATGAGAAATAAAATATTGGAAGCGGAAAATGAAACAAAACAGCTCCACCTCGTCATTGCCGAATAAATAAAATTTCAAAAAAAATTAATCCTTAAAAATCAGAAATCATGAACATCATCGGAAGAGTAACAAAAGACGCAGAGGTACGCACCTTGTCAGGAAACAGACAGGTCGTGAATTTTTCAATAGCGACAAACGATAGCTACAGAAGCAAGGAGGGCGAGCGAGTGGAACAGACCACTTACTTCGACTGCGCCTACTGGATTAGCCCGAAAGTAGCGGAAATACTGAGAAAGGGAACTCTTGTGGAACTGTCAGGCAGGGTAAGCGCAAGAGCATGGAAAGGAAGCGACGGGGAACTGCATGCGGGACTGAACTTCAATACCTCGCAGATTAAGCTGCACGGAGGCGTAAAAAAGGAACAGGGCGAAGTTACGGCAACACAGAACAAAAGCAGCAGACCTGCTGTGCAGGAACCTGAGGAAGACCTGCCGTTTTAAGGCTCACATAGGAATTAATATCAAGTTTCAACTTTAAAACAATTATCATGGCACACAATATCAATTACAACAGCAGCACAGGAAATTATTCATTTTTCAGCGTAAAGCAGAAAGCATGGCACAATCTCGGAAAAACGGTGCAGGACTATCCGACAAGCGCAGAAGCCATCAGGCACGCCCAATTGGATTACGAGGTCGCCAAAACGCCTTTATACACCAAAGCCTTGGCAAAGGAGGAAATGCAGGACGGTACTGTGACGGCAGGCGCAGAACTGCACGTTCCCGATTATTTCTCGACCATCCGCACCGACAGCAATACGGTTTTGGGCGTAGTGGGGAAAGACTACCATATAGTACAGAACCGTGAGGCGTTCAGCTTTTTTGACGCCATAGTCGGCGGCGGCGAAGGCATCCTGTATGAAACCGCAGGGGCGTTAGGGAACGGGGAACGCATCTTCATTACAGCCAAGCTTCCCGACTACATCAGGGTCGGCAGCGGGGATGATGTGACTGAAAAATATATTTTCCTGACCACCTCCCACGATGGAAGCGGAAGCATTACAGCAGCCTTCACTCCCATCCGAATCGTATGCCAAAACACACTTAACGCCTCGCTCCGCAGCATGAGCAACGTGGTGCGCATCCGACACACTTCGGGAGCAAAACAGCGCCTTGATGATGCGCACAAGGTCATGGGACTGGCAAACACGCTCAGCAGTCAGCTGGAGGACATCTTCAACCATTGGGCTAAAGTAAAAGTTACGGATACAGAGGTCAAAAAGTTGATTCAGCTGGCATTATGCCCGAACAGGGAAACTCTGGAAATGCTTAAAACTGGCGCAGATGATGCAGTGTCCGCCATTTTCAGAAACACCGTGGAAGATGCTTTTGCCTATGCCATGGCAAGCGACACCCAACAGATGGAAACCACAAAAGGAACGCTTTATGGCGCATACAATGCCGTGACAGGATATTATCAGAACGTGCGCACCTACAAGGACGATGAAGCAAAACTGCAGTCCATCGTGATGGGAGGAACGGCACAGCTGAAATCGCAGAAAGCCTTCGAACTCTGCACCTCTTTTGCCGTGGACGGCAATAAGGCGCTGATGCTGAATTAAAAAAAGACGGGCGGCTGCCTTCAAAGCGGCCGTCTTACAGCTTCTCAGTATGTGAAGCCGATAAAAAACAGACATTAAAATCTACAGCTATGAACAGCAATTTTTTCAATCAGATAAGACAGATGGACATTTCAGGGGATCTGCACCTGACCATCGCAAAATCGACCGAAGGCATCCTTGTCGTATCGGTCATGCTTAAAAACGAAGCCTGCGGGGACAATGCCAAAAACATCATACCCCCGCTCAACCTGAGAGGAACAGCAGAGGAACTCGACAGCGGTTTCTTTCACACCATTACCGCCCCGATGCAGAGCGCATCGGGACTGATGGCAGACATGGAATCTTTCATGAAACAGCTGGAACAGGTGAAAATGCAGTCGGCAAAGGAGAAACAGAAAGCCGATGCGCAGAAAAAGCAGCACGAAGCCAAAGACAAAAGATTCAGCGATGCCATGACAAAGGCTGAAGAACTGGAAAAACAGGGCAGATTCCGTGAGGCTTGGATGAAAGTTCCCGAAGCGGCGGAATTTCCCGACAGAGCCGACGAAATACGCAGAAAGAGAACATCCCTGTCGGACAGGTTCTCCGCTCCGAGCCTTTTCGGTTCAGAACAGGAAAAGCCCGAACCGCCCAAAGAGGCGCTCTATCCCGAACATGCAGAGATTCAGCCCGATGAGGAAATGTCCTTTGAGGAGCAGGAATATGAAGAGGAAGAAGAAGACCAAGAGGAATATGAATATTAAAATGCAGCGATATGTTACTAGCAACACACCTACAGCGGGTTTTCATAATCATTGAAAAGGGTCAGCAGATAAGGCTGAGCGACCCCGAACCTAGATGGAGCGTCGAGGCGGTGCTGAATTTCTACGCCCCGACATACCCTATCCTGACGACCTCCAAAATTTCAGCGCCAGTCATCAGGGACGATGCGGTGGAATACAGATTCGAAACCGTAATGGGAACAAAAGGATAACCTAATTTAAAGGCAATGAACCATGCAGAAAAAAAACGATAGCAGGCACAATAAGCCTGCCGCGGCAGAAAAGACAAAGACAGCTGCACGACCAGCTGGGAAATTTCATGGCTTGGATGCACAGACCCAAAGATGCGGGCGAAATTCAGAAAGACAGAGCAAAATCAGTCCCTGTCGGAATGCTTCCGATAATTTTCTGAGAACAATATTCCTGCCCAAACTGGAGCAGTTCCAAACCTCACAGCCCCGCATGGAACTCAGCAAAATGCAGCCGCAGTTCTACAAATCCCTTGCGCATCTCAGAAGCCATTACGGCATCACATCCATGCAGACCGACTGTTTCGAGTATCCGTACAATTTTGCACTCTCGCTATGGGATGCGGAGCGGATGCTGAAAAAACAGTACGCGGACTGCCCCGAAATCAGTCTGATGCAGGAAGGGGCGGAAACCTGCCTAGTCAGCGAGGAGACCCACGATACAGGCACGACCCTGTATTACATCCCCGTTGAACCGCTGTATTGGATGAATCACGGTGCGGGGCGCAGAAAAAATGCCAAACTGCTGTTAAGCCTCTTTTCCTATCTGTACCATATTGCGGAAGTCCCCTACTACAGACAGCAGGACAGCTACCTCTACTGGATGTACCAAATGCACAGGGAATGGACGGAACAGGACGACGAAAGCGAGCAGACCGAACGTCTAGTTGCTGAATTTGACAAGGCGGAGATTATAGGGGACTATATCGAAAAAAAGATATTCAACCCCGTTAACCTGACGTTTTTTGAACACCGCCTGCTCGCCTTCAAATGCCGTGATGCATTCGACAGGGAATGCCTGTCGGCTGCACAAAAAGCGCACAGGCTGTTCAGCGACTATCCAAACGAACGAATTTTCCGAAACGCCCCCGCCTGCTCTGGGGACGGGCAGGACGAAGAAGAAAGCGAAAGCATCCCGATGCACAAATACATTTCCTTTATTTCGCATACCAAAGGATGGCTCTATGAAACCCTTGAACAAAGCATCAACAATGAGTTCAACGAATACAGCCAGATGCACGAGCCGACCATCTTCAAAAGATTCGACGATAATGCCGACACGCACCAAAGCCTGGATTTCGAGCGCAGGTTTTTTTCCCTTTTGGATGACCTGTGCGAACTGCTGTACAACTATAAATTACACGACGATGAATAATCCAAAAGATATTACCAGCCAGTTGGGCGTGCTTTACCATCCCACCTCCGCACTTGTATTCTATCAGAGCCAGTCTGCTGAAAGAACGGTGTATGTGGAGCATTTCGATATGGACGAGGACGGAACGCCAGTCAACGCACACCCGCTGACTGAGCGTGAGGCGCAGGCGCTAGCAAAGGCACTGGTAACCGAAAAACAGAAGCAGACCGCCTTTCTCAAATCCGAAGGCATCCTGCCCGCAAACATACTGCATATTGTGCCAAGCCTTGAAAGGGGCGCTGTGCTTTGGTACACCAAACCCCAAAAAAGAACCCTGCATTTTATAGAAAGCCTCGGCATTGCGGACGGCAGGGCTAGCCTGCCCGCCATGATATGGCAGGCGACAAGAAACAGTCTCAGGGTCTTTGCAGTTGTCGGAAACAGAAGACCTACAGAGAAGACACCGCTATTTCACGCACCTCTGCTGAACATCTACGAGGACGGAAGGGTTTGCATGGGGTCGGTCAGCATCAGGATTAAGAACTCCGCCTCGCTTGAAGAATTTACAGACGCTTGGGAGGATTATTTCTTCAACAGCTACTTCAGCCACCTTATGGGTAACAACAGTCCCGTAAAAGGCTGCTGCATAAGCCTGTGGAAAGCCCTCATTGAATCAGGACGACCTTTCCCAAACGAAGTACTGAAAAAAAACAGCAGAACACTTAAAAGCCTATTATCATGAAAACCGTTAAAACCAAAATGCATTTTGCCGACCCCTATCTCATCAGCCCTGCAAACCCGCTGACCGTAAACCTTATAGGCGCAGGCGGTACAGGCTCGAAAGTGCTGACCGCCCTTATGGAAATGAATTACAGCCTTATAGCGCTCGGACATGCGGGACTGTCCGTCCGCCTTTGGGATGACGACCTGATAACCGATGCCAATCTCGGCAGACAGCGCTTCGCTCCCTGCGAAACAGGCCTGTACAAATCCGTTGCCCTTATCAACCGTGCCAACCGCTTTATGGGTACGGACTGGAAAGCTGAAAGCGTGAAATTTCAAAAGGATGCGCTTGGAAGACCGCCAAAAAATGCACAGGCAAACCTTTACATCACCTGCACGGACAGCGTGCAGTCCCGATTTGATGTTGCGGAAATCCTCGCCTCAATTCAACGAAACAGCCCGCAGAGGGACACTCCAAAATACTGGATGGATTTCGGCAACAGCCAGTATACGGGTCAGGTCGTACTGTCCTCCATTTCAAAAATCAGACAGCCTGATTCCCAAATATATCAGACTGTCCCTGTCCTGCCCTTTGTGACCGACGAATTCGGGGAACTGCTCAAAGAATCCGAAGCGCTTGACGGCACACCTAGCTGTTCGCTTGCCGAAAGCCTTGAAAAGCAGGATCTGTTCATCAATTCCTCCCTTGCGCAGTTGGGATGCTCGCTCCTTTGGAATCTGTTCCGTTTCGGGATGACCGAAAACAGGGGATTCTTCCTGAACCTCAAAAACTTCCAGTCCAATCCCCTCAAAGTGGGATGACCCGCAGATGCGGGGGGCAAAAAGGACTCCCTTCCTCTGGTCGGGAGCGCCTTTTTGCGTTTTGGGGGTGCATCCCTTATGCCAAAAGGCACAGAGCGCCGTTTTACCCTAAGCGATGCAGGAAGCTTTCATAAGGGATTCCACATCCCTTGAGCTTTCCTGGGGGCTTCTTTTCTTTCCGCTCCGGCGTCCAAAGAAAAGAAGCAAAAGAAACCCCTTTAGACACCGGTATTTTTATTTCAATGCAGATAAATCATTTTGTATATTTGAAATTATTCCACGGAAAATGAAAATAGATACAAAGGACCTTGTCAGAAAATCGGAGCGGTTTGCCCTTGATGTATCGCAGCAGATATCACAAATTACGTTAAAACCGTTTCTGGAAACCTCATTCCACTGCTCCGAGTTCAGGGACAAAAATGTGCTTAAAAAACATCTCCACAAAATTGCCAAAAGCGGCTATCCGCTGATCTATGTATTTGAAATCAAGTCCGCCTCCAAACTGAAGGCAATGCTGAACGTATTTGAAGCATATCATGCACTTAACCTTCTCAAAACAAAAAACGAGGACAGGGTAAATCTTTCCAAGTACAATAGGAAATCATCATCGATCCTTTATGTCGGAAGCTCGACAACGGATTTCAGAAAAAGGGTCAAAGACCATCTCGGAACGCAAAGCTCCCGCACCTATGCCATGCACCTCTGCAAATGGGACGGGGATGCGGATTATGAGCTGGCCATATCGGCCTATCAGGTAATTTCGCAAAGCGACCAGGCCGTCGAGCGCTTCATTGTGGAGATCCTGGAACAGCAACTCTGGGACGTTCTCCAGCCCGTATTCGGCAAACGCAGCGGTCTGTAGACGCTAGAACAGGCTTAAAGCCGAGCCTAAGACTGTAGCACTTAAAACATTGCAAAACAATATCTTAAAATTTTACATAAAATAAAAAACCGACCTATCTGGCCGGTTTTATTTTGTCCGCACGTTAAGGAATTTACGTCGGACATGCACTTCTGTCCTGCACGGATTTCCTCTATGGATTATTCAGAAGACAGGCCTTCAGCAGGTCCGAATTTTTAATTTTTAGGGTCAGCTGCCTGCCGCCGTTTTTCTCGTATATCTCGATAAGGAGCAGCTTGCCGTCTGCGAGGGTGAAAAGGTCCAGCACATATATGTTATGCTCTGAGCCTCCAGCCTTGATCTGGTCAACCGGCCTGTAGATTCGCAGAGGCAATATGGCTGTCTGCTGTACCGCAGTTCGTCTGGCCTTCTTCCTGTCGGCTATCTTGAAATTGAGAAAATCAATCCTGTAAGGCACATTATTGCTGTTTCTCAGCTCGGTATGCAGATAGTATTTTCCCTCATGGACGTAGATCCCTTTCAGCCTGAATTCCACTCCGGCATTCCTTGTCCTTATATGCCTAACCGCACGCTTGTCCCTTTCATAGATGCGCTGCATCAGTGTTTCCACCATCAGCGGAGGACTTTGTCCCAGATTCTCAAAAAGGGCTCCCTCAGATCCAATGCTGCCAGACTTTCGTATGCTGTAGTTCAGGGTCTGCGGATTAGGATCATAATTCACATCAAAACTGTAAAAATGCCCGTCGATGGTCATGACCGAAAGATTGGTCTGCTGCTCAAAATCCCTTACAGCTGCCTTTACCCGCAGCACGTTATGGGCATCTTCCGCCTTTCCTGCCATAAGCAGCTCGCTTCCCAGATCCGCATAGCGGATTTCCGATGGGAAAATCAGGTGCGAAGTCTTGTCATAGGTTATGCCTAAACCGCAGGCCTTGATCTCGTCCATAACCGGCAGGCTGCTCTGCGGAAAGCACAGCTGGACCCAGAGAACTGCAAGCAGCGCCGTCCAGTATTTTTCATAATATCTTTTCATCTTTATATTCTTTTGATTGCTATTGTTTTTTCGAAACCAGAAAAAGGTGGTAGCCAGCCTTAAGCATAACCTTGGGCGTCTTTACCTTTTTGGAGAAATAGCCGGAAATCCCCTGCAGGACGCCCCTGCTCAGATCGGCCGCAACCTGCTGTCCTGCCGACTGGGTCAGCATCAGGCTCGTTGCGGACTGCTGTCCCATATTGCCCGCCATCTGCCCGGCAGCCGTTCTCTCCTGCGAAAACGGCACCGCAAGCCCCTGCTGCCCGTCCAGGTCAAAAACGTTTATATCCACAGCCGTAATGGTGCCGTTCAGCACCATGGAGCTGATCTTGAGCTGAAGGCGTCCGTTCTGCATCCTGGCCGTGGACGTAAGCACCGTTCCCTTTACGAGAGTGCCATCTGCTAAGCCGGCATCCTCCAGAAGACGAACCTTCACCGCGCTCCCGTCTATTACCGTCTGCGTCTGGTCCACGCAGGCCTTGATGCTGTTCCTGACACGAACCTCCCGCTCTTTGGCATCCGCCGTGTAAAAAGATCGGGCATTCAGCCGCACGCCGGGTCCAGCATCCGCACCAGCTTCCGCCGTAGGGCGAAGAACGGATACGGTAGTTTTCCTCTGAGGCGCAGCTCCTGCAAAATATGGCGCATCTGCATTGGATGGCCTATTTGCAAGTCCAGACGAGTCAGCTCTCTGCAGCTGCTGGGCACCAGGTGCTGAAGGCAGGTACTTGGCGGCCATCTGATACGACTTTTCCATAAGCGCCAGCTGTCCGTCGACCGTCACCGAAGGCGCAGCATCCCTCTGGGCAAGCTCAGATTTTAGCTCCGCAACCTCCCTGCGGAGCATATCGGCATCTCCGCCGCTGTCCTTGTAAAAGCTTCCAAGTTCTTTCTGCGCATTTCGGTACGTGCTGAGTCCCGAATTTGATTCTCTGGATTCAAGTCTTCCCGGCAGCACTGGATGTTCAGCTGCGGGCTGCTCATTTCCCGTTACACTGTCCTGTTTCCAGTAATCGGCCAGCGTGGTAAGCGCATTGCGCTTCTGCTCCTGCTTCTGCTCAAGCATCTCCTGCTCGTACGCTTTCGCCTTGTCGCCCTGCATTTCATTGTCCGCGGCCTGCGGAACGATGCTGTTGAGCCCTATATCCTTCTTTTTTCCGCTGTCGGAAGAAGGCCTGAAAATCAGGTAGAGGCATCCCGCACAGACGATGCCCATCAGACCGAATATCAGAGGTTTCTTCAGCGTCTCCAGCCTGCCGGTTTTCCAATCTTCACGATCCATTTGATTTTCCGAAGCCGATTCCCTAATCATGACACCCGCTTTTTTTTCTTTTGTTTTCATAAATTTCCTTTCTTTTTTTATTTTGGTTTAACTGCCGGATAGCAGTCTTTTTTGTCCCTATCCATTGGATTATCTATATGTCCGGTAACCATTATGCGGCAGTTCTCTGACCTTTCCCGCCACACCTTGGTTATCGCTGTTGCGGTCAGCAGGACATAGCCCAAAAAAAACAGCCTTATGAACCGGTGCTGCTTTTCCAGAGGCATCCTGTCCCATCTCCTGTCAAGAGCCCCCGTCCACCTGTCCAGATTTCTTAAGATCTTTTTCATATTGTTTCTTCAGCGATCAATAACTTCGATGTCCTTATTCTCAACCACCGCAAATTTTTCAATATTGAAGCCCTGAGGATTGCTGTCCGAGCGCACCGAGTTTACCAGAAGACAGCTGGTCACAAGGCTTCGCTGGGTCACATTGCTGGATCGGATGATGAATTCCCTCGCATAGGATCTGACCGGGTATGGATAGGATTCGAAACTGCACACGACACTGTCAATCTCGATGCGCTGCTGCACATTGCCCGATATAATGCGGTTGTAATATCCTTTCTCTGAGAGGTCTTTGTAATAGTCGAAAGCACTTTTGTCGGCAAGGCTGAAGGCGCGCTTCATATTGCTTTCAATGGCATATTTGTCGGGGGCGAGCGTAAAGAAGAGTTCGTGGAAACGCCTCACATGCTCCCTGGCCTCGACGGGCCTGTTGACCGATGCATCCTGCGAGAGTGCCAGCATCAGGGATTTCCCGTTGTCCAGCACGTAGATCTTCTCACGCTGCAGGTCGGCAAAACGGTAGGACCACCAAAGGGCGGATCCCGTGATTCCCGTGCAGAGAAGCGCAAAGACAATCGCGTAGAGCCTGATCTGCCTGAAACTGTTTTCTATGTTTCTTAAAGTCTTGAATTCCATTTTTGTAGTTTTAGCGGTTATTAAGATTTGCTGACCAGCCTTCCTGCTATATTTCCTGCAGCGGAACCGGCGCCCGCTCCGGCGATGTTGCCGGCTTTCATGGCCGTCTGGCTCACATTGCGCATGAAATTGCCTCCGCCTCCAGCCTGGATGATCCAGCCCGTCACCGTCGGCACCGTGAAATAGCCCACAATGCCTATGATCATGAAAATCACGTAAACGGTGTTGGAAGTGTCGGGTATGAAGGACGGGTCCGAAAGCATCTCGATGTCCCTTTCAATGATCAGCGACTGGATGCGCGCCAGCATGGAGCTGAAAAGATCCGCTACGGGCAGCCAGAGGTAGACGCTCACATATCTGGTGATCCACTGGGTTAGCGTCGACTGGAAACCATCCCAGACTGATATGGCAAAAGCTATGGGGCCAAGAATGGAAAGCACAATTAGGAAAAAAGTCCGGATGGTATCGATAACCAGAGCCGCCGCCTGGAAAAGAACCTCCAGAAAGTTCCGGAACCACTGCTTTATCATCTTTTCCATCTGATAGGCCTGCCTGTCCATATACATCCCCGCCATGGTTCCGATATCCGTGGGCGACCATCCCAGCTCATCGAGTTTTTTGTCGAACTCCTCGTCGGAGGCCATATACGAAGTTTCCGGATTTCGAACCATCGCCTCATATTCCAGCTGGTCCTTCTGCTGCTGCAGCCTGTTCAGGTCAAGAACCTGTCCCTGCAGCATTCCGTGCGTTCCGCTGACTATCGGGCTCAGCACCGCATTGATGCTTCCCAGAACGATTGTCGGGAAAAACATGATGCACAGGCCGAGTGCGAAGGGACGCAGCATCGGATAGGCATCAATGGGTTCCGCCCTTGCAAGCGCCTGCCAGACATGCAGCGCCACGTAGAACAGGGCTCCGAGTCCCGCCAGCCCCTTGGCCACGGCCGCCATGTCCCCCGCAAGAGGCATCATGTCATCGTAAAGCGAGCGCAGCACCTCATGGAGATTATTGAACTCCATGCCTACCAGTACTTTTGGCTGGAGGTTCCGTACAGATCAAGCACGCTTCTGGCATCGTTTTTCTTTCTTGCCCTGAGATAGCTCACCGATATGTTCTTGTTGGTATAGTACCTAACCAGACTGTGGTACTCCTTCACCTCCTTGTAGATGCGGCTGATCAGATCCATGCGCTCCTTATCATTGAGCGACAGGCTTGAGGTGCTGACGATCTGCTTAAGCTCTTTCAGCAGTTCGGTGCTCTCACCCAGCAGCGCCGCATAGCCGTTGCCGATGGCTATGAGCTCCTGGGGCGTAAAGTTGGGATCATTGATCATCTTCCCGAAATTCTGCACGTAGATCTGCGATACATCGCCCACCAGAAGAACGGTCTGCTGGACCTTTCTCGCATCCTTCACAAGGTTGTTGACCGCCTGTAGCTTGTCGTAGTATTCCTTTCCCTGATTGTAGACCTTCTGCACTTCCTTGAAGTTTTTGACGACATTGGAAACCGTGGAGGAAGTCTGTATGATTTCATTGGCACTGTTGAGTATGCCAGAAGCCAGATTGGCCGGATCGGTTACCACAAACTGCGCATTTGCGTAGGGTGCTGCGGCAAGCATCAGCGCCGCATAAACCATTGATAGATATTTTTTCATTTTTATCTGATTTTAGATTACTATATATTTTACTTTTCTTTCTCACGCCTAAGCATGGCAATCTTCTTGATGGCGAGCTCCACGTTTCCGTCCAGTTCTGCGGCTGCCTGCATGACCTCCATCTTCTCGATTTCTTCTGTCGTGTAGGCCAGATATTCCTCCAGGCTCACCTCGGTGGCATAGACCGCAGAGTGCGAGCCCCCGAGACCTATCCAAACCTCCTTGTATAGTCTGGTGGCGCTGTTGTCCATATTTATGGAAAGCACCTGCGCTTTTTCCTTGTCGGTAAGGCCAAGCATGGCCTGAATGTCATCAAACTTGTTCATGTACTTGCGCTGGTCCAGCAGGATTTTGCAGTCGGAATTGTTGATGATGCTTTCCTTGACAATTGGCGATTTTATGATATCGTCAACTTCCTGGGTCACCACTATCGCTTCTCCGAAGAATTTTCGTACAGTTTTAAAAAGGTACTTGATATAGTCCGCCCGGAATTATCGGACATTCTTTCGGAGGGTATGAGGCTGCCTTCATTGCAACGCAGACAAGCATGTTTGCCACTGCAATAGCAAGCGGGGGAATTACTGACCTCAATAGTTTTTATTTTACCGTAAACCAGAGATCAGGGAAACCAGATATGTGGCGTTTCCAAAGTGAGCAATGGAATATGGGCAAAACCCCTTATGAAGACCCAATATCCTATTACAATAATTCTCCAATAATGCAGGCGGAAAAAATTACCGCACCGGTATTATTATGGACTGGAAAATCTGACATGCAGGTAGATGCGCATCAAAGCTATGAATTTTATTTGGCGCTACGCAGGCTCGGAAAAAAATGCATTATGATGCTGTACCCAAATGAAAGCCACGTACTTACAGATGCAGCTAATCAGAAACACATTACCCTAAAAGTACTGGAATGGTTTGATTATTTTTTAAAAAATAATCAGGATAAAAAATGGATAACTGAGGGCATAAATTAATGCAACAATGCAGTGCCCTATGAGGCACTGCATTGCTTCTCTTTAAAATTTATCTTCATATGCCTCACTAGTTCGGACGATACAAAGCTTGCAAACAATCGTTATTGCCCACCTTATCATATGCGATTTGTCCATTAATGCGGCACATTTCAGGTTTTGGCACATCATCGCAGTTGGTCTGCACAGAAGTACACTTATTAGTACTTGGATTTCTTGTAAATCCATTTTTTGGTGCATTCTCCGGAGCACTCTGCATTGAAGTGGTTAGGAAAGCTCCGCCAATGCCTGCAGCCATAACCAGCGCAGGCAAAATGTTTTTAAAATTTAACGTTTTCATGATATTGTTGTTTTAATTAAAATTCGATCTACTATTTTATACAGGTGTTCGATCTTAATTCCTGAAACTGGCCAAGTTTATCATTAATATTTAAAATTATTTTATATAGATTTAATTTCTTTAATCAGTTTATCCCTAAGTTCATAAACTACCATGTCATTTCCGATTATCGCAAAAAGGTGCGTGGAAGTCACAAAAAAAGAGTCCATTTTTTTACTTCCTGTCTGATAAATTGGGAAACTGAACAAATAACTTTTATTATTCAGATCATAAACGTCAATGATAAAAGCCTGATTCCAGAACTTTTCATTTTCTGATCTGCCTTTTACTGCCGAGTGCACATAAAGCAAATTGCCGTTAACTGCGGCATGGGGGTTCACTACATATGAAGGGGAAGAAATTGCACGCTCGGTTCCATTCTTAAAGTTTCTGACCTTAATTTTAGCATGAGCAATTGTATCAATTGTATTCCCCCTGTAACGTAAGTTTCCATCTTTATCTGCAACAATAAATTGATTCCGGTAAAAATACAGGTATACTATTTTCTGCAATTTTTCGCTGTACAGTAGTGTTCCATCAGTATCAAAAATACCGTCAATCTGCTTCTCCAATAATTCTTTATTATATCGCACTCTTGGGCTATCTTCTGCCTTAAGCACTCCTAAAATATTTGCGGATTTTTCGGCATGATTTGATCTAAAGGCAATAGAGATACTGTCCATAGGCACCGCGCGGGTAAAATACGGACTGCCTTTGAGTTCTTTTGTAATTTTCCAGTCTTTAATTTTTCCGCGAAAAATCTTGGGAACACTCCCGTCTAGCAGATAAAAATATTGTCCATTTACAATAGTGGTAACAATGTTAAACGGTATCTCTTTAGGGTCAAATATTATTTTATCTATTTTTTTATCCTGAAGGTTAGCATTAAAAGATACTATCTGATCGGGTGTACTGTAATTTCCAAGATAAATTCTATCATTGTCGGCACCTGCAAAATAAAAAGAATTGAATTTCAAATCTATCCTGTTCGCAAATTCAGCAGGATGGAGAGGATAACGCCTGATAAAAGGATTTTGGTAATGCATTATATTTTCTGAAGAAAGAAATAAAATAATCACCGTAGCAATGCTTAAAACTGTAATAGCCGGTATCAATTTGGCAGTCTTCCTTTTTTCTTGATATCCAGTGTTTCTGCCTTTTGAATCAGGATAAAATAATAAAGCGGTTATTGCCATACCAACGAAAATAAGATTAAAAACGAGATGAACATCCCAGCTCATTTTTTCTAAAATGCCTCCACAGGAGCAAGGAACAAAAGAACTGAAATGAAGCATTATAAAGATATAGGCGGAGAACATCGTCATCAGGCACATTGAGAGATACAGGCCAAATCTTCGTGACTTTCTAATCATAAGCAGAATGGCAATAATCATTTCTAATAATGGCACAATCCAGCTTATCCAAATTGCGAAAGCGCTTAAAAGCGGAGACTGCTCAATCTGCAACTGAAAATTTTCAAAATCCAATAGTTTGCTTACCGCTGCATAAACAAATAGTAAGATATAAAGCAGGCAGACTGCTTCAATAATTGCACATTTAAAAGATTGAGACATTTTCATACTCGTGATTTTTTTACGCTCCCGTACCTTAAGTGAACAGTAAACGAGATTCCGATTACAGCTTGATTTCAATGTGCCAAATTAGAGCAATTAAATAGAATCATTATTACGAAAATTCGTCCATAATTTATAAAAATTGATCAATTTTTCCACTTACTTATCATTTTGCATGTTGAAAGCTAAAAGAGATATCTTTAAAATTTATAAATAGATTCAAAGTAAGGTTCCTTTGCAATCCTTTTGATTAACTTATAGTTTTACTCAAAGGCATAATAAAATGCCGTACAATATTTCTGTAAATTTGATGCTTTTTTAACGCCATAAACTAATTTTAAATGAAACTAAAAATTGAAAGCTGGATTGCTGAAAACAACTTTTCAGAAGACGTAAGCGTGTTGTTTACAGATGCTGTTACCTGCTACAAGGCAGGCGCCAACAGGGCATCGCTCCTATTTTCCTATCTTGCTCTTCTTACCATCCTTAAGGAAAGGATCATCAGCGGCACAAAACCATCATTGATTACGCAGGGGGAATGGGATAATCTGATTGCAAAACTGCACAATGAAGACCAGTGGGAATCCAATGTTTTTGACGCGGTGCAGCGAAGGGAAAAGATAGATATGACTACACGGTCGAGAACTAAGGATCCTATATTTAATATTACAGAAAACCTGCGACAGCAGATAAGGTATTGGAAAGACAGAAGAAACGACTGCGCTCATTACAAGGATAATATCATCGACAACTCGCATGTGGAATCCTTCTGGAATTTTTTGCAGAGTAATCTGTCCAAAATAACGATAGAGGGCGGCATGCAGTCACTGATCAATAAGATGGTTAGGCATTTCGATTACACGGTAACTCCTCCTGACAAGGACATCACGCCTCTTGTAAAGGAGATTGAATTCTCAGTGGAGAGGTCAAAATTAAATGAATTCTGGAACAATCTGCTAAACAGCGGCGCATATACTGTCGGGCTTTCACATCAGATGCTAATCCTTACAAACAGAAGCCTTGAAGCCAGCAGAGATTTTGTAAATGTACCCATGATCGCAATCATTAAAGAAAATAATGAATATTTGAGGGGCTTTTTATCCGAGCATCCGGATAAAGTGCTGAGCTTTAATTTTACGCCTGAGGAGGTCAGAAAGTTCTGGACCACCCAGCTGAAACACTGCCAGAACAAACTTGCAGTACTTTCCTCTTTCCTGAGAAACGGTTTGATACCTCCGGATGAGATAAACGATGCAATGGAAATCGCAGTCAAGTCAATAAATGAGTATGTTACTGATGTCAGCGATCATTTGACTCTGCAGGCAAACGGCTTTTTCAGCGTTTTTAAGAGTGAAATTATACGAAGTCACAGCTTTGCAAGGGGGTTGGCATTTTTATGGGTCAATGAACGTGCAGATCTAATTGCAGATGTGATTGAAAAGTATCCAGCTGATGAAGAGACTATTTTAAGGCTGGTCGAGCATTACAGCAGGCCTGAAAGTTCAGACTGGCTTATCAAGAGGTTCGATAGATTCCTTCTGCCTGCAGCTCCGATTACAGCAGACTACAAAGCTATACTGATACAGAAAGGCGTAGCCATTCCTGCAAAACTGCAGGCATACTTCAGTTAGCAGCTTTAAGTGCTTAAATTATCCGATAAGGCAATACTGAATCCTACAGTTTTGGCATAGGTATTAAGATGGTTTTCAGAACATTGCTGAAAAAGCATGAAAATCGGCAGTTCATTTAATGCGAAGCTCCCCTTCGGCCCTTGCCGAATCAGAGGTTTTGCGTAAATTTGCGGCATGAACCACGAAGAAATAAAACGCTATTTTGAAAGCAATCCACCGCCTACGGAGGTAAGACTGACGGAATGGGCAAACATCACAGATACGCAGGTTTTTCTCAGGAGCTGCTACAGCACCATCAGAAACTTCAACGGACCTGTGGATCGCTGTCCGGCATGGTGGCATCTCAGGGATTTTTATATCCTGATGAAAAAAACTGCCGCATTGCAGGCTCCGGCCCGGGAAGCGGCTGCGGAGAATATTCAGGAAGATGTATCTGATCAGGCACTTTCAGAGGAAGAAGCCGCTTTGTAAAACCGGCTTTAATTTATAAAATAACAGCCCTGCAGTGTGAACTGCAGGGCTGTATTTTTTTATGATCGACTCCTTCTCAAACCAGAAGGAATTCTGCCTTGTTTCTTCCGGGAATGCTCCAGTCCATTTCCATTACGCTCTGCAGAAGATCTTTAAGGGCCTGGAACGTGCTGGGCTTGACGGCATAGTAATCGGCTCCCAGTTCAAAGGAGCGGTTTATGTTTTCAGCATTGCTGCTGGTGGAAAGCATAATCACTTTTACCCCGCTGAACGGCAGCGTTCCCCGCCGTATTTCCTCAAGGCATTCAAAACCGTTTTTGACAGGCATGTTGATGTCCAGAAAAATGATTTCAGGTAGCCTTGCAGCCGCCTGATAAAGGGCGCACAGAAGCTGCTGCCCGTCTTCGGCTGTATTGACTGTTAGTGGAAGTCCGAGTTCCTCTACGGCATCAAGGAACAGCATTCTGTCATCCTCATCATCATCTGCCAGATAAATAACCTTTTGGGAATTCTTTTGCTTTAGCATGGCCTTATGCTTTATGCAGTTACAGAAGACAAGAATCTAAGAATCTGCAAAAGTTATACAGCCGGTATATAAGATTTGAAAATCGATAAATAATCGAATTATTTCCGTTCGAGCGGTTAATAGAAATTAAAGGTATGGATTTTATCTGAAAAATCTTTAAAAATCGCCTTAAATCATTGAAAATCATAAAAAGAATAACAGCTTTTAATGAATTAACTGTAAAAAATAAAATCCGATTGGCAGCATCAGACAGGTTTTTCCATCGAAGATCGATCAGCCGTAAATTCTGATTAAAGCCTTTCCGCCCTTTTTTCTGCATTCTCCCTACCTGCTGAAAAATAAGGATTTTTAAAAATTGTTGCTATTTGTAACATAACAACTTTTATAAATTGTTATTATCTGTACTAATTTTGATCTGTATAAAAATGAACAGACCATGAGCAGGGCAATTGTGCATATCGACATGAACACCTTTTTCGTATCGTGCGAAAGGCTTTCCAATTCAGAACTTAACGGCATACCGCTGATCATAGGCGGCGGGGACAGGGGCGTTGTGGCGTCCTGCTCCTACGAAGCCCGTAAATTCGGCGTGCGTTCGGCCATGCCCATACACATGGCCATGAAGCTATGCCCGCAGGCCAAAATCATGAAGGGCGACATGGAGCTCTACTCGAGGCTCTCCCATGACATTACCGAAATCATCCAGGAAAAGGCGCCCGTGGTGGAAAAGGCCAGCATCGATGAATTCTATCTCGACATCACCGGCATGGACCGTTTCTACGGCAGCTACAAGTGGACCGATGAGCTGGCGCACCGCATCACAAAGGAAACGGGCCTGCCCCTCACCTTTGCCCTTTCGGTCAACAAGACCGTATCGAAAATCGGCACGGGCGAAGGAAAGCAGAAGCAGAATCTTGAGATCCCCGAGCATCTGGTACAGTCTTTTCTCAACCCCCTTTCTATCCGCAAGATCCCCATGGTGGGGCAGAAAACCTTTGAGCTTCTTTCCCGCATCGGCATCCGAACCATCCGCACGCTCTCCGAAATGCCCGCCGAGTCCCTGCAGCAGATGATCGGCAAAAACGGAACCGAACTCTGGAAGAAAGCCAACGGCATCGACAACACCCCTG
Source organism: Flavobacterium sp. YO64 (assembly GCF_004119505.1). NCBI lineage: Bacteria > Pseudomonadati > Bacteroidota > Flavobacteriia > Flavobacteriales > Flavobacteriaceae > Flavobacterium > Flavobacterium sp. YO64. The sequence goes on along the minus strand of NZ_NRQV01000005.1, from coordinate 156,893 downwards.
TGGAGCCCTACACGGAAAGAAAGTCCATTTCCACCGAGCACACCTTCTCCCAGGACACGATTGATATACTGAAACTCAGCAGGATCCTGCAGGGAATGGTTGAAAAGCTGGCCTACCAGCTGCGCGCAGAAGAGTGGCTCGCCTCGACTGTGACCGTCAAAATACGCTACGCCAACTTTGATACCGAAACCAAGCAGTCCCGTGTGCAGTATACCTCGGCCGACCATATCCTGAACCAGACGGTCGCAGATCTCTTTGAGAAGCTCTACCAGCGAAGGATGAGGCTCCGCCTAATCGGTGTGCGCTTCAGCGGCCTTGTCAGGGGAACCTACCAGATCGACCTTTTCAATGACACCGAGGAGATGCTCGCCCTGTATCAGGCAATGGACCGAATGAAGAACCGCTACGGCTTTGATGCCGTGATGAGATGCGCCGGCGCATCTTTCAAGCCCAATAACAAAGACGAAATTTTAAAACGAAAAAAATAAATCATGTTTCTCAACTGCCACTCATTCCATTCCCTGCGCTACGGCACCATACCGCTGGATGATCTGATCAGGCAGGCAGCGGATTGCGGTGTCACGGCGGCAGCCCTGACCGATATCAATACCGTCACAGGGATTTATGATTTTATAAAAGGCTGCCAGGCTGTAGGAATAAAACCGCTGGTAGGGATCGAATTCCGCTCGGAGCACAAGCTGCGCTATATCGGCCTTGCGCAGAATGCCGTGGGGCTCGCCCAGATGAACCGCTTTCTGACCGAGCATAACTTTGAAAAGAAGCCGCTGCCCGAAACAGCGCCGTTCTTCTCGGATGTTTTCATCATCTATCCTCTGGAAAATGCGCCGGAAGAGCTGCGGCATAATGAATACATAGGCATACGTCCCGACCAGCTGCAGAAGCTCGTCGTATCGCAGTGGAAAAGACGCCGCGCCGAAATGGTAATGCTCCAGCCGGTGGTATTCCGCACCAAAAGGGAATACAACCTGCACAGGATCCTGCGCGCGGTTGACCTCAATGAGCTTCTCTCCAAACTCGAACCTGATGACTGGTGCAGCAAATCGGATGTGATGGTTCCGGAAGCGGAACTTATCGCACTGTATGAAGATTATCCCGAAATCATCCACAATACAAGGTATATCATCGAGCGCTGCAATTTTCAGTACGATTTTGAAAGTCAGAAAAACAAAAGGCATTACACCAAAAGCAAGAAAGGGGATATTGCCCTTTTGACCGCCCTTGCCGAAGAAGGCCTGGTATGGAGATACGGGAGCCATAATGCCCAAGCAAAAGCGCGTGTGGAGAACGAGCTCAAAGTTATCAATGACCTTGAATTCAGCGGCTACTTCCTCATTACCTGGGATATCATACGCTACAGCACCTTCTGCGGCTTCCTTCATATCGGCAGGGGCTCGGGCGCCAACAGCATTATAGCATACTGCCTTGGCATAACCGATATCTGCCCATTGGAGCTTGACCTGTACTTCGAGCGCTTTCTGAATGAAAACCGCAAGAGCCCTCCCGATTTCGATATCGACTGGTCGTGGAAGGAAAGGGATGTGATCCTGAAGTACATCTCCAACCGGTACGGAAGCGACTATGTGGCTTTCTGCGGCACGAATGTGGAATTCAAATACCGCTCGATTTTCCGTGAGGTCGGCAAGGTTTTCGGCCTGCCTAAAGACGAGCTGGATATGCTGGCGAAAAATCCCATGAAACTCCACCAGACCAACTCCATTGTAAAGCTGGTTCAGGAATACGGCATGATGCTCGAAAAATACCCCAATATGAGAAGCATGCATTCCTGCGGGATATTGATCTCCGAAGAGCCGCTGACCAATTACACGCCGCTGGAAATGCCCCCGAAAGGATTCCCCATTGTGCTCTTTGATATGCATACGGCAGAGGATATCGGCTTTGACAAGTTTGACATCCTCAGCCAGCGCGGCATCGGGCATATTGACGATACCGTGAAGATAATTGAGAAGAACAGGGGAATCCGCATCAATATCCGAGATACGAGAATCTCAAAAAACGAACCCTCCGCAAACGTCTATCTGGCCGAAGGGAGAACCATAGGATGCTTCTATATCGAAAGCCCTGCGATGCGCGGGCTGCTGCGCCGCCTGAAATGCGACAACTATAAAACTCTCGTAGCGGCATCATCGATCATACGTCCGGGAGTGGCGCAGTCGGGAATGATGAAGGAATACATATTCCGCCATAACAACCCGTCAAAATTTGAATACTTTCACCCGGTCTTTGAAAAGGAGCTCGGAGAGACCTACGGCATTATGGTATATCAGGAAGACGTGATCAAAATTGCCCTCCATTACGGCGGGCTCTCGGCCGCGGACGGCGATATCCTAAGGCGTGCCATGTCAGGCAAGGGACGCTCTAAAGCGGCGCTCCAGAAAGTGAAGGACGATTTCTTTATTTCGGCGGCCGCAAAAGGGCATCCCGAAGCGCTGAGCCAGGAAATCTACCGCCAGATCGAATCCTTTGCAGGCTATTCCTTCTGCAAGGCGCACTCTGCATCTTATGCGGTGGAGAGCTACCAGAGCCTTTATCTGAAGGTGCACTACCCTATTGAATTTATGGTGGCTGTGATCAACAATCAGGGAGGGTTCTACAGAACTGAAATCTATGTGCACGAAGCGCGGATGGCCGGTGCTGTGATCCATACCCCCTGCGTGAACAGAAGCGGATTTGAAACCGCTCTTTACGGCAGCGATATCTATCTGGGCTTCATGCATCTGCAGGGTCTTGATTCCAAACTCTCGCAGTTCATCGCTGATGAGAGGGAGAGAAACGGCATCTATAAATCGCTGGAGGATTTCATAAACAGGGTGCCCATGGGAATTGAGAATGTGAAGACGCTGATTTTTATAGGCGCATTCCGCTTTACGGGAAAAACCAAAAACCAGCTGCTGGTGCAGGTGAGCCTTCTGATGAATAATTTCAGGCATGAGAACCGCGGGCTTATGCTCATCGAGCAGCCTGCAAAGGAATTTAAGCTGCCTGTTCTGGAGCGCTCCGTATTTGAGGATGCTTTTGACGAGATCGAGCTTTTGAATTTCCCGGTTTCCTGCACCGTTTTTGATCTGCTCAAAACCAGATACCGCGGGGATGTGATGGTGCGGGATCTTCTGAAATACCATAAGAAAGAGGTCCGCATGCTCGCCTACCTGATCTCGACCAAACAGGTGCCGACCAAAAGGGGCAACATGTATTTCGGGACATGGATCGATAATGAGGGGGCCTATTTTGATACGGCGCATTTCCCTGACAGTCTGGTCCAGAATCCGTTTCAGGGAGGCGGTTGCTACCTGCTTCGGGGGACTGTCGAAATCGATTACCATTTCCCGACCATCACCATTTCCAGGATGGCCAAAATGCCTTTCATTCCCGATCCCAGATATTCGGACTCGGACAAGAGGTATACCACCCAGCACAATATCAAGCAGGATGTTAGCAGCACGCACCGCCAGCCATATCCGCAGGAGCATGAAATCAATCTGCCGCGCCACAGAATGAAATTTTGATTTTTCTTATGTAAAGTCCTAATTATGAACTAAATTTGATGGAAGGCCAGAAACCCGCACAGCAGCCCAGGGATAAAGACAAGAAGTCTGCCGCCTTTTTTTGCTGTGCGCCTGAATGTTTGCAATTATAATAAAAGACCCATTATGTGTTACTACACCCAGCAGAATGCCTCTATAGAAGATCTGAAAAGACGCTTTAACGCCGAGCTCGATAATGAGGAGACCTATCTGCAGTCGGATTTCATAAACGGGTTTTCGCATCCCAATATCCCTGTGATACTCAATTCCTCTCCGCATCTGATCACAACGGATTACACATGGGGATTGCTGCCTTCCTGGGCAAAAGACATCGAGTTCAGGAAAAACACGCTCAATGCCCGCATTGAAACCATTGAAGAGAAAGCATCTTTTAAAAACATAACGCACAACCGCTGCCTGATAATCGCCTCTGCCTATTACGAATGGCACTGGAATGACCAGAAGGGAAATAGCAAGGACAAGTACCAGATCAATTCCCAGGATGATGAAATCTTTACTTTTGCAGGACTGTATTCCTCTTGGACGGATCCTGTGACCGATGAGATTAAAAACACCTATACCATGGTGACTACAAAAGCAAATGACCTGATGCAGTACATCCATAACCATAAGCTCAGGATGCCCATTATGCTCAAACGCCAGGACGAATCCGCATGGCTGGACCAGTCGGTTAAAATCGAAGATTTCGCTTTTCCCTATCAGGGAAACCTGATCGGCTTTCAAATTTAAATGACGCTGCTATGGAAATGGATAAGTTTAACGGAGTCACAGACTCAGAATTTATAGAATACTTTAAAATTGACCTGCATTCCCGAATGGAGATCATCAATTACACCTATCCTCACGAACTCCTTGACGAGGACGGCGGCTTCGGCGAGCATGTGCAAAGATGCGTCGGGCTGCTGAAAGACTACATCATCATCTGCCACAGGGAGGCAAAAGCTGCCAGAAGGCGGCAGCAGAAAGAGGCTTTGGAAAATGATGGTGCATCAGGCAAGGAAATGGAATACCGGAAGATGGAAATGGCACAGGAAACTCCCGAGGAAAAAATCAATAGGCTGGAAATGGAAAAGAATCAGGAAATGGAAGATTCTGCAGCCAAATACAGGGAGCTCAGCGGTGAGATAAATAGCCTGATCGACGGGCACCGCGGGAAGGTGAAAATTATCTACGTTGACCTGTGAGGTTTGGGTAGAATCATTAGAGTCTAATTTTGAGTCCCGAGAATGGAAATTGTTTTCTCATCCAAAATTCCGCCATAGTATTTCTGCAGCACTTTTTCGAAGACCGGATCCGCATCGGCAATCCTGCTGAACAGCGTCATGCAGGACCTGAGCTTCCGCTCGTCGGGCTTTCCGAAAATCTCCAGCGCGGTTTTTCCGTTCAGTTCCAGGACCGCCTGCGAAATCTCGACAAGACGTTTGCCAAGTACCGGATGCCGTAGAAATTCCCTGGCTTCGTCCAGGTCCTTTAGTCCAAAATACACGTTATAGTCCGTAAAACCCAGACCCCTGATCTGCGGGAAGACAAACCACATCCAGTGGCTCTGCTTCTTTCCGTTTTTTATTTCATCCAGTGCCTGCCGGTGCACATTTTCCTGCGCCCGCATAAATCTTTCTATGCCTTCATTCAGATCCATAACTGACTGTTTTTTCAAAGTACTTCCTGATACATAAGCTCAATGGTCACCTCTTTTTTGTACGAACCCTCTTCCGTGAAGACTGAAGTCCACCTTGGCTCGAAATTTTCAACCAGATTACGATAGGCTTTCAGAATTTCTTCAGCTGAGCTTTCAGCGTCTATCCCCAGATTTTTACCATAGGCGATGATGCGGTAGAAAACGCCGTCTTCCAGAAGCTCATCCTGTCCGTCGGCTGTATTGTCCGGTGCCGGTCCAAAACAGAAAATTTCTGTGCCTCCGAAACCAAGCACACCGGCTAAATGGCTGCGGACCGATAAAAACAGGGTCTCGTCACTCAGGCCGTAAGGCACGTCCAGCTCTCCGGCTCTAACGGTCAGCGCTAAATCTTCAAAATGCAGTTCCATAAATCGAAAATTAAGAGATTAAAAGGACGGCATATGATCCGAAAATCTCACCAGAAAATCCGAAATCAGTCCAGGATGCCTTTTCCGAAAACCTTCTCAATCTGATAGATATAGCTCTCCAATATCGGGCTAGACAGAAAAAAACGGCTCACTGCTGTGGCCTTTGCATCGGTCTTCTGGCTGTCAAAGGAGCGTTCCAGCAGTGTGGTATAGTCTCTTAGCTGGTCCTTGTCCAATATTTTTCGCAGGTCCCTTTCCGTATTTACGTAGGACTTGAGCATCGGAAAATCATTGTTGTCGTCCGTTTCATAGCGCTCGAGTCCGGATTTTATATCATCATATTCTTCTTTGAAGAGGCTCAGGACATCCTTCATATTATGCGCGTAAAATATGTTGGGAATGAGTCCCGCCTTATACTCTGCATAATGCTGCTGTGATGCGGCGGGGCTTTCCAGGTACTTCTCAAAGGTCTGTATCCTGAAAATATAATCCGTTTCAAAAATATTACGGTCCTGATAATCAATATCCATACTGTAATGTATTAGTTCTTATGCCTAAAGTTAGCTAATTTTTTAATTCCAGCCTTCTAAAAAAACGATCTGCACAGTAATTAAAATTCGGCAGTTTTAAATCCGCTGTTTAGTCCATGCCCGTTTCTGCGGGAAATGAAAAGAAGCTCTGCCGATACTAGCGGATCAAAATCCACCTGCTTTCTTCATTGGGTGATTCACCCAAAAATCCAGAAGATATAAACGAATATTCGTATCTTCAGCCATCAATTTAAAATTGGCGTAATACGGAAAACCGTAACCTCGAGATTACTATAGGGCTACATTTACAGAATAAATCTGCTGTTATGCTTTAAACAGCAGGCAATAATGCCGAGAAAATTTAATTCCTGATCTTATTTCAAATCGTGTATCAAACTTTAGATCAGAAGGATATATTTTATTAACGTAAAAGAAGGTTAAATGAAAAAAGAAACGCTGCTGCCCATACTGGCGGTTATAATGTCGTGCAGTTCGAAACCGGGCTATGGCAAAATGGTTGAAACCACTTATAATTTAAATGCAGGGGCAGTTAACCGCATCATGAGCTCGGACACCGCTTCTGCAGATTACATTACAGTTGAAAAACAGGGAAATATTTTTATATTTGAAAACACACATAATTCCATATTTAAGGTTTCAAAAAATCCTGCCAAAATTGAAATTATTGATGCTCAGGACAAAACCTCCACCTACATGGAAGAAAGAGGCTATAAGATCACAGCTAAAAAAAACAGCGATACTTTAATTATCCGTTTTTTCCCAACCGGATCTACGCCGGCATCGGTGTTTAAATTTGGAATTGAATATAAATTTTACAAGTAATACCATGAATGAACTAATCTGCCACTTTTTATGTGCGCTTACTGATCAGGAGATTGTAAATCTGTTTAATGGATGCATCTCGGCTCCGAATCCTGATAATGCATATGCCTTAATTTATAATTCAGCAGACCCGCAGTTTTATTTTACGGATACCTTCAATGAAGACGTTAAGCCAAATTCCCATTATATTGTAGTTGGACTGTTTTATCTCCATGAGATTAACGACCTGTCTGCACTAAAGGCGAAGATACAGTCATTAAAGACAAAATGGTGCGGTTCATAAATACCGTGAATCTTTTTTATCTTTTCTGTGTTTTTTTTCCGAGCTACTGAAACATGTCACCAATTTTACGCCAGGCCTTTTGAAGATATGAAATCTTCACGGATTATATAAGCTGTAGAAGAAGCGCTCTGATCTATCAGCTTGTCCAGCAGCGCAATAAAATCATTCCTTAGTCTGGCGGTTGCCGTGATTTCTCTTCTCATGCGGCCGTCATAATAGGTCTGGATAATAATTTTTTCAAGATAAAAATCCCAGTCTTTATTTCCGGGCCACTCTTTTTTAATGCGTTCAGCCAGCCAGCTGACAGCGTCAGGCATTAATTCCTCAAATCCAATGCCGGCAGTTAATCTTCCGGAAGATTCAAGATCTCCCCCCTGCAGTATAAAAGTTTCAAAAAAATGCTTTTTATTTTTTAGGGGATTCCAATCCAACTGCGTTAAGAACAGTATGCGATGGTTGAATAGAAAAGCTTTATCAAAAATAAACGTCTTAGCCGTTAAAATCTTATGGCTTAAATAACTCCATAAAATCCAGAAATTTGCCGCTTTGGATTCATCATTTAAAAACTGGTTTACCACTTCCTCCAGGCACTTAACGGTAAATTCATATTTTTTATTGGAATACAAGATTTTTACGCCATCTGCATAAGCCCAGTCAATTAATGCTTTAAAGTTTTCAATTGCAGTATCCTCAGGCTGGCTGAGTAAAAACAGTGCAAATTTTTCTTGAAAAAACTGCTGCAGGGTATGATGGATCGTGTCGTCATATGGATCGGAATCTTTTGCAAAGGTTTCAAAAATGAAATTCAAGACATTCTTGAAATAGTCCCGCAGAATTTTGAGTTCTGTTTCAGCCGGCACCAGTTTTAAAGCTTCGAAAAGCCAGTCGCCTGCATTTGACTGATATTCAGGAATTGCAATCTGCACTGGGGTTTCCTCTTCAGCGACCCTATTCATAATCGTATCAAAACCGGCTCTGTACTGTTTAAGGGCATCGTTGTATTTGATATGCCCCGCAATGCGGCCTTTGGGTTTATAATGCGGATTTATTTTTAACCTTATTCTATGATGCGCTGTTTTTATAATGGAAAAGAAATTTCTTTTATAAGATTTATATCCGCTTAAATGCTCCAGCCTGTGCTTAAGGTGCGAGAATTTTGAATACTCCACAATGCAGAAGATGCAGTTTAATACAAAACCGGGATCATGCTTCCATAGGTAGCTGTTAATTGACGCTCTCAGGGAATTGTGCTCGGATCTCTGATGAAAATGCGTTAAGTAATAAAGAATATTCTGCTTGTACATCTTCTTTTGCGTCTCATCCGACTTGAGCATCAAAATTGGAACAACAGAAAAGGCAGCTTCTGTCTCATACACAGTGTGTCTTGAATTCATAAAATCCAGCTCCAGTCTATTTTCGAAGAGTTCGTATTTAAACAGCTCGTTTACTTTTGTTTCACACCATTCTCTTTCTGCTGCGCTTAATGACCAATAGAAATCCCTGATTCCCATTGCTGCCACAAGCACGGGCTGCTTATGCATCTTGGATATGTTTTTATTATCCTGGGCATCCACAGAGATTTTGTGCAACTCCGACCATTTTTCATAACTGTCCTCTTCCACGGTTTCATGCTTAAATTTCTGCATGCACCAGTATGCTGCATAAGAAACGGTATGGTTCTCTTCCTGCTTTATTTTATTATCCTCGACAATTTCTTTTAAGTCGCCTTCCAGCTCTGTTTCTAGCAAATAGCCGTTTTCAACTTCTTTTACAATTCTGTATTTTCTTCGGTCGATCCGAGCAAGTGCAAAACGCCAGTTTTGGTCTGTCGGGTTTTCCAGATTAAAATTATCTATGATCCCAAAGATTTCGGTTTGAAACTCGCCAAGGCTAAGGTTCATAACCAGATCTTCAATGCTTTTGCTTCTATGCTTTAGTGTTTGGAAGTTCTGCAGCTGCAAGTGGCGCAGCTGGCGGTGCTTTTTATAGCTCAGAGGAGTGTAGGCTTCTGATTCTTTAAGGCACCTGTGGAAATCCAGATGATAAATCTCCCTTATTTTCAGTAAAGGAAAAATTCTTCTTCCGGCAAGATCCATATGCTCATTAGCGACACTTATAAGCACTGCCGACCCCATGACGCTGTTGCATCTGGTTAAAAAAGCCTCAAAGGTGTAGTCCCAGGAAGCCTTTAAAAATTTAGTGTACTGGTCATGCTTGTTCTCTTTTATATCCCGGCCGATCTGCAGCAGATAGCACTCGGCTGCCATTAGGCAGGATTTCAGAACATCGGGCGAATTAAAATAGGTTCCTCTGAACATCATCCATAATGAAGGGCTGGCATGCTGTTTAATCTCTCTTCCGTCGTCCATTATAACAGTTATCTGCGAACGGTGGTCGGCAGGATGCAGAAATTCATTGTCCCGGCCGAAATCGGACTTGATATAGGAATCGGCAGCGTGATTAAATAGCTTCACTAAAAAATCTACAGTTGCAAAGGGAGAATACAGCAGAAGGTTCAATATAGGCGTTTCATAAGGGCTTCCAGGTGAATAATGCCTTTCTGTGCTCCTTCTGAAGCCGAAATCCTGCTCGCTGTGCATCATCGACCGGTGGTACGGCCCCAGAATGGACTGCCTCTTCATTTCTGCAATCTGCTCAGGAGTCGGCGGATAATAAAACCATTTGCTTTCTGCAATTTCAAGGACAAGTTCAGGATAATTTTTGCATATTTTCTGCCCTTCGTACCCGTCAAGGGCATACTCTAAAATCTTGTCATACAGATTGCCGATTTCAAAATCAGCATCCCTGTTTTTATTTCTAAACGCATCCTCTATTAATGATTTCAATTCATCTTTGACAAAGTCAGACAGACGGAAAAGCATTAATATTCCATTTTCAAGATTCTCAGTTTTAGCCCTTCCTTGGTCAGATGGGACACCTGATGTAAAATTACTGTAAAACCATATTAAAATTTTAGCTGCATGCTCGGCCTCGGCAGGAAACGGTTCGTTTTTTTTCAGGCCTTTCTCCCACTGCAGCAGCATTGATAGTATCAATCTCATCTGTGGCTGCAGCAGATTCAGGTTTAAGAAAATAAATTCAATGAGATTGGCCCATACTTCACCGTAGGGAACCAGATTGATATTGTGATATACCTGAGTCCTTTTGTCCACATCCAATGCGTTCAGGAGGGAAAAATCCGGCTTCTGGCACGAAACCCGAACTAAAAAAATTATCCTTATGAAATATTTAAACTGATCTAAAAATAGAAAATCCTTGTTTTCCCGCAGAAAATCTCTGCTGTAATGCGACTGCATGACAGCAACTAATATTTCATCCTTCCAGTAGTTTTGGATTGCCGAATCGTTGAGGGTTGATTTTACGAGCTGGCCTGCAGATCCGTCCATTGCCTGTATTTTTTCTGATATCCAGATTCTGAAGGCTCGCCGGACTGCCGGAGCGGTTCCTATTGCATCATAAAAAGCGCCGTAATTGCCCTCTTCAGCAATGTACTGCAGATAATTGCTGTCAATATGCCTTGTCAATGCCCAGTCCTCATAGATGTCATGAGCTGCCGCAAAGCTTCTTCTGTATACCGGTTCTGGATCAATAATATGGTCAGCGGTCAGCTCGTGAAGTATGTCAGCACGTGCATCCTCAACAGTTGCATATGCGCTCATTGCCGATGCCCTCTTCAGGGCAATTTCCATAAATGTCTCACCGCGCAGCTGTCTTTTTCGGGGATCTGATTCCTTTTCGCGCCCTTCAATCACATATTCCCACATGATCTGTTTGAACCTAGCTTCAGTATCAATATCATCTTTTACCGAATTCTGAGGTAAAGACACTGCCTTATCCAGATTAAAGGGAATCTGGAGAACTTTCAAAAGGGATTTATTTTTTGCTAACGTTCTCAGCATCGGATAGCTCTCAGCGATGTATTCCAGCTCCGCTGCATCAAGCGCAGGCACATCAAAATCGGGAAAAGCGGGAAACTGCCTTAAAAAACGGATTTTTAAATGCTCGGCCGCATAGCTCCTGCAGGTAAACACTAATGTAATATCCTCTCTTTTAAAAAGCAGTTCAAAAAAATCCAATATTGTCTCAGCATTATCCGTTTCAAGTATTTTTTCGATGCTGTCTATAAGGAAAATTTTCTTTTTACCGAATTGCGGGGAATCAAGAACCTCTGAAAGGGATATGCCGAAGCAGAAGGGCTTATCTGCAAATATCTCCTCGATGCTTTTTTTGTCCAGCTGCTCGCCCTGAAAAGCAAATATTTCAAAATCGCTTTTTAGTCCATCCAAAATCTTCTTAACCATCGCCGATTTTCCGCTTCCCGGCTTTCCTGTAAATATTGCCAGCTTGCCGTTTTTTATAACTTCCAAAGCAGCGGCTGAAATTTCGGTCCTAGGCAGGTTGACTTTTCCAACGCTGTCTCGTATTCTTGAAAGCACCCTGAAAGAATTTTCATTAAGCTTTTCAGCTGCTTCAAGCACAGTAGGGTCTGTCTCTATCTGCAGCAATGATAAAAGGGGCAGCGATCTTGACGCCAGAAGATCATTTACCAGAGAAAGATCGATCCCCAATATTCTTTTATTTTTTGTCTCATAGGCAAGAAATAGGCCGCAGCAGAAATATCTGCCATTCACATTAACAAATACCGGACTTCCCGAATAGCCTTCCACAAGGTTGTCGTCATTGTACTCCCCTGTCAGGGGATCTGATACTTCAATCTGTATCTGCCTTTCGTAATCTCTATCCTTAAGGGGCATCAAATGGTGCAGCGTTCTTTTTAATTGATTAAGAACCACTTTAGGAAAACCTGTTATCTCAAGTTCATGGACTTTAGCCGGCACCAGGCAGATTTCAGGGCATTTATCATAGTTAAGCGATACGGGAAGGAATTGCTTTTTGACTATCAGTACTCCTATATCTTCAGTTGCATTATTTTCGCCAAATAATATTACATCCCCTTCCTGCAGCTTATATTCGGACCATCCATTTTCAGCAAGAAATCCGACTGACAGCTCATTGCATTCCCATGCAATCCCATTATCCCCAACCAGAGCATGTCTTGCCGTAAAAACATAGGCCTCTTCTGACTGGCCGGCCGGCGAATATATAAGTCCGCTGCTGAATCCATGGGGATTTTCAATTCTTACTATAAAATCTTTCTCTGCTGTCATCCTATTTCAAAGTGAAGGTGGCTGTTTCCCGGCTGGGGAAATATTAGATTAATATTAAATTCTGGATCTGCTTTAAAAATGTTCCTTGTAAGTTCATTTTCCTGCGTGATAAAAAAATTGATGTTTTTATCGGGATTGGCGCGAAGCACTTTCACTAAAGTTTCCTTGTTGGGCAGATTTGAACGGTTGTATCCATCTGCTGAAATAATGTAATTTTCGCAGTCAACCAGCTCCAGTAGAGCATTGCTTGTATTATACCTGCTTCCGTGATGGGGAATCTGCATATGCTTTAGCTTGATCTTCTGCCCTCCGAATCTTCTCCTGATAGCTGCGACAAGAACATCAGGATGGCTGTCGGCAGTGAACAGAAATGATTCGCCGTTGAACTGCAGCATAAAACTGATGCTTGATCCGTTTTCCACCGAAACATCCTTCACTTCCCTGGAAGTATCGAAATCTTCAATCCTCCTGCCGTAGTCATTATTTCTAATGCTTTTTAAAGATGAAGGCTCATTATCTCTCATTCTCACTTCCTCATTTTTCCACAGCTTGAGAAGCGAATTGTATTTTGCATTGTCGGGAGACAGGATAATCAATTTGGCTCCCCATAAATCAATCAGGGGGTGGCTGTCGGTTATGTCCTGTTTTACATGTGAATGGGCTGCAAGGTACTCCCTAAGGGTAATGCCCTGCTTAACATTTTTTAAGTTATTGCTCCGGATGCCGGTGTCATAGTCCCAGTTGGAATAATTGAACCAGAAAGTGGTTCTGGAGAGATCCACGGCTTTCAGAAGGTCAGCATCTTTAAGAAGACGGAGAATTCCGCCTATATGATCATCATCAATGTGGGTGATGATCCATATATCAATTATTTCTTTTCTGACGTTGGCTATTTCATGCAATCTCTTTCTGAGCCCTGACTCATAAAGGCGGCTCTTCTCGCTGCCGCCGTCAATTATGATGTTGTGCGTTTTATCATCAGTGCCTTTAAAATTAATATGGATGGCATCCGCACAGCCTGCATCCAGAAAATCAATGTTCATCAATGCGCCAAAAGTTTTTAGTAAGATTTTTTATAAAATTACAATTATTTGCAGCATGTGCAACCTTAAAACCAAAAAGTGCTTCTGCCTTCACAACCGAAGCAGCTTTTATTTGAAAATTGAAACTATTCGATCGTTACAGTATCCAGGATGTTTTCCTGATTTATAAATGCAGCGATATACTGCTTAACTTCTACTTGCTTTTCAGATGGTGTTTCAAAGGTATTGATATGAAACTCCTCATCCTTGTCCAGGATGTGGATAATCTCGGTATAGCCTTTGGAAATCAGGCTGCCCTTGAGCCTAAGGATGGTATGCTGCTGGCGGGCATCCAAATCTTTTCTCACTTTTAGTCGTATCGCTTTTTCCATTTTGAAAGATCTGACCGTTGGTCTTGGGTGGATTCTAAATCCAAATATACCTATTTACATTCGGCGCATGCAAAATTTCAGTGTTAAAATAATGCGCCGGCGAATGTTAAAACGCATTGGATCGGCAGAAAAAAAACTGCTCGCATTGAGAGACTTGCTGCTCTTCTGAAAATTTTAAAATATTTTTAATAATCTGATATACAAACAAATAAACACTAAAATTATCCAAAATAAAAGTTTGTGAAATGAAAATTCAGGATGATTACAAAATTGGATTGTAAACTTTCGGGAAAAAAGAATCGATATGTTTTGCCCTGGTTAAGCCAGTGTAAAACAATGATTAACAAAGTCCTAGAAAATGCGCCAGTTATTCCTCGAAAATGCCGATGGGGGCATCGAAAAAATCAGATCCGAAAAGGCCAATCCCCTGTTGGACCTTTATGTTACATTCAACTTCTCAAGGCTGCGGCCTTCGCTTTTTTTCCTGCCTGCGGTGCTGCTGCTGCTCATCGCCGCATTCCTTTTCATGTTCGATGCGCTGCGCGCCGAATCGTATATCCTAATCCAGCGGGAATATTTCTTTATGCTGAATGCCGCCCTGTCCCAATATCCCGAAATGCAGTACAATCTCACCGAAACCGGAAATACCCTGGTGGTGGCGTCGCTGCTGAGCATTTTTGTGCTGCACGCGCCTAAGATATGGGAGTCTCTTGCCTCTGCCCTTCTGGTTTCCTGCCTGTTTTCCAGCGTGCTGAAAAAGCTCTTTCATGTCCCAAGGCCGGCAGCTTTTTTTGACAACGGCAGCTTTACCATAATCGGAAGGACTCTCTCAGGGCACAACAGCCTGCCCTCAGGGCATTCCATCACCATTTTTACGGCGCTCTCCATCCTTATGTTTGCCTTTATGCCTGCCAGGCTGATAAACAGGATCTTTTGGTGCGCACTTTTTGTGTCAGCGGGTCTCGCGCTTGTCCTCACAAGGGTTGCCCTGGGAGCGCATTACCCCATTGATGTTCTTGTCGGGGGCATCATAGGCTACTTCTGCGCCCTTGCCGGAATATTTATCTCAACAAGGTACCGCATTTGGAAATGGATCGGAAACAGGAAATACCACCCCTTCTTCATCATTGCCTTCACGGGATGCTGGCTTGCGCTGGCCTTCAGGATCATGCAGGAGCACCTTTTCATATTCTGCCTGTCTTTATTCGTTTTGACCATATCACTATATAAAATTACAGCCGCTTATGTTAAAAGCTAGACTCCCGGCGGCCCGCATGGCGGCTTTAATCAGCCTGGCCAACTGCCTGTTCTTCCATATCCCCTTCTTCTCTTTTGTGGTCGGGAATCTGAATTACGCGGGATTCAGCGGCATTATGACCATCTCCAGCCTCATCCTGCTGATGCTGGTGCTGGATTTCCTGGTCTTTTACCTGCTGCTTTACCTTACCGGAATTTTCGGCAGAATTCTCATTTCGCTCTTTTTTGCCCTCAGCGCGGCAGCCCTGTATTTCATCAATTCCTACAGCGTGATCATAGACGAAAGCATGGTGGGGAATATCCTCAACACCAATTATGCGGAATCAAGCGCCTATTTTTCGGTTAGGCTGGTGCTTTATGTGCTCGTGCTCGGGATAATTCCCTCGGCGGCGCTCTTGAGGATAAAGATCGTAAAGGAGCCCCTTAAAAGGTTTGCGGCGCTCTGTACGGGAAGCCTGCTTGTTGCGCTGGCGCTGGTTTTTATCAATTCCGCCGGCTGGCTTTGGATAGACAAGAATTCCAAAAAGCTGGGAGGGCTGGCTATGCCATGGTCCTATGCGGTCAACACCTCCCTCTTTTACGTGCACCAGTACAGGAAAAACCAGAAGGAAATCCTGCTTCCCGATGCCCGCATCAGGGACAGGAAGAAATCCATTGTGGTGCTGGTCATCGGGGAATCCGCAAGAAGGGCCAATTTCTCGCTCTACGGCTATCCAAAGAACACCAATCCGCTGCTTTCCAAAACTGAAAACCTGCATATCTTCAATGCTGTCTCCTCGGCAACCTATACCACCGGCGGCGTGAAGGCGATACTGGACTATAAAAAGACCGACGATCTCTATGAGATTCTGCCCAACTACCTGTACCGTAACGATGTCGAGGTCATCTGGAGGACCGCCAACTGGGGAGAGCCGCCGCTTCATATCAAAAATTACCAGAACCGGAAATACCTGGGCGCTGCATGTACGGGCAGGGAATGCGCATACGACGAGGTCCTGCTTAACCTTTTCCAAGAGCAGATCCTGGCCAGCAGCAGGGACAAGATACTTCTGGTGCTGCATACCAGCACAAGCCACGGTCCCAGCTACAGCAAAAAGTACCCTCCGGCGTTCCAGTATTTCAATCCGGTCTGCTCAAGCGTCGAGCTTGCCGACTGTTCAAAGGAAGAGCTGATGAACGCCTACGACAATACGATAGTCTATACCGATTACCTGCTCAGCCGCGTGATCCAGAACCTGAAAGAGCTCAAGGATTTTGACAGCACTATGATTTTTGTTTCGGACCACGGCGAGTCGCTCGGCGAAAAAAATCTCTACATGCACGGCCTGCCGATGAGCATTGCGCCAAGGGAGCAGTTTGAGATTCCTTTTATTGTCTGGGTTTCGCCCGGCTCAAAAAAACTGAAAGCCGATAAAACCGCATCCCAGTACCATGTCTTCCACAGTGTGCTGAACTTTCTGAATATAGAAAGCTCCATCTATGATGAAAATATGAACATTTACCAATAGCATTCAAACAACCGGCACAAGCCATAAAAATAATTTCTAATGAATGGAACAGTATTTATAAACCGGCTCAGCAACAGGTCAAGGCTGGCAATTTCCGCTTCGGCGGGACTGCTCACCGCCCTTGTCCTTGAGATCGGAACCAGCAGGCCTTCGGTGCACATCATGGCGGTCTGGCTGGCTTTTTCGCTAAACCAGCTGTTTTTCTCCTGGTTTACAATTTTCACCTGCCGTGTGGATGAGCTTAAGAAAAATGCCAAAGACCAGGACTCGGGACGCGCTGTGCTGTCCCTGTTCATGCTCCTTACAACGGCTGTAAGCCTTCTGGGCATCGTGCTGCTGTATGTTTCAGCCGACCAGAAGACCGGTTCCGAGCTGGCGCTGCATGTGGTGATGACCCTCTCATCGGTGGGAACGGCCTGGGCGGTGGTCCATACCACGTTCGCCTTCAAATACGCCAATCTCCATTATTCGCTCAACGGCCTTGATTTTCCCGGAAAAGGCGAACCTGACTATCTCGACTTTGTCTATTTCTCATTTGTGATCGGCACAACCTTTCAGGTGTCCGATGTCGCCATACTGGACAGGAAGATAAGGAGGACCGCGCTGGTGCACGGGGTGCTTTCCTTTATGTTCAACACCACCATACTGGCATTGAGCATCAATATTATTTCCAGCATGGTCCAGCGCTGAAAAATAAGCCTTACAAGAACATTTATATGTTCCCAAACCGTGTTTTTTTTGATTTGATTCTCCCGGCATCCAGTTTTCATGGCTGGGGGAATCTTTATCAAAGCCCGGATAGGTTAAGGCAGTTTTTGAGGCAAAAAAACACGCCGCAGGCAAAAATTCAGAATTAATTCAAAATTGAGCCGTATTATTACAGACTGTAATATATAAACGGCCACGCCGTTTTAAAAAAAAATGATGCCCCGCAGCGCACATATTGCCATAAATTCTTAAATTTAGTGGGCATATGCACTGTCATGGGGCGCTAAGAAAATGGCATCATGAAAATTTTAATCATAGAAGACGAACAGGATATCGCTCAAAGCATACAGAGCTATTTCAAGGACAATGGCGTAAAATGCGAAACGGCGCACAATTATGCGCAGGCCGTCCATAAGATCGACAATTACGATTACGACTGCATACTGCTTGACCTGGGCCTTCCCGACGGGGACGGTTTTGACATCCTTAGGGAGCTGCGAAGCAAGGACAAGACCGACGGGGTGATAATCATATCGGCAAAAGAGACCCTGGAGACAAGGCTGGAAAGCTTCAGCCTGGGCGCCGACGACTACCTTACCAAACCCTTCCATCTTGCCGAACTGCTGGTAAGGATGCAGGCGCTGGTGCGGCGCAGGAACTTCAGGGGAAGCAACAGCGTGGTGTTTCAGGAGATCAGGATCGAAGTGTTCACCAAAACAGTGCTGGTCAATGACCGAAAACTCGAACTGACCAGAAAGGAGCTCAACCTTCTGCTGTTCCTGATCGGCAACAATGACAAGGTCCTGTCAAAGGCCGCCATCGCCGAACATCTTTCCGGCGATATGGCCGATATGCTAGACAGCCATGATTTCATATACGCACACATCAAAAACCTCAAAAAGAAACTCGCCAAAGCAGGTTCGGGAGACTATATTAAAACCGTTTACGGCGAAGGATACAAATGGGAAAAATGAATCGTAAAAAACTATTGGGCAAAACCACGAGGGATTTTCTCGTGCTTGCCGCCGTGATCCTTTTAATCTGTGCTCCGATATTCTACTTTGTGAGCCAGTGGCTTTTCATCTACGAAACCGAAGAGGTGCTCGTGCAGCATAAAAATGCATTCATTAACCAGTCCAGCCGCAATTTCACTCCCGAAGACATTAAGACCTGGAACAGGTACAACCTGCATTTCACCATTATGCCCGATATGGGCGTAAAAAAAGATTCCATAGTCGGCACCATGATCGAAGACTCCACAGCTGAGGAAAAAGAGCCTTTCCGCATCATTTACGCCCCAGTGGAAATTGCCGGCAGAAAATACACCTACACCGAAAAGATCCACCTGCTGGAAATGGAAAGGATGGTGTTCACCATAGCTGGCATGTTCACCTTTATCCTTCTGGTGCTTTTTATCGGCATTGTATGGCTCTCCAAGAAAACGGCATCCAAACGATGGAAGCCCTTCTATGACACTCTGGACCAGATCCATGAGTTTGAGATCGACAAGAACAAGCCCCCCCATTTCCTGGAGACCGACATCGACGAATTTGAACGCCTGAACAGAAGCCTTGAGGCGCTGATCGAAAAAAATACGGCCATCTACAAAAGCCAGCGCGAGTTTGTGGAAAATGCGGCCCATGAGCTCCAGACGCCCCTCGCGCTGTTCCAGAACAAGATCGACACCCTTTTCCAGATGCGGCTCGACAAGGACCAGACTCGGGTGCTGGGCGCCTTGAGCAGGGATGTGGCAAAACTCAACAGGCTCAACAAAAATCTGCTGCTGCTCTCCAAAATAGAGCATGAGATCTATCTGGAAAAAACCTGCATCTCGGTCAATGAGCATATAGAAAAACATCTGGACTTCTTTACCGAGCAGGCCGGCCAGAAATGGGTCGCCATTAATGTGCAGCTGTCCGAAAAGCTTGAAATAGAAGCCAACCCTGTCCTTGCCGAAATCCTGATCAACAACCTGGTGCTTAACGCCATCCGCCATAACCGCACCGAGGGAAATATCATAATCAGGATCCTGGACCGCGAGCTGATGATCCTCAACACCGGTACGGTCGAACCGCTTCCCATCGAGAAGCTCTTCGGACGTTTCTTCAGCGGCGGCACCTCGGCAAACGGCAGCGGGCTGGGTCTGGCCATTATCAGAAAGATAACCGAGATAAGCGGCTGGAAGATCTCCTACTCCTATCATAACGATTTCCACTGCTTCAGCGTAAAGTTCTAGGCCGGGCATCCTGCCGCTCTGCTTTTTTTATGCACAATCGGTTAATATTTCTTAATAAAAACCAAAAATTCAGAATGACTACAACATTGCAATGTAAACTTTGCTGAGTTATTATTGAGTTATGGGTAAATTGTCTATCAGAACCGGCAGATACGCACTGCTGGTTCATTTTATTGCATGGTTTCTGCTGTTTTCGCAGCTGCTGCGCATCATCCTTTTTATCTGGCAGCATGGCCAGGTCTCGCAAAGCATTTTTGATGTCATCCGCACGCTCCTTACAGGGCTTTTTTTTGATATCGGAACCATCGCACTGATTTCTTATCCTGCCGTTCTCTACTATACCGTATTTGCGGGACGATGGACCGGCTCGCTGGCCGACAGGATCGTAATCTGGTTCTTTACGGCGCTGAATGTTTTTATACTGGTTTTCACCTTTCTGGCCGAAATCACCTTCTGGGAGGAATTCAGGACCCGCTTCAATTTCATTGCGGTGGACTACCTGATCTACACCTACGAGGTCATTGCCAATATACAGGAGTCCTATCCTCTGGCGCTTCTCGTGTCAGCTGTCGTGATAGTTACCGCACTTGTGCTTTTCGCCTTTTACAGATCAAGAGCCTTTGCCGCCGCATTCGCCCACAACGTGGACATAGTGAAGAGGGTTTCCATATTGCTGCTCTTCACGGCCGCGGCATCCTTTTATATCACTTTTATTTCTAGCAGCCAGGCCGAATGGTCGCCCAACCGCTACAATTCCGAAATTTCCAAATCGGGCATCTATGCCTTTTTTGCCGCTTTCCGCAATAACCAGATGAAGTATGAGCAGTTTTACACCTCCATCGGCAATGACCGCGCGTTCAGCATCGTCAAATCAAAACTGGCCGACAGCACGGTATCCTTTGCCACCACAGGCTACTCGATCCACCGCAGCATAAAGGACGCCCAGTCGCCGCTGCAGCGCAGCAACGTGGTCTTTATCCTCATGGAAAGCTTCAGTGCGGATTTTATGGCCGAATTCGGAAACAGGCAGAACCTGACCCCTTTCCTGGACAGCCTTGCCCAGAAGAGCGTCTTTTTCACCGGCATGTACGCCACCGGAACCAGAACCGTGCGCGGCATGGAGGCGCTGACACTGTGCATACCTCCAACCCCGGGACAGTCGATTGTCAAAAGGCCGGAAAACCAGGACCTCTACACCATCAGCAATGTCTTCAGGTCCAAAAACTATGACTGCAGCTTTTTTTACGGCGGCGACGGCTATTTCGACAACATGAACTCCTATTTCGGAGGCAACGGCTTCAGCATTTATGACCGCGGGCGCGGAAGCGTGCTCAGCGACCGCATCAGCACAGTGAGGCATAATATCGCAGACAGCGAGGTCACCTTTGAAAATGCATGGGGAATCTGCGATGAGGACATTTTCAATAAAATGATCAGCACTGCCGACCAGAAGCATAAGGAAGGAAAGCCGTTCCTGAATTTCGTGATGACCACCTCCAACCACAGGCCCTACACCTATCCTTCAGGCCGGATAGACATCCCGTCGGGAACGGGACGCGAGGGGGCTGTCAAGTATGCCGACTATGCCCTGAAAAGGCTCTTTGCCCTAGCGTCTAAAAAGCCCTGGTACAAGAATACCGTCTTCATTGTCGTTGCCGACCACTGCGCCAGCAGCGCAGGAAAGGATGAGATCGACATTGCCAACTACCATATCCCCGCCTTTATCGTCAATATGCCCGATACGGCCAGCCGCAAGGTGGATAAGCAGTGCTCGCAGATCGATCTCTGGCCTACCGTATTTTCGATGTTCAAATGGCACTACGAATCCGATTTCTTCGGCAGGGACATCCTTGAACCCGATTTCGAGCAGCGGGCATTTCTGGGGACATACCGCAAGCTCGCGCTCATGAAAGGCAGCCGGGTCATGATACTCTCCGACCAGAAGAAGCAGGCCTTCTACAGCTGGAAAAAATCAGACAACAGCCTCACGACCCTGCCGATGGACAGACCGTTTCTTGAAGAGACCATCGCATGGTACCAGACCGCTGATTACCTTTTTACAAACAAACTTTTAAAATAAGCAATGACCTACATACATTTCATCATAAACCCAGTCTCCGGCGGAGGGCGCCACAGCCTGCCCGATTTTTACATCAGGCAGTTCTTTCCCGCTGACCGGTATAAGATCAGCACTGATTACACCATGAGCAGAAAGCACGCCCTGATTCTCACCGAAAAAGCGCTCGAGCAGAATCCCGACATCATCGTGGCCTGCGGAGGCGACGGAACCATCAATGAGGTGGCTTCACGCCTTATCGGCACCGATGTGAAGCTGGGGATCATCCCTGTGGGGTCGGGAAACGGACTGGCATCGCATCTGAACATTCCGCGCGATATCGGAAAATCTCTTGAAATTATCAGGGAAGGAAGAAAATTGCGGATCGATGCCGGCAGGATCAACCAGCATTACTTTTTCAGCAACACCGGCATCGGAATTGACGCGATGATTGTAAAAAAGTATGAGAATTCGGGAAAAAGGATGCTTTTTGCCTATATCAAGGCTGCAGTTGCTGCTGCCTTTGAGTATAATGCGCAGCCCGCCATAATATATTTCGACGACAGGGTCATACCAATAAAGCCCTTTATGGTCTTTGTTTCCAATTCAAATGAAATGGGCTACAGCATGAGCCTTACCCCAGGCGCACTGCTGACGGATGGAAAACTGGATCTGGTTCTCATTCCCGAGCTTTCCTTTTTCGAAAAAATAGCCCTCGGATACCATATCCTGAACCGCTCGGTAAGCAGATTCAAGAAGGCCCAGCACCATCTGGTAAACAGCCTGCAGATTCAAATGCCGATGAAGATCTTCACCGATGCGCAGATCGACGGGGAGCATTATAAATTAAGGACCAACAGCTGCACAATTTCGGCAGAGCCGGCCGCACTCAGCGTGCTGGTCTGAAAGCTTAATTAAGCTTTTCCGGAACTGTCTTCCCTTCGGGGAAGGCTCTCCGGAAATACGAGCTGCCGCCCTTGATCTTATCAGTTCTATTTGGCAAGCCTTGAGCGGTCCGTCTCAAAATCCAGAAGGATCATTTTCTGGTCGTCCAGAAAAATCAGCACATCCAGAACGGCAGCCTGGTTATGCTTCTCCTCTTGTATCGGATCTGTCGGAAAAATTAAGCCCGAAAGCTCCTCCAGAGCAAAATCACGATCAGGATTGTCCCTTAGAATGGTAAGGATTACATTGGAAATATTGGCATACTTTTTCATATTCTGCTAATCATTTGGTTTAAATGCCCGGTTTATTTTTTTTATGGAATAAACCGCAGAACCTTCGAAAAAGCCTGCGGTTTTGAATTAACAATCGCCTTTTATATTTTTCTTATATATTTCATTTCGGGGATTCAGGAAGGCGTCCGGTGCCTTCATTGGTCAATTTCCCGTTGGCCTGCTCATGCGGCCTGTCCTGCACATGGTACAGGATGAAATGTCTTGCCCTGGCAAAAATTCCAAGAACAATCACAATTCCCAGAATTGCCAGTATGATCGTTTTTCCGATATTGACAGCCGAATACCTGTTCTTCTTTCTAACCGGCCTGCCCTTCTGTCCCCTCGATGTCTTCTGTATGTTGGGATAGTATTTCTTCTTTCGTTTTTTCATTTCGCATAAAATTCGATTCAATGCGCTATACCTGCAGATACGGCATTGCATTACCATGAACTGCCGGTAAAACTGCACGTTTGATATTTCTGCCTGTGTGGTTGCGGCAGGCATTTCTGATGGATATTACGATTGGATAAGGGCACAAAGAATCCCTGCCGTCTGAGCCAGATGATTATCCGGAAGCGGATATCATTTGGCCGGCAGCTAAACAGCAGCATTAAACCTTTTGGATTTAAGCCTTTAGAATCTTTGAATTATCCAATTTAGAATTTCATTTTCTGGATGCGCACCGCATTCAGAATCGCAATCAGCGATACGCCGACATCGGCAAATACGGCTTCCCACATCGTGGCCAGCCCGCCTGCTCCAAGAACGAGCACTACGCCCTTGACTACGAAAGCCAGGGTGATGTTCTGCCATACGATCTTCTTGGTCTGCCTGCCGATATTGATGGCCATGGGTATTTTTGAAGGCTTGTCGTCCTGTATCACGACATCGGCGGTTTCTATGGTCGCATCGCTTCCCAGCCCGCCCATTGCAATGCCCGCATCGCTGAGCGCAACCACAGGCGCATCGTTCACTCCGTCACCGACAAAGGCAACCGTTCCAGACTGCGCCTTGATCTCCTTCACTTTGTTTACCTTGTCTTCCGGCAGCAGGTCGCTGTAGGCATTGTCAATCCCCAGCTTGTCGGCTACAAACTTCACTACGCTTCCCTTGTCGCCGCTGAGCATTGTCGCTTTGATATTCATCTTGTGCAGCAGGTCTATGGTCAGCTGCGAGTCTTCCTTGATGCTGTCCGCTATCGTGATATACCCGACATATTTTTTGTCATAGCTAACCGCAATTGTCGTGTATACTATCGAAGCCGGATCGACATCATAAGAAATGCCGAACTTGTCCATAAGCTTGAAGTTCCCCGCAAGCAGCTCCTTTCCGCCGATTAATGCCTTCAGTCCGTGGCCCGCAATTTCCTCGGTGCTTTCCAGTTTTATCGAGCTGTCCACCTCACCCACGTATTCATGGATTGCCGTGGCAACAGGATGCGAGCTCTGGCTCTCCACCGCATTGACCATTTTCAGGATCTCATCCTTGTCAAACTCCGGCTTGAAGACAGTCTCCTGCACTTTGAAAACCCCTTCTGTCATCGTTCCGGTCTTGTCCATCACCACGTTCTGGATCGAGGCCATCACGTCAAGGAAATTGCTCCCTTTGAACAGTATCCCGTTGCGGCTGGCCGCACCGATTCCGCCGAAATAGCCCAGCGGTATGGAAATGACAAGAGCGCACGGACAGGAAATAACCAGAAAGACAAGAGCCCTGTAAAGCCAGCTGCTGAAATCATAATTGTCCACAAAGAAATAAGGCAGAAGGCAGATTCCGATAGCCAGAAAAACCACAATGGGCGTATAGATCTTGGCAAACCTGCGTATGAACAGTTCTGTCGGAGCCTTCTGCGAGGTCGCATTCTGTACAAGTTCCAGTATTCTGCTGAGCTTGCTGTCGGTAAAGGCCGCGGTGACTTTCACCTGTGCCGCCACGTTGAGATTGATCATTCCCGCCAGGACCGCCTCGCCTTTGGATTTGGTGTCCGGTTTGCTTTCCCCTGTAAGGGCCGCCGTATTGAATGAAGCGCTGTCGGTTAGAAGCTCCCCGTCAAGCCCAAGCTTTTCTCCTGGTTTCAGCTGGATGATATCCCCAATCTGGGCCTGTTCGGCTTTGATTGTTTTGGTCTTTCCGTCTGCGACGATGGTCACTTCATCGGGCCTCTGGTCCAGAAGGCTTTTGATGTTGCGCTGTGCCCTTGATACGGCAAGGGTCTGGAAAACTTCCCCTACGGCGTAAAAAAGCATTACCGCAACCCCTTCAGGATATTCCTTAATGATGAAGGCGCCGACTGTGGCTATGCTCATCAGAAGGAACTCGGAAAATATCTCCCCTTTGGTGATGCTTTTGAAGGCATCCCTGATAACCGGAAATCCGACGATCAGATAGGCCACCAGGTACCACACGAACCGCAGGGTGCCCGAAAACCACGGCAGCTTGATCCAGTTGTCAAAAGAAATGGCAAGAAGCAGCAGCACCAATGAAATTATCGAAGGAAGGAACATCTTAAACGCTCCGCCTTCGGCAGTGCTGTGGTTATGGCCGTCATCATCGGTGTGGGCATGGCTGTGCCCGTCGACGCTGCTGTGCGCATGGTTGTGGCCGTCATCGGGAGTGTGCCCCTTCAGAAGTTCCTTTGCGCCGGCCTGCACATACACCTTCTCGGTCTGCGTGCAGCAGATCTGTTTCCCGTTCTTATCGTATTTATGTTTGTGTTCCATGATATATAGTTTATAAGGTTAAAAAATTCGGCACCATTCTTCCTGAAGTGTCCCGGTGCCGATAAAAGGCAGTCCATTGGTTTAGTTAGTCCTTTTTTTACTCTTGATTAATCTATCGACCAGTCTTCTGTACCATGAAAAATGGTTCACGCTGAAAATCAGCAGTATGATGAGTGTCGCCGAAACGGCAATTACAAGCATATCCAGTGCTATGGCCATTCCAACCGCTGATGTGGTCCAAAGGCCCGCGGCGGTTGTAATGCCTTTGGGCAGGTTCCGCTGGTCCCTGAAAATTATCCCCGCCCCTATGAATCCCAGCCCGGTCGCAATGGCGGCAAGCATTCGGGCAACAGCCGATACATCTTCCGTAAGATGGGCCGCAATGGAAACAAACAGGCAGGAGGCCGCGCAGATGCATGCAAAAGTCCTCACGCCCGTATTCTGCTGTTCCCTTTCCCTTTCAAGCCCGATCAGGCCGCCCAGGGCAGCAGCCAGCAGCAGCTTGGCTGACATATAAAGTTCAACCCCGATATCCATTGGATTCCGATTTTTGGAAGAAAGCCCAATTGCTACATTTCATAATAAAGGATGTTCTTAGGTTTTACGGGAACATCCTTCGCGCCGGTCATCTCAAGGAGATTGATTTCAATGGTCTGCGCCAGCGAAGTCATCGGCGTATCCACAGGCGTGTTCTCAAAAGGATCCTGCATGATTATGGCAGTTGATTCAATCGCAATGAACAGCAGCGGAATCAGGATGGTAAGCAGCAGTTCAACCGCCAGCTGGGAATCCTCAAGCCCGAAGGGCAGTATGGCCGCAAAAACATAGATCAGCGTGTGCACCAGAAGGCTGTATGACTTTGGAAAGACCGTATTTTTGATCCGTTCGCACTTTCCCATGTGATCGCAGAGGCGAGATATGGTTTCATTGAGCTGCACGGTCTTGAAATCCGTTATGATCCCTTTCTGCTCCATTTCGGCAACGCTCTGCGAATGCCTGTCCAGCAGCGCATTGGGAATGTTCGTCCCGGTTATGTTATGGAACTTCAGATAGTCTTCCACCTTTGGGCTGAAGGGCTGGCGGCGCAGCGCTTCGCCAAGGGCATACACCCAGATGATCTGCCTTTCGGCAAACTGGTCTGCAATCTGGCTGTTTTCTTTGGATGCGAACTGCATTACCTGTCTGACAAGGGTGCGCGAATCGTTTACAATCGCACCCCAAACCATTCTGGCTTCCCACCATCTCTCATAGGACTGTGCCGTCCTGAAGGCCAGCAGCAGCGAGACTGCCGTTCCGACAAGGGCCGGAATGCTGAGCGGAAGGGATACTTTCCTGAAAACGGGAAGCATATCCAGCATGCCGATTGCAGCGGCAAAAATGACAATGAGAATAATCTGGGATCTTATTTCCCTCACAAAGTACAGCACTGATATTCTGCGGTTTAACAGCATAGCTTAAAATTAAAATTTTACAATTATCCTTTGTTCACAATTATCTGATTTGAATTATGATGCAGTGAGGCACTTCTCGCAGATTCCTTTGGCCAGAATCTGGATCTCGTCGATCCGCAGGCTGCCTGTCAGGCTTTCGGGAAGAATGATCTCCTCCCTGCAGGTGGTCTGCCCGCATTTTCTGCAGTAGAAATGCAGATGCCTGTCATTATGCTCTTCCTGCTCGCATGAATCTGCGCATAAGCGGTACCTGGCCTGGTTTTCATCCATGATCTTATGCACGAGGCCCTTTTCCAGAAAAGTCTGGAGAGTCCTGTAGATGGTCACCTTGTCGGCCTTATGGAAATATTTCTCGATATCGGCCAGAGACAGAGCCTCACTCAGCGTCTGCATGTACTCATAGATCAGGATACGCATCGTGGTCAGGCGTATGTTCTTGCTGTTAAAGGCTTCTTCCGTTGTTTTCTTCATATAATTTTTACATTAAAAATAAACCGGCAGCAAGGCCTATCGGCTGGGCAGTTACAGTAAATTTACGAAGCTTATTTTTAAATTCAGCATTCGGATCCACTTTTCAGCAGGCAGATACTTCATAATCGGCCCTGACTGCCGGCATTTTTTAAATTAATGCAGGTTTTCCCGTTCGAGACCATCAATTAAAGACCAAGGGGGAGGGTCTCCAATTATCCGGGTTAATCACAGGCAAACACACTCTGTCGAACAGGAACCTGCATTAAATCCTTCAATTTCTTAATGTTCGTGGCCTCCCGAATTGCTCAGTTTGGCATTTACAAAAAAGGTTCCTTTGGTCACAATCTGCGATCCGGCAGGTATTTCCTTAACCGGCGTAACTGCCGTATAGCCCACTTCTGAAACCCCTTTGGTGACCTCCACTTTTTCAAAATTCATGCTTGCCGCATCGATTTTCTTCTCCTCTTCGGCACTGTGCTTTTCCCCCTCGTCGGCGCCTCCCTCAGCTTCCGACTCCTCATGCTCCTCGGGTTTCTTGTCCGTTTTCACGAAAATGTAGAATTTACCGTCCGCCTCAGCAATGGCATCATTGGGAACTGCTGCTGTAAGTGCAGTGCCCACCCCTACAAGGGCAGTGATGTTCATTCCGTCGATAAGCCCGGTCTTGCTGCCCGTAACCGTACAGTGCACTGCAACGCTCTTGCTCTGGTTCTCAAAAGATGACCCTATATTGAACACCTTAGCCGTGTAGGAAACCGCCGGGTTATTGGTCAGGGTGAAGCTTACGCTCTGCCCCACCTTTACCTTGGGAAGATCCTTCTCGAAAACCTGAAGGTCAAGATGGATCAGCTGGTTGTCCACTATCTCCACAACAGGAGATGAAACGTCAACATAGCTTCCGATCTTCGCAAATTCCGCGCTTACCGTGCCGGTAACCGGACTTGTAACCGTTAATGCCGCTCTTAAATTCGAAGGGGTGATCCCTGCCGGATTGATCCCCATAAGCTGGATCTGCTTAGCCAGCGAAGCCTTGCGGGCGCGCAGCGCACTTACCTCGGCAGTGGCATTCTGAAGATTTTTTAAGGCTCCGGCATTGCCCGCCTGAAGGTCTTTCTGGCGCTGCAGCTCCTGCTCCGCATTGGTGATGCGGCTGTTGATGGTGATATACTCCTCCTGCTGCTGCACAAACTGCGGGTTCTCGATAGTGGCAATCACCTGGCCCTTGCGCACCTGGTCGCCCAGCTGCACTTTAAGAGTCTTGATCACGCCTCCGTACAGAGAGGTGGCATTGGCCTTGTTATTGTTGGGAACCCTTAACGCGCCGTTGACTTTAATGGCTGCGGTCAGGTTCTTGTTCTCGATAGTGCCCAGCTCAACCCCTACAGAGTTCATCTGCTCCTTGGTCAGCACCGCAATTGTGGCAGCTTCCTCCTCGCCGTGCTCCTCTTCTTTTGCTCCCTCGGCCTTTTCGGTTTTAGCTCCAGTTTCGCTTTCATTGCTTTTTTGTCCGCAGCCTGCAAGAGAGAAGATTGCAGCGGCCGCGATTAATAATTGGATTTTGAGTTTCATCTATGCTCTATATTTAAAATTATCCTGTGGGAAGAATGTGCCTGTCCCACAGGCTGTTATATTATTTATTTATTGTTGAAATAGTCAAACTGCACTGCAGAAAGGTTATACTGGTTCAATACATCAAGATAATTCTGGCGGATTCCCACTGCCTGGGTCAGAAACTGACCAAGCTCGGCAAAACTGATCTCCCCCGAGCGGTAGCTCAGTGTCGAAGCTTTGATGATGTCCTCTGCCTGCTTAAGCCCTGAAGTCTCATAGAAATTAAGCAGCGAAAGGTTTTTTTCAATCTCTGCCGCCGAAGAATTCTTCTGCGTAGCCAGAAGCTGGGTCTGGTAGGCAAGATTCTTTTCCTGCACTTCCTTTTCCGCCTTTGCCGCCTTTACCTTGTTATGGGCAGATACGGCTCCGAAAAGCGGAAATGATGCAGTGGCCGAAAATCCCGTATATGGATCATCCAGCCCATAAAGCCTCTGGCTGAAGACTCTTCCCGACAGCTCAGGCATGTTGCTGTTTCTGATTACCGAAATATTTGACGAGGCAATCTTCACATTCTGCTCCTGAAGGGTAAGCAGAGGATGCAGTCCCCCGCCCTCAGACAAGCTGACTTCCGCTTTGCCCAGCGGCGCTTCCACCGGAAGCAGCCATTCGTTCAGGTTCATGAGCATCATCAGCTGCTGCTGCTGCACGGTCATGTCTTTTCTGTTCTGGTCCGAAAAAGCTTTTAGTTCCAGAAGTTTGGCTTCGGCCGCAATCTTGTCCAGCTGCGCCACGTCACCGGCCTTAAGGCGAACCTCGGCAGTTTTGGAAAGCTGCGTATAGATGCTGTCCAGACGCTTGTACAGCAGCTGTTTGTCCTGAAGGTACCAGAGCTTGTAATAGGCAGTGCGCACATCCCTTTTGATCGTTGCGTTCAAAAGCGCTGTATTAAGCTGGCTGTACTGCAGCTGGTTCTTGAAATAGCTTTTTCTGGCTGCATATAGGCCCGGCCACGCAAAACTCTGTGAGATTCCGATTTTCAGAATCCCTGTCCTGTCCGACGGCCTCAAATCCTCATTCTCAGCGAAAACGCCTGTTTTAGGGATATCAACGGCCGTTTTTACATTCAGCCCGGCAGCCTGGATTTCAGATTTATTGATGTCCAGCTGCTGGTTGCTCTGCAGTGCGGTTTCGACAGCCCTCTCAATCGGGATTCTCTGCTGCGCATTTGCAGAGCCGAGACCCGCAATAAACAATACAATGATGGCGGTTGTGTTTCTCAATTTAAATTTTCCTTTAAAGTCAAACTTTGTATTAAAAATGATATAAAGTAAAGGCAGCACAAAAAGAGTCAGGAACGTGGCTGTTACCAGACCTCCGATTACAACGGTGGCAAGCGGTTTCTGAACCTCCGCTCCGGCACTGCTGCTGATGGCCATCGGCAGGAATCCCAGCGATGCCACCATAGCGGTCATAAGCACGGGACGAAGCCTAGTGATGGTGCCCTCTTTTACCCTTTCAAAAATGTTGCTCATACCCTCTTTTTCAAGCTGGTTGAATGTTCCGATAAGCACGATTCCATTCAGAACCGCCACCCCGAACAATGCAATAAACCCGATTCCGGCACTGATGCTGAACGGCATCCCTCTAAGCATTAGGGCAAAAATCCCCCCAATTGCACTCATAGGTATTGCAGTAAAGATCAGCATAGCCTGCTTAAATGAACGGAATGTGAAATAAAGCAGCCCAAAAATCAATAGAAGCGACACCGGCACCGCAATCATAAGCCTTGCGCTGGCCGCCTGAAGGTTCTCGAACTGTCCTCCATAGGTAAAGTAATACCCGGGAGGCAG
Organism: Flavobacterium sp. YO64; assembly: GCF_004119505.1. Lineage (NCBI taxonomy): Bacteria > Pseudomonadati > Bacteroidota > Flavobacteriia > Flavobacteriales > Flavobacteriaceae > Flavobacterium > Flavobacterium sp. YO64. The sequence goes on along the minus strand of NZ_NRQV01000005.1, from coordinate 125,978 downwards.
CTGCACTTTTTCAGAAAGCTTTTTCTGGATGTCCTGCACTACGCTCTGCACATCTCGGCCCTTGACATTGAATCCGATCACAATCCTTCTCTTGCCGGCTTCCCTGCTGATCTGGGCAGGCCCTAGTTTATAGTCGATTTTAGCAACCTGCGACAAAGGCACCTGGACTCCCGTGTTGGTTGGAATCATAAGGTTGCTGACATCGTCTATGCTGCTTCTGTGCACGCTGTCAAGACGCACAACAAGGTCGAAACGTCTTTCGTTTTCATAAACCTGTCCGGTGCTTTTTCCTGCAAATGCGGTGCTGACAACGTCATTTACATCTTCGATGGTAAGACCGTAATTGGCAATTCTGGTCCTGTCATATTCTATATTGATCTGAGGAAGGCCGCTCACCCTTTCAATCTGCGGCGAGGTTGCTCCCGGGACGCTCTGGATAACCTGTCCGACCTCCTTGGCATACTGTGAAAGCGTATCGAGATTCTCCCCGAATATCTTTACGGCAACATCCTGCCTGATACCGGTCATAAGCTCGTTGAAACGCATCTGGATCGGCTGGTTCTTCTCAAAGAAAACCCCGGGAATCACTTCAAGCTTTTCCATTATCGCATCTGCTAGTTCGGCATAATTCCTGCCCGATTTCCATTCTTTCTGAGGTTTTAGGACAACCATCAGATCGGTAGCCTCAGGAGGCATCGGGTCTGTGGGAACCTCTGCAGCACCGGTTTTTCCGACCACCATTTTGACTTCGTCAAACTGCTTGATGATCCTGGAAGCCTGCATTGAGGTCTCGATGCTCTGGTTCAGCGAACTTCCCTGCGGCAGGATGCAGTGGAATGCATAATCCCCTTCCTGCAGCTGCGGGATGAACTCTCCTCCCATTCTTGTAAAGCAGAATATAGCGGCAAGGAATACAACGCCAGTTGCTCCAACAATAACATATTTAATTTCAATTACTTTGGCAAGCAGCGGCTGGTAGATATTCTGGATTCTGTTCATCATCTTATCGCTGAAAGTCTCCTTGTGCTGCGGCTTTTTAGACAAGAACAGCGCGCACATCATCGGGATGTAGGTCAGAGACAATATCAGGGCTCCAAAGATTGCGAATCCTACGGTCTGTGCCATCGGACGGAACATTTTCCCCTCAACGCCCACAAGGGTAAGAATCGGGATATATACAATTAAAATGATAATTTCTCCAAAGGCCGCGCTTGTACGTATTTTCGACGCCGACTCGAAAACTTCGTCGTCCATCTCCTCCTGCGTCAGGCTGTTCAGCGACTTGCGCATGGCCAGATGATGCAGCGTAGCTTCCACAACGATGACCGCACCGTCGACAATCAGACCAAAATCAATTGCTCCAAGCGACATCAGATTGGCGCTCACCCCGAATACATTCATAAGCCCCAGCGCAAAAAGCATGGCCAGAGGGATGGCAGATGCCACGATCAGTCCAGCTCGGAAATTTCCAAGGAATAAAACCAATACAAAAATTACGATCAGGGCTCCCTCAACAAGGTTCTTCTCAACGGTGCTGATCGCACGGCCCACAAGATCCGTACGGTCAAGATACGGCTCGATTACAATATCGGCAGGAAGCGATTTCTGGATCGTAGGCAGTTTCTCCTTGATGCGTTTCACCACCTCGTTGCTGTTTTCTCCCTTCAGCATCATCACAACGCCCCCAACGGCATCAACCTCCCCATTATAGGTCAGGGCTCCGTAGCGCACAGCTTTTCCGAATCTCACTTCGGCAACATCGCTCACATAGATCGGAGCGGCTCCTGTATTTTTAACCACGATCTTTTTGACGTCGTCCAAAGAAGTCACAAGACCTATGCCTCTGATAAAGTAGGCATTTGGTTTTTTATCGATATATGCTCCCCCGGTATTCTGGTTGTTTTTCTGAAGTGCCGTAAAGATGTCCGGGATGCTTACCCCCATGGCGCGGAGCCTTTCCGGGTTAACGGCAACCTCGTACTGCTTCAGCTCGCCGCCGAAACTGTTTACCTCTGCAATGCCGGGTGTTCCGTAGAGCTGTCTTGCCACAATCCAGTCCTGCATCGTGCGCAGGTCTTTGGCATTATACTTATTCTTGCTTCCTTTTTTAGGATGGATTATATACTGGTAAACCTCGCCCAGACCCGTGCTCACGGGAGCCATTTCCGGAGTTCCTATCCCTTGGGGGATTCTGTCGGTTGCCTCCTTTAATCTTTCGCTGATAAGCTGTCTGGCAAAGTAAATATCCGTTTCATCATCGAACACAACGGTAATTACCGAGAGCCCGAATCTTGATATGCTTCTGATTTCCTGGATTTTTGGAACAGTGGCAATGCTCTGCTCAATTGGAAATGTCACCAGCTGCTCCACCTCCTGGCCTGCAAGGGTAGGACAGCTTGTGAAAATCTGAACCTGATTGTTCGTGATGTCAGGAACGGCATCTATGGGCAGTTTGGTTGCGCTCCATGAGCCCCATAATATGAGGACCAAAGTCATTAAGCCAATAATGATTTTGTTTTTAATACTGAATTTAATTATACTATCTAACACTATGCATTTAATTTTAACGTTTAGAAAATAGACTGTTCACCCATCGATGTATGGGGAAAGTATGAAGTGCGCACGGGCATTCCGAATGGTTACGGTAAAGCACTGTCAGTCCCTGCAGGACATTAGATGCCTGCCGGAAATCACTTTGCGCTGTATGCGCACTACGAAAAAATCTAAACGGAAAATTTAGGCGGCTGCCAGATGCTGCCGGTATAGCTTGAATTTACCTGGCAGTCTTTTAGGACAGTATTCCTTGAACTGATAGGCTGCTGGGGAAGATTAAGGTCCGGCATTTTAAAGCTGAACTTTATTACCGAAACACTGCAGCACGAACACTGGCAGAATGGCGAACAGTGGTCGTCATTATCACTGCTGTGATTATGCGACAGCTCTTTCTGCGCAGTTTTAGAGGAAATACAGCTATTGTATACATCACTGCATGGAACTGCAAGCAGCCCTAGAATGTAAAGTAATAATATTGTTGTTTTCCATCTCATGGGACAAATGTATAAAATAGTTTATGCAATCCGATTGCAAAGTGACCCGCTACATTGTAAGCAAACTAAAAACTTACCCGCTGCCGCATATCCGGATTTCAGGCAAGGATTAATTCCTTCATAATTTTATGTTACACAAAGTAACAACCCAATTTTGTAGACATTCTGAATTATCGACAGATTAGGTAAAAAAAAATTGCTTTTCTTCTTTTCTTCCGCTTAATGAAGACATAATTGCCTTCATACCGGCAATGCAATATTTATATATGAAGCTTCATTCCCTCATGGGTCGGCATAAAGCCCAAGCTCTCGTAAAACCTCAAAGCCTCTGGCCTTTTCTTGTCTGTGGTCAGCTGGACCACATGTGCCCCTTTCTGCTTTGAACGCTTTATGGCCCACTCGAACATAAGCCTTCCGAATCCCTTTCCTCGGTCTTCCCTCCTTATCCTGACCGCCTCTATCTGCGCCCTTACTCCGCCCTGATAGGTAAGATACTGGATATAGCTCAGCTGCATGGTTCCGACCAGATCTCCAGCCCCATTAGTGACGGCGATAAGTTCCTGCGAGGGATCAGCATCAATTTTCTGAAACGCCTTTATGTAGGCCTGAGGTAAAGGAAGCTGGAAATCCTCCCTGTGCTGCCCAAGGGCATCATCAGAAAGGAGCCTGATGATTTCGGGCAGATCGTGCGCTTCTGCTCTTCTAAACTTTAAACTCATACTGCTTAATTGATTTAAAATAAACTTCTTATGAGATTAAACTGCCTTTTCAGTGCAGTAGTTCCCACAATACGCCTGCAAAGCTAGTAAGCAATGTTATTATATTTTTCAATCAAATACTCCCTGTCAACGGCTCCGTCCATCCATTTCCTGACATCTCTGATGCGCTCTTTAACGTTTTTGATTTGGATCTCCATTATCTCACTGTCATCGAGATCCAGATGAGCGGTGCTCCTGTCTTCTGTAAAAAAAGTCTTGTACGGCAGCCAATTCTCCTCCGTCAGCCTTCCGTATGGAGATGACTCCGCGGTCTCGCGAAGTTCGCTAAAGTATAATCCGTTGATTTTTTTTGCCGAATTCTCAACTTCAAGAAAGGCAAAAAGCCTTTGGAGGAAAAAAGATTCCCCAACGCTGAATCCTTTTGAATCTTCAACTGTATATAATACTGGAGAAGAACACTGCTCTGCATCAATCCCGCTGTAATCAATATACGCGCAAACTGCATTGGGAACGCACACCACATCCAGATGATGATGGATTGCAGCGATTTCATTTTTTTTGTAGAAATTGCCTATAGTTACAGCCGCCGATTTATTTGTCAAATCAGTGTTAAATGCAAATATGCCTTTAAAGAAAGGTACGGAGCTCATACCTGAGTCGAATATTTTATCTATTCCCTCCAGCGAATCTGCCAGTGTACCGGAATCAAGGGTCGTCTTAATTTCGATTACGGCAATCACGGCCTCCTTTTTGACCACGACCAGATCATCCTCTCTAAAAACCGGAATATAATTATGCTGGTCGTAAATTATGATATCGATCTGCTTGCTGCTGCCCTCGATGAATCCTGTAGCCACATGAAACTTTTTTGGCACATATTTTCGAAGTACGGAAATAAAAAGCTGCTCTCTATAATTTCCAACAGTCTGTCCGTGGCTTATTACATAATTGATCCTCTCGCTCTGGCTCTTTATTTCATTTGAGATGGAGGAAAGATATCTTTTCTTGTTTTCTAGTTCGATCCTGTCGGGACTCAAAGCAATAAACTCATCCCTCTTCAATTTGACATATCTTAATGAATTGAGTGCGATATGCGATTTAATTATTCCCTCTGCATCCGACACGGAAACCCCAAGTTCTTTAACCAATACATTGATGCACTCAGCGGTCTTTAATCGGTACTGGTCAGAGAAATGCAGCGTATTGATAAATATATGCCAATTTTTTCTGATCTTCTTCTGCAGATCAAGATATGGACCCGAATCGAATGAACGGCGCCTGTCAACAATTAAAAACGGATCGACCTGCTGCTCAAACTCCTCTATTGTATATCTGACCGTTCCTTTTGCCATGGCGTCCGGAGCTATTGAGTGCCACAAAAATTTTACTGCATTTTCCTCTATTTCCGAAATCTGCCCAAGCATGGCAGCGTTATAATGGTCGTTCTTATTTACAATAAGATGTTTCCCTTCCAATAAAAACTTTAAATAATCTTTTGTCGGCAATCTGATGTTTTTTAGGTTAATATTTAAAACTGGGCATTACAGTTTTTCTTCAAGTTTATACACTAGGAAATGCTGCAGTGCAAGGCGAATTTACCATTTTTTTTCTTAGCATTTCTCGCCCTACGCCAGATACTGCCGCTAATTATCGGCTCAGACCGTAAAGCGCACCTGAGCCTCTTGCATTTGGAGATCACTCAAATTTCGGCACGTTATTTGTTTTTTTTTTATAAAACATTAATTTACCGCTGATTAACTAATCTGAAAATTATGAAAACAACTTTATTTTCTCTTCTGTTCTTCGCAATGGCTATAAGCGCATCCGCCCAGAACCAGCCTTCTTCCGGCACCAATGCATTTCCCTGCATCGACGCTGCATACAGGCTTTACAGCACAAACAATATGTGGACCTATATCAAACTCAACACCCGAAACGGACAGATGTGGCAGGTCCAGTGGGACACTGGAAAAAACAGGTTCGAGTCTCCCCTTTCGCTCAAGGCGCTCGCCGCACCCGATCAGGAAAAAAACAGCAGATTTGTCCTCAGCCCCACCACCAATATATACAATTTCATTCTGCTGGACCAGCTTGACGGCCGTGTCTGGCAGGTGCAGTGGTCAAGCAAACCCGAAGAGCGCGCCATTTTAGCCATAGAATAGAAAAAGGACGAAAAAGCATTTTCCTTTATCGGTCCGCAGCATTATTTTTGCACTCTGCTGCGGACACTGCATTTAAATATTGGATAGGCATTACTGCACAAATGGACGAAGTTAAATCTTTGCTATATTTGTTTTTATGCCGGCTGATTTTCTTTAAAATGCGTTATATTTGGCCGGAACAAACAATTAAAATCAGCATTTCCCCTCAAGCATGAAGCATTTTAAAGGCATATTGATAATGGCGCTCCTTGCCATGCGAATGCTTTACGGCGTTGAAATCCACAGCGTCTCTTCCGTGCTTGCCGATTGCGCCGAGATGCAGAATATTTCAGGCAGGAAAGCCCACCAGTGCGCCGTAGATGCGCCCCATAGCAAAAAGAAAATCCGCATAAGCGCTTCTTCCCAGGACAAAAAAGAAAAGCATAAAACCCCTGCGCTATTAAAATCGCTATCAGAAAAATTTACTGATGAAGCGCTATCGCTTCCTCATAGCAAAAGCACCGCCTATTTTAAGCTGAACACTGCATTTGCAGACGCTTCAAAAAACTCCCTCTACAGACTCCATTTCTTTTAGACTCAAAATTCAGTTTCAAATTTACCGATTCGCTGGCTTAACTATCGATAGTACGCTCATCACATCGTAAAAGAAGGCCGTTTTTTATGTTCTCTGCTGCAACCTGCGATTTCCAGCCTGTAAAACAGCGACCTATCCAGCTGCAAGATCATATATAAAAAGTGCCGGCTTACGAGAAAAGCCCGTTTTTTAGCATTCGGCTTCAAGAGTCTGATATGCCCTGTAAAACTATGGCAGCCCGCACTCCCGCTGCGCTTTCCAATACAGCTGAAAACCTGTTTAAACCAATTAAAACCAGACCCGCCGACGGTCTGCAAATCAGTATGGCTATTCTGTATTCAGCCGGAATAACCATCGATCATTTAATGCAATGAAAAATTTAATTCTTTCTTTTATATCACTTTTGGCAGTCCATAGCGCCCAGTCACAAAAAAACTCGCTTAAGAGATACCTCGAAAAACAGGATGCTTCCATAACCGATACGGTCATCTGTTTGAAATCCTCGGATTCGGTCTGGGCTGATCTTCCCGTGACCCTAATCAGGGGGCGTGAAAAAGGTCCAACCCTTACCCTAGCCGCCGGAATCCGCGAAGGCGGATTTTCCGCCGCCGCTTCCCTGCTGCAGCTTCGCCGTGAGATAATGCCTGAAAAGCTCAAGGGAAACCTCATTATAATTCCCGACGCTGATGTGCAGCGCTACAGCGGCCGCAGCTCCCAATCCCACAACATCCGAATGTCCCATCTTTCCGATGCTTTTCCGGGCAGCGCCAAGAGAACCGCGGCAGAATTGATCGCCGATTTTATTTCGACTGGTGTCTTTGACGCCACTGATGTATTTCTGGAGCTGAACGGCTGCTATTGCGGCAGTGAACCGATAGCTTTTATGTGCTACTACGACAATGCGGAATTCATGCAGCAGACAATGCTGGCGTACCGCCTGAGCGAAGCAAGCGGACTCGGCACCATCCTGAGCCATCCGTACCCGCTCTCATCAGGAGAGCCTTCAAAATGTGCCGTGAAGCAGGCGGTCAGGCTGGGAATTCCGTCATTGAGCATGACATTAGGCGGATATGAAAAACAGGGATCCTCCAGCCAGCCACCGGCTGAAGAAACGCTTTACAGGATTATGGCAGAATTGGAAATCTACAACAATGGCACAACAAAGCCTTCCCGCGCAAAGAAATCCAGGTATAACAGAAAGGCCTGTATAAAGGTTCCATTTCAGGGCATATTCTGCAGCTCCATTAAGCCAGGGGATAAAATCAAAGAAAGCCAGAAGATAGGCTATCTGACCGATATTTTCGGCAACAGGAAAAAAACTCTCAGAGCGCCCGAGTCGGGCACCGTACTTTATAAAACAGATGCAGATGCTGTAAATGCTGACGAAACTGTAATCTGCATCGGATACAGGATCCAATAGCAGAAATATCTGCTGGATTTCGATTTGGAGCAGTTTCTGCCAAGACAGATAACTACGCTGCGCACTGCATACCTCTATCCATTTCTTTAACACAATTAAATCAAAGATCATGAATGAGATTTTAACCACCCCGCTTTGGGGAAACACAATATCTAAATGGCTCACAGCACTGATAATTATAATTGTCCTTTTCGCGATTATAAAAATATTCAAAGTGTACATTTTCAAGCGGCTCAAAAAATGGGCAGCTGCAACCGCCACATCCTGGGATGAATTCGCAATGGAAGTCATTGAGAAGAACATTCTTCCCCTGCTGTACATAAGCACCGTTTATTTTGCCCTGCAGACTTTGGCCTTGGGCCTAAGGGCAAAAAAAATTCTTCATACGGCATATATGATTGCCATCACTTTTTTTGTAATCAAAATAATAATTGCCGCTTTCAAAAAATTCGTGCTGTCCTTTATCAAACGCGACCAGGACAGCGAAAGCAAAGAAAAGCAGGCAGGCGGGCTTATCGCCATAGTCAATATCATCATCTGGCTATTAGGCGCCGTATTTCTGATTGATAATATGGGCTACAATGTGACAACCATTGTAGCGGGTCTGGGTGTCGGAGGTATCGCTATCGCGCTTGCGGCACAGACCGTGCTTGGAGATCTCTTCAGCTATTTTGTCATCTTCTTTGACCGTCCATTTGAAATCGGAGATTTTGTAACGGTGGGCACAGACAGCGGCGTTATCGAATATATCGGGATTAAGACCACCCGAATCAGAACCCTGAACGGAGAACAGCTTGTCTGTTCCAATACAGACCTGACCAACTCCAGGCTGCGCAACTTCAAACGGATGGAAAGAAGAAGGATTGTTTTCGCAATCCGTGTCACCTACCAGACCACTGACATGCAGCTTAGGGACATTCCCGGTATTGTTGGAGAAATAATAGCCTCGAAAGATAAACTGAGCTATGACAGGGGGCATTTTTCAGGTTTTGGGGATTTCAGCCTTAACTTTGAATTCGTCTACTACGTCGATGACCCGGATTACAATTTCTATATGGACGCCCAGCAGGCCGTCTATCTTGAAATTTTCAGTGCCTTTACAGAAAAAGGAATTGAGCTTGCATATCCAACGCAGACCATACAGATTGAAAGCCTTCCGGTATTCTCAGTTGCAAGGAACTAAATAACAACATACTAGGCGATATTCTTTCGCTGAAAAATCTTCACATTTATTAAAGAGACAATTAACCAATAATTGTCTCTTTTTCTGCTGACATAAAGCGCAGGCGAATGGTTTTGATGGTCAATAATCGTTTTCCCTTCCATTTTGGCTGCTCCGATATTTAAAATAGGCTCCCAAGGCATCACAAGCGGAATGCTAAAAAGTATCAGGCAATAATGGCAAGTATGATATCATAGACAAGCGCTTTAAGCTCCTTATTACAGAGCGATAAATCCCTGTCGGGCGGATTTCCATGATAAATCAGGTTCCTGACTTTAATAAGCTGGCCAAATTCCACATCATAATCGTTCGGATCCAGATGGAGATATTTTATAAAACCCTCAAACTGATCGATTAGGCCGGTCTTTTTAATAAAGGATACTTTCTCAAAAGCTTTAGAATCAAATTCCTGTTTATCTGCGTCCGCGACTATTTCACCGATTTCTTTTATCTTCTTTTTTATGAACTTATTAATAGAGCTTTCTGATCCTGTAAAAGCATATTCTTCCTTGACAGTGAAAGCACTGCCGTCCAAGGGCTCATTTAGAAAATAGTTCCTGAACTTTTCAACGATGTTGTAAAGAACCATGAAAGCTGAAATATCATCAAGGTGCTTTATCCTTACGAGTCTGGGAACAGCCTCCTGTATAAGCTCCCTGAAAGTTTGGAATTTCTCAAAATTTACCGAATCTGCAAAATCGTAAATATTCTGATATTTGTCCTTCAAATGAAATTCCTGCGAGGAATCAAAGTTTTCGCCGGAAAGCTTAAAGACTTCTCTGGTGCCAAAATTATCCCTATCATTCACCCTGAGCAGGGCATTGAAAAAATCAATGTTCTTCTCCCAGTACAGGGACATCAGCAGGCATAAGTCTTCTCCGAGGGAAAGCAGCTCCAGATCTTTAACTTTTTCGCTGTCATCCCTTAGAGCCAGCTGCGCATCTCTGGTTATTACAAAATCCTTCTTTGGTTCGCCCTGTTTATAGGAATGGCTTAATGAAAGCATAAATTCGACAGGACCAAACCTGGTCCATCTGTTATGGTTCCGTTCAATGAATTTGTCATCTGAATCATAAGTTCCAAGCTGGCCGTACTGGATATATCCTGTGAGATGGGAAATGGCATTGTCTGCCAGGCTGAATCTTGCGTCAGCGGCATACCTTCCATTCTGGAAAAGACAGAAATTTCGAATAACCAGTATGACGGATTTCTTGTCATGATCGAAATAATTAGTTCCATGAAAATCTATCAGAGAGCTTTCAGAAAACTCAAAAAACTCCGGGTTCACCCATTTATATGGCGATAATGCAGGATTTACCAAGTCCAGGATGCTGGTTCCTGCTTCTGCAAGTGCTCTGAATTTCTCGTACAGATGATCAGAGGGCTTATAATAAATAATCAGCTGCGCCTCTTCAGGTCTTCTCTGGTTATAAATCAGTCTCGCATCAAACTGCGAATCTCCGCTTTCACCGGGAAAGCCGTCCAGCAGTTCTTTATGCTCTGACAGCTTTAGCAGTATGGGCACATCATTTTGAAAGTAGTCTTTCATTATTATAAATTATAATTAAAGCATTATTTAAGTTTAGACGGCGCAGAATAAAATATGCAGCTGGCCAAACTTATTAAAATAAAACAGAAAAAAACGCAGGTAGAATTACCTGATATCTCAATTTCTCTTATTTCTGGAGAGCCAATCAATCTAAAGATTTTTGCTAAAATCAATATTTTACACCACATTTTAATGTACCCTTACAACCGAAGATTCAGGAAAATCGACGTCAAGATATTTCTTTATGATTCCGGTTATAACATCAATGCGGGTCCCGATAATCACAGATCGGTTTTTGACAGGCCAATCGGTCATTATTGCAGTTAATTTTGGCTTTACAGTTCCCGAAATCAAATGCGAAGGATCCGTATACCACAAGCCGCACCCGCTGATTCCGTGAAGGTCTGGTCCAGTTCCAAAGGTGCCATTCCTGCTGTTATACGCAGATTTTTTATTATAGTGGGCAACAACATTAACTGCCGGATTTCGATTTAAATTAGAATATTGATCGAGTTTCGCCGGCGAAGTAAAATGAAAAAACGTGGTGGCATCAAAAATATCGGTCTTGTACAAAACTTTAGACTTTGTTGCAGGGTAACCAAGAAAAGTGTAGCACTCCCCGTCTTTGAATGTGTGGTTGATTGCAAGATCATCTGCCTGGACAAAACTGTATCTTCTTAAAATATGCTGGACGCAATTATCATTGAGTTTCAAGACCGCCACATCTACTCCATCTCTCTCCCTATTTGCAGGACCAATATAAAAAGTTGTCCCGCCTGGCCTGATCGTTTCATAATCTTCCGATAAGAAAATAAATAAATCCCTGTACCTGTCAAAAACATGAGCGGCTGATACAAGAAAATAATGCTCTTGAATCTGGATAAACACACCTGTCCCATGAACTTTATAGTTGGAGGTATCAGTGAGAAGAATGCATGTGTAGTTCCTCATTGAACCCAGACTCATTAATTGAAGCTCTCTATATAATTCTTCCGGTGTTTTCATATCGCAAAAAATTAACTAAAAAAAATTATCATACTAGATCTGATTGATGATTTTTAACTTTCGTTGAAACCCTTATGCTCAAATGCTTTGTGCAGCCAATTCAATAAAAATAATAAAAATAAAAAAAATAAATTGGCTCTTGTTCTTTTTTACGCTGTCAGCTGCGTTAATAAAATTTCCAGAACAAATGAGCGGCATCGGCTGCCTGCAAAGCAGTTCGTCTAACTAAACAGCCTACAGAAATTTCTCTGCTCGAGGTATCGGCAGTGCTTGCTGCATTTAACAGGTTATAATAATTATTCCTTTAGGATGCCCGCAGAATATCCAATACATTATTTTCAAATTTACCATTAAATTTACTGCAATTCTTGCGGTCGAACTCTATTGCCGCCAAATGGCGGAAATTAGAGACAATTAAAGACATCATATCGTTTGAGCCATAAAACAAAATAAGTTTGAATCATCGTCTAATTCATAATTGACAACGAAGTGTTGAAAAAAATGCAGATATGATATACTCTAATTCCGCTGGTAAAAATAATGCCTTACCAAAACAATCAATTGAGGTAAAGTCTTTTCCATTTTCGTCATCTGAGAAAACCTCTTTTACCTTTATAGACCTATTTGCAGGCATTGGAGGTTTCCGAATGGCAATGCAGTCTGCTGGCGGAAGATGCGTGTATTCCAGTGAATGGGACAAGGCGGCTAAAACAACATATTTTACAAATTTCGGTGAGATGCCTCTAGGTGATATCATGCTGCAGGACGTTAAGGATTCCATTCCAGCTAAATTTGATGTGCTCTGTGCAGGATTTCCCTGCCAGGCTTTTTCAATTGCCGGACTCCAGAAAGGATTCTCAGACAGCAGAGGATTGCTATTTTTTGAAATAAAAAAAATAATTGAAAAACACAGGCCAAAAGCAGTAGTACTGGAGAATGTAAAAAATTTAGTAAAACACGACAAAGGACGGAGCTTCAAAACAATACTCGACATTCTTGAAGGGGATCTGGGTTACAAGGTATTTTATAAAGTCCTCAACACAATGACCCATTCCAATATACCGCAGAATCGGGAACGGATTTTCATCGTCTGTTTCGATCCTTTACAGGTAGCGAATCACTTCAGATTTAAATTTCCAAAGAAAATACCTTTGACAAAAACTGTAGCGGATTTTCTGGAAACAGAGAGACAACTGGAATGCTATTATTACTCCGCCAAGAGTTCTATCTACACAAAGCTTGAAAAAAATGTCACCCGAAATACCGCGGTTTATCAGTGGCGCAGGACTTATGTCCAGGAAAACAAAAACAGTGTCTGTCCAGCATTAACAGCAAACATGGGCACGGGCGGCCATAATGTGCCGATAATAAAAGATTCTTACGGCATACGCAAACTGACTCCCCGAGAATGTTTTGCCCTGCAGGGATTTCCCGTTGACCAATTTATTTTTCCCGAAATTTCAAAAAGCAGCCTTTACAAACAGATAGGTAATTCAGTGACGCTAGGTCTTGTGCAGAAAATTGCCGCTGAAACGGCCGCAATATTAAAAAGCAGTTAAACTCCATTTATAAATGGTTCGAGAACTGTCTTGTTGCTTCTCATATTTTCGATTATAGCTTGCTGCTCGATTGGGCCACAAAAATTGATTTATATCTCAGCAATCAAGTAATTATTCATAGAGCCAAAGAAAGACAAACTTACCCTAACATAAAAAATTGTTTTATAATCCTCCATAAAATTTGTAAATTTAAATATTAGTTTAATGCCATGAATCAATAGAGTTTTTATAATTCTTACATCCATCCCCGACGGTACATCTAAACCAAAATTATAAAGCCAATGAAAGACAGACACTACATGTAGTAAGCCAATCTCTTCAAATCTTCCAAAAAATTTATTGTAATTTGTCCCGTAGATCACTTAAGGAGACAACTATCAAATAGTTGTCTCTTTTTTTATTCCCTTATGTGTGGATTTTTCAAGCCTTTACAGCCTAATATTTGCGGTTCGATTTTTTTTTTCGCAAGAAATTCTTAGTCTGTTTGAAATAAACAGTCTTAAAGTGGCGCTATCAGAGAATTAATCGAAGCTGAACGATGGTTCGAAATCCCGTTAAGGATATAGGATTTTTTTCTCTTTTCGTTTATCGTAATTTTTTGATAATAAAAGTAGTAATTCCAAATAAGTTAACTAAAGGTACCGCACAAACTCTTCCCTTTTATCATAGGGAATATCGTAATGTAGTGACTTTAGTTTCATGGTATTCCAAGGTTTCCACACATCGGCCAAATCAGTATTGGTTACTTTATGGTGTTCCAGAATTCCATGAATAAAATAATCTTTCAAAGGCATCGCTAATTCTCTTTCCTTTCCATCCTTTGTAAGCAATACACTGTGTTTTAGTTCCTCTTTATCATTCACATGAAAGGTAAATACACCGCTGTCCCACGAACTTAAATATTCTAAGTCGCCATCTTCATCATACTGCACCGACAAAAGCGCATTATCTTTCTCATATTCAAATATCATAGACATCATAGCCTGATTTACCCACTGATAGAAAACTTCCGCCGTATTTAACCAATCCTGTTTCTCTTTTTTAAAATCCCAATAAAGTCTGTGAGAATATGTTTTGTCCTTGTTTATTTCTATGATAAAACGGTTAAATTTTTCTTCGGTTTTAATTAGTGTTTCAAAATATTCCGAAATTTTTTCTAGTTCATTATCAATAGGATCAGAATCTATTTCTGTAGAAACTGTTTCTCCCGATTCTGAAATATATCGTACCAAAAACTTGTAACTTCCAGATGGAGAGAATTCATATCGTATAAGCAATTTTACATATGGAAATTCACTGTAATGATTATATACAGCTTCCACTATTGGCATTAAATTTATACTCATTTTAAGGATTTTAATTTATGAAAGTAACAAAATTTTTGTTACTCGGTGTTTTCAATGTTGTATATATTTGACAAACTCATCTCGTTTGTCACATGAAATATCATTATGAAGCGATTTCAATATCATAGTATTCCAAGGAGAAATAAACCAATTTTTAGCTCCAATGGAACAACAATTAATTATTTCATAAGGCCAAAGAAAGACAATCCCGCCATAACTTAAAACATTCTTTATGAATCCTCAATAATATTTGTACAATTGTATATCTGTGTACAGCCATATAATACTTGAGTTTTTATTATTTATATAACAATCCCCAACGGTACATCTAAACCAAAAATGCAAAGCCAATCAAAGACAGGCACTACTTATAGTAAGCCAATCTCTTCAAATCTTCCAAAAAGTTTATTGTAATTTGTCCCGTAGAGGTCACAAAGCCAAATGGCGCCAATTGAAGACAATTTGGCGCCATTTTTTATTTGTTTGAAATGATTCGCTTTCTTGGCGTTAAAAACCAGCCACTCTTTTTTCTCTTTTATGTTTCGCTTTCATAATTGCAAAAGCCCCGAGAACAATTAGAAGCATTGGAATTGCAGCTATGTTTACTCCTTTACATCCCCACCTGCTCAGAAGGCCACCTGCTGAAAGGCTCGAAATGCTCATGATAATGTAAACAAAAAAATCATGAAAAGCCTGGACTTTTTCTTTTTCATCTTCTCGATATACCTTTGACAATAAAGTTGAGCCGCCTACAAACATAAAGTTCCAGCCTATTCCAAGAAAGATAAGACCGGACACAAAATGAAGAAAATCAGTGCCTGTCAGAACCAGATATAAATGCAAAAACAGTATGCCTACACCAGACAGAATTATTCTGCCCGTGCCAAATTTCTCAATCAAAGTGCCGGTAAAAAAAGAAGGCACAAACATTCCAAGCACATGCCACTGTATCACAACAGACGAATCATCGCCGGAATAGCCGCAGTGGTGCATTGCCAAAGGTGTTGCGGTCATAATCATTATCATCACGGAATATCCTACTGCCGAGGATAATAAAGCCAAAATGGTTTTATTCTGTCCCATAATTTCCCCCAGCGGTCTTGATTGCTTAAACTGAAAATCCTTCTGCTGCGCCGTTATACGTTTTTTCTCTTTTAGACCAAAATTAACCAGAAAAGAAATGATACTCAAAAAAGAGATGGATAAAAAGGAATAGGCAAATGAAACCGCGCCAATATTCTGGGTAGATCTGGCTAAGGCCGGTCCCGCAATTGCGGCCACAACTCCGCCTCCGATCACAAATGATATTGCTTTTCCTTTGATCTTCTGAGGAACCGAATCGGCGGCTGCAAAACGATAATATTGTGTAAAAGCCTGGCAGACTCCTATAAGGGTGTTTCCTAAAACAAATAGAACAAATGAGTTTTTTAAAATAGCGTAAAATGAAAGCATTCCCGCAAGCACGCCGATGATTGTCCCAATAAGAAATGCTTTTCTCTGGCCCATCTTTTAATAATAAGAGAAGCGAGAATCATCATAAGAACGGTTCCAACTGAAATCATAGCAATGGGCAGCGTAGCCAGACTTTTCTCTGGCGCAATCTCTAAACCGACAAGACCAGATAAAGCCATAACCAATATAGAGCCCGTCTGAAAAAGAGCTTGGGCAGATGAAAACAATAAAACTGTACTCCATCTTTTTTTTATTTTATTCCTCATACTTTTTTTTAAAATTAAATGACAGTTCCGCAAAAAGCGATTCCCCGCGATCATTGTTGTACCAGTTTTGCAGAGCAGCCTTTCCAGTTTCAAAACTGGCATTCTCAGCTTTCATCTTTTCCATAGGTTGGGATATATCTGGCGAAATTGTAGAAAAAACGGAAGGTGCCGATGGTTTTGAAGTAGGCGAAGCGGTTTTTGCACTTTCACCAAATGCCCGTGGCTATGCCGAATATGTAGCGGTGAAAGTCGATTTTTTAGCTAAAAATATTAGGAGAAAGCAAAAATAAGCAAAACGGTTAAGACCGTTCATATACAGTGGTTTATAAAACGTGAGGCAAAATTTGGAAGTAGGTGTCCGACAAGTTTTGGGCTTAAAATGACAAGGTTAGGTTACTAAATCGTTCAGGCAAATCGGTTTCTTACACCAATGCCGCCCCAACAGAGTTTACCGAAAAACTAAAGCAGTTTGGCGTTCCCGAATTTGCCATTTTACTAACCGCCGGTTTTGCCGAAGATCAGAAAAACCACCAGTTTGAAGAGGTAACAAACGATCTGGAAAACCTTTTGGGAAGAAAACCTTTGGCATTGAAAGAAGCATTAAAAGAAATCTATGAGTTGTAACAGCCCATACGACCTCATTAATGGTAAAATCTTACACCACCACACTCAGCATTTGCCGCGTGTGGTGGTGTATTTTAGACTGTTTTTTTTTTGTTAGTTTTGCATATATAATTCATCTGACAGATTGATTAAGAATATCCAATATTTCTTCCCAGGTCAGATGCACATAAAAACGATGCAAGATTTTGAGTACATAAAAATTGTTCCTGACAAACGGCTCTCCGGTTTTGTGGAGAGTTTCCTGCTATGCGCCAATCATACCGATGAAGATAAAGAAGTCATTATTTTTCCCGATGGAAGAGTGGACATTATGTTTAGCTGTACAGATCAGGAACCATTGGTAGCCGAATTATTTAATCTGGATAAAAAAGCAAGGCGGTATATTTTCAAAAAGCAAACAAAGCTTTTTATGGTATGTCTTACCTTGCTCGGTGCCGAATACCGGCTCGGATACAACGGGACAGATTTTGGAAAAGATGAGATTCGGCTTCCCGCAGGTTTTTGGGATATTTCTAAAGAAGACCTTACAAGCTTAGATAGCTTTGCAGAAAAGGTTTCGGAAAAACTTTTGGAAATATTCCCGAAAAAGATGGATGAAAGAAAGCAACAGCTTTTTGAGCTTATCTATTCGTCAGGTGGTAAGGCGTTATCAAGTACCCTTCTTACAGCAAGAAAAAACTCAAATGGCTAAAATCGCTTTTGGAACGAATTTTTTAATGACACAACCAAAGAACACTCCGTAAAAAATCAATTTAATTTTGACGATGGACATTACAAACCTTCCCGAAGATCTATGGGAACATAACGAAACTCATACTTCGGATTTGCAAATTTTCAATTACGAAGTGTATAAGAACGGTTCTAGAAACAAGATTGGCCTGAATAAAAATGTATTCAGTTTCTTATTGGATGGTCAAAAAAACATTCACTTTTCTAATGATATCATTTCAATCAATGAAACACAATCGCTACTTATCACATCTAATAATGTTTTGGTTACCGAACTGGTAGGTGTAAGCTCATACCGTTGTTTACTCTTCTTCTTTTCTCACAAAAACATCACCGATTTTTTATTGAAACATTCCCATTCTTTCAGTCAGAATGCCTCAGATAAAAAGATAACGGATCTACCTTATTTCCTCTTAGAGAAAGACAATTTTATCATCCATTATATTCATTCGCTCCAACAGATTTTTGGTTTGCAACAATCTATCTCTCAAAAGATTTTGGAACTGAAATTTGAAGAAATAATGCTTTATCTGGCTGATAAATATGGGACGGTATTTTTAGATTACTTACATTATTTACTAATCAATGAAAGAGAATTATCATTTAAAATGGTAATTGAAAAGAACCTTTATACGAACTTGAATATTGACGAAATAGCCTTTCTGTGCAATATGAGTGCCTCTACTTTTAAGAGAAAATTTATAAGTATATACCAGAAATCTCCAGGGAAATGGTTTCAGCAAAAACGGCTTAACAAGGCCAAAGAATTGTTACATAATAACCAAGTCACACCTTCCGAAATTTTTATGGACTTTGGCTATGGCAGCTTGTCAAATTTTAGTGCAGCCTTTAAAAATGAATTTGGGTATAGCCCCAACCACATCCACTCTAATTGACCTCTTTTCATAACTTATTGAACCAAACTAATAAACGAAGCAGCGCTGGTTTTTTCTAATTTTGTCTGATTAAAGAATTGTTTAACTAAAAAATAAAAACAATGAAAAAATTAGGATTGTTAGTTCGGTTGGAAGCAAAGGTCGGCCAAGAAAAAAACGTTGAAGATTTTATTACAGGAGCATTACCGCTTGCTCTTGAAGAAGCCGGTACCGTTACGTGGTATGCATTCCGTATTGATGCTTCTACCTTCGGTATTTACGATACTTTTTCAAACGAAGAAGGCAGAGAGGCACACCTTGGCGGTAAGATCGCAAAAGCATTAATGGAAAATGCACCAGACCTATTGGCAACACCTCCGTCTATTGAAAAATTGGACATTTTAGCTGCCAAATAGCCTAAGATAATACCATTATATTTAAGGGAGGATTTTGCAAAAACTCAGCAAAATCCTCCCTTAATTGTTCAAAAAAATATCTTCTCTTCCTCATTTTTTACATATCTAAAAAATCAACCCAAAAAAGCTTACGTCCTTTGTGGAAAAAGCGGTCAAATTGACCACACTTTTTCAGCATAAAGTGACCACCGATTTCGGGTCAAACTGACCACCCCTTTTCAATTTAAACTGACCACCTTGTTTCGGTTCAAATTGACCACCTAACACTACTTCTTTTCATGCTGTTAAACCATGGATCTGTATAAAAACTACAGACTATGGCAAATAACAAACTAGACATGAACAAAATCAGAAAAGTCATTAAGTTGCACTGCAACGGCAAAAGCAAGCTGTTTATAAGCCGATATTTATCTCTTTCCAGAAATACTGTGAAAAAATATATCTCTTTATTTGAAGTGCTGGGATTAAGCCTGGAAACTGTCAACAAGAAAACTGACACTGAATTGGACGAGCTGTTTTCTCAGGGTCCGACAGAAGTTGTTTCCTCAAGAATCGAAGATCTGTATGCTTATTTTCCTCAGATGGAACGGGAATTAAAAAAGGTGGGCATCACCATACAAACTATGTGGGAAAGGTATATTGAAACCCATCCCGATGGTCTTAGAGTAACGCAGTTCAGGAACCGCTTCAGAGACTGGAGCAACAAGGTAAACCCTGTGATGCATATGAATCACAAGGCTGGCGATAAAATGTATGTGGATTATGCTGGAAAGACACTCTCAATTATAGACAAAAACACGTCCGAGGTTCAGGAAGTACAGTTTTTTGTTGCCATACTCGGTGCCAGCCAGTATACTTACGCAGAAGCGTCAATGAGCCAGCAGAAGGAAGATTTTGTAGCTTCGGTAGAAAATGCAATGCGTTTTTTTCAAGGAACGCCTGCCGCAATTGTGCCTGACAACTTAAAATCTGCCGTAGTCAGAACCAGCCGCTTCGAACCCACCATTAATGAAACTCTTGCAGATTTAGCTGAACATTATGAAACCACTATTCTGCCCGCAAGAGCCTACAGGCCCAGAGACAAATCTTTAGTTGAAGGAGCAGTCAAGATACTTTACAGAAGAATTTATGCAAATCTGAAAGACTCTAAATACTTCAGCATAGAAGAACTGAACCAGGAAATATGGAATCTGCTCGATGCGCATAATAACAAGAAACTTACCGGAAGACCATACTCTCGTTTTGAACTCTTTATGGAAGATGAAAGACATGAACTGCAGCCTCTTCCTCTGGAACGCTTTGAGATTAAATACCAGTCTCTGGCAACAGTAATGCAGAACGGGCACGTCCAGTTAAGCCAGGATAAAAACTACTATAGCGTGCCCTATCAATATTTAAAGAAAAAAGTAAAGCTGCTCTACACCAGCTCTACTGTTGAAATATACTTCAAATACAACCGTATAGCCACACACATCAGAAATCCAAAGCCCTACATCTATACCACAAATCCAGAACATATGGCAAGCACACATCAGTTTGTAGCACAGTGGAATGCCTTAAGGTTTATTGAATGGGCCAACAGCATTGATCCGGCAGTAGGAGAATATATTATGCAGATAATAGAAAGCAGGAACCACCCCGAGCAGGCCTATAAAAGCTGTCTAGGCATATTGTCTTTTGAAAAGAAAGTAGGTGCAGAAAGATTAGCAAATGCCTGCAAACGTGCTCTGGACTTTAAGATTTATAATTTTAAAACCATACAGAACATCTTAGAAAACAGTCTGGATAAGATACCTATGGAACACGAAAAGGAAGAAGATCAGGATCTTCCCGACCACGGCAATATCAGAGGAAAAAATTATTATAACTAAAATCAATTTACAATGAATGAATCTACTGTAGCAAAAATGAAACAGATGAAGCTTCATGGAATGCATAACGCCTTCATGACAGCTATCGAGAGCGGTAAAACCGATCATTATACCATTGACCAGTTTATGTCAATGATAATAGATGCCGAATGGGATGAACGCCACAACAGGCGTATTGAACGCAGTATTACCAATGCACTCTTCCATTACAAATCAAATATTGAAAGCATCAATTTTGACCAGTCCCGGAACATTGACAGAAATCTTATACTCCGGCTTGCAGAATGCAGTTTTGTAGAAAAGAATGAAAATATACTAATCACAGGAAGCACAGGTGTCGGCAAAAGTTTTTTAGGAACAGCACTTGGTTATCAGGCCTGTATTGAAGGCTATAGAGTAAGTTATTTTAATACTGCAAAATTGTTTGCAAAGCTGAAAATGGCCAAAGCAGACGGTACATACCTGAGAGAACTGATGAAAATACAAAGGCAGGATGTTATCATACTAGATGACTTTGGACTCCAGGCATTGGACAGCCAGAACAGAATCACACTTTTAGAGATCATCGAGGACAGGCACAACAATGGTTCTATTATAGTAACCTCGCAGATCCCCGTTCAGGGATGGTATGACATAATCGGCGAGAAAACCATAGCAGATGCAATCCTTGATAGATTAATACATCAGGCCCACAGGGTTGAGCTGCATGGGGAATCAATGAGAAAGAAAAAAAGCATAATCAAGGAATAATTATTTATCTATATTTGAAACAATAATTAACACACGAAAAAAAGTAGTTTTTTAGGTGCTCACTTTGCACCGAAATTAGATGGTCACTTTAAACCGAAACGAAGTGGTCACTTTAAATTGGAAAACAGTGGTCAATATCACTGAGTTTTACACTTTATTTATCTTTTATCGTTTTACAGCCCCGGCAGCATTACTGTTTTTTATCCTAAGGATGGGCGCGCAAATGGTCAGAAAAGGAAACAACATTTCCAGCTGATTGTATCCAGGATGCATGGCAGTACTATTCGCCCCTTGAAATCCGCCCAAAGGATTTTCAGAACTCTCCCAAGTATCGAATCAACCCCTACAGGTTTTATCCACGCTTGAAAGTGCTTCCCGTATTGAAACGAAATGGCTTTAAGACAAGTTTTTATGAGGTAGCACCTCAGGTGTTGCTTTCATCATTATTAAAAGACCACTGTGCTGAAACTCTGCTGAAAACTAGGCAGATTTCATGGCTCCGCTATTACCTTGAATCTCCCCATCAGCATGTCCTGCGTAACTGGCAGGCCGTAAAAATATGTCTTAAAAAGAATTATACAGTTTCCGATTTTGGAATTTGGGAGGATTATATCGAACTTTTGCGTTGGTTTAAAAAAGACATAACCTCCGCCCTGCTCGTCTGTCCTGCTGATTTACACTTGGAGCATGACAGATTGGTGGAGAAAAAACAGCAGTTGCTGAGAAAAAAATATCTTGTGAAAATGCGTGCGGAAATAGAAAAAGCGCAAGGTCTGTATGCTGAGGAGAAAAAACAGTTTTTCGGGTTATGCTTTTCAGGGGCAGGAATTACTATTTCAGTATTGGAGAATGTTTCTGAATTTATGACCGAAGGCGACAGCCTGAGACACTGTGTTTTTACCAATGAGTATTTCAAAAAGATAGATTCCCTGCTCTTCTCTGCACGCATTGACAACAAACCAATCGAAACTATAGAGGTTTCTCTTTCTAAAATGGAAATAGCACAGTGCCGTGGTTTGAGGAATCACAATTCAAAACATCATAAAGCTATTTTCAGTTTGATGAAAAAAAACCTTTATCAGATTCGCTCCCGAATGAAAAAGAAGAAAGCAGAACAATGCTAAAAGCGGAAAAACCGAAGAACTTTCGGTTTTTCCGCTTTATAACATTTCAGACACTGAAATTTTCCTTGCTGATTTATAGCAATCTTCCTCTTAGATTGTTCAAATCAAAAAAAAATAATTACTGTTCAATAGCGTACTGCCTTCAATGCAGACTATTAAACAGGGGAAGAAAAATCCATTTCTAAATAAACTATGAAAAAATAACAATTTTAACATTTCATTTATAAACAGAGATATTTTTATAATTATCTTTGTTTACGATTTTACATGTCTTATGAAAAGATTCCACATCATAGTAATTATTACCTTAGGTTTCTTCTTGATGCCAATGGCTACTTTTGCTTGTGGAAAACTTTCTGGAAAGATTTCTTATACTAAAGAAGCTTCCAAAAATCATGACAATGATTGCTGCTCGAAAGATGGCAGTCATTCCAAAAAAAATAATGATGGCTGCTGCGGTCATAAATGTGGGCACAAGTCATGCGGTTGTGTCTCAATCTGTAACGGAGGAATTACTTTCTTTAACCAACTTGACTTTAAAAACATCACTATAAGTGTTTTTTCTAAAAAACAAAAATTCCACAGTTCAGAAACCTCCATTCTCTCTGGTTTCTATACTATCTGGCTTATCCCTAAAATAAGCTAAATACCTTTTTTGACAGCCATACGTGTGTCAAAAAAGGAAGCCTAACTGCTTCATTTTTTTATTTTTCGCTTTTTGTAGAATAATTCTCTATACAGTTCTTGTATGCAATTATTTCTCAAAAGCAATATTCACTTCAAATACATTTTAAAATGAAATCAATTCAAAAAGGATTGATGGCAATCACTCTATTGCTGTCAGTCATAGTGTTTGGCGCACCTATAAAAAATGCAAAAAACATAAATGCAAAAATTTATGGTAATTGTTTAATGTGCAAAACTGCTATTGAAAAAGCAGGAAACATCAAAAATATCGCTTCGGTAAACTGGAATGAAAACACCAAAATAGCGGCTATTACCTATGATGAGAAGAAAACAAATCAGGATGAAGTCCTGAAAAGAATTGCCTTAGCAGGATATGACAGCGACCAGTTCTTAGCTCCTGGTGACGCCTATGCAAAACTTCCACAATGCTGCCAATATGAAAGAACAAATATGGCGGCTCCAATAAAAAAATCCGAAATGGATATGGGTAAAATGGATCATTCACAGCATACAGCCGCAGTTCCTGCAGATGCACAAGAAAACAGTCCTTTTAAAGCAATTTTCGACAGCTACTTTGATGTAAAAGATGCTTTGGTGAAAACAGATGCTAAAACTGCCGCATTGAAATCTAAAGAGCTCCTTACTGCAATCAATGCTATTAAAATGGAGAACCTAAAGCCAAAAGAACATACTGCATGGATGAATGCAATGAAAAGTTTAGCTTCAGATGCCACAAATATTTCTGAAAACCAAGATGTAAAAAAGCAAAGGGAATCCTTTAAAAGCCTTTCCAAAAACACGTACGATCTTATAAAAACTGCTGATCAGCCGCAGCCGGTTTATTATAATCATTGTCCAATGGTTGATGCGAATTGGCTCAGCAAAGAAAGCGGCATCAAGAATCCGTATTACGGTTCACAGATGTTAAGCTGTGGATCAACTATAGAAACAATCAAATAATCCCAAATCAAAAAATGAAAAATATAATAACCGTTAGTTCAATGCTTGGAGTTTTAATTTTAGGGACCGTTTCGCTGTTTTCTTGCAGTAAAATGGATGATATGAATATGTCCGATCCAAAACTGAATATAAACTATCCTGCCGCTTATGTGGTCAATGGTCAGGACGGCACAATTTCAGTAATCAAATTGGAAACTAATGAAGTTACAGAAACCTTAAGCCTAATGGGCAGCGGCAACGATATGATCATGTGGCCGCACCACATTTCTTTACATTCCAATCATCTGGCTATCGGTGTACCCGGAATGGACTTCTCTGCAGGCCATACCGCAGGTATGGGAGGAATGACAGGTAAACTCCTTGTAATTGACCCAGCCAGTGGGGCAACAGTAAAAAATATCAGCCTGCCAATGATGAACCACAACACAATATACAGCCCAAATGGTTCAGAAATCTGGGTGCCGCAAATGGACATCAATGGAAAAGTTCTGGTTTATGACGCCTTAACATACGCATTGAAAAGCACCATTGCAGTTGGCATGATGCCCGCTGAGCTTACCTTTTCTTCTGATGGGACTAAGGCTTATATTGCTAATGGAGATGACAATACTGTGTCAGTTATAAATACCGCAACCAAGCAGGTTACAGCCACAGTTGCTGTGGGAAAAAACCCTGTGGGTGCCTGGACAGGAACTGACGCCAGAATGTATGTTGATAATGAAGACGGGCAATCTATCTCGGTAATCAATGTGGCAACCGATGCCGTAGGCCAAACCATTGATCTAGGATTTATGCCTGGAATAGCGTCTCACAATGGAAATAAGAAAGAACTTTGGGTAAGTGATCCTGTCAATGCAAAAGTCCATTATTGGACCTGGGACCAGACTAAGATGATGTGGGTTCATGGAGGTGTATTCACTACTGGTGCCGGTGCACATGCTATAACATTTACAGCAGATGGAAATACTGCCTATGTGACCAATCAGACCGCCAATACGGTCTCTGTTGTTAATGTATCAAACCATACGGTCTCTAAAACGATTAATGTCGGTAGAAAACCCAACGGATTGGTGCTGAAAATATAAATCTGATATAAAGGCATTTAAAAGGCAAAATAGAGATTGGATTTGCAATCAAAAAAAGAATAATTCTTATAACACTCAAACAAAGGAATGTTAGACAAAAAAACATTCATTAGAGATAAAAACTAAAAAAAATGAAAAAACTAATTTTCTCAACCCTTGTAATGGCAATTGTACTTACAGCTTGTAATTCAAAAAACAAAGAAACTGCAGCTCCTGAAGCGGCTTCCGGGACAGCTCAGAATGACTCGCAATTGTATGCCTGTTCCATGCATCCTGAAATTACAGGAAAAAAAGGAGACAAATGTTCCAAATGCGGAATGGAATTAACCGAGCCAGTAAAGGAAACGGCCGGAAAAAGTGCAGAAGTAGAAACAGCCCAGACTGCTCAAGGAACATTTTCTATAAACGAAATCGTGAGTAATTATCTGTCCCTAAAAAATGCATTAACCAAAGATGATACAAAAGGAGCTGCAGATGCAGGCAAGGCATTATATGCAGTTTTTAACAGTGTAAATCCCAATTCGATAGATGCGAAATTAAAAGCAGAATATCTTGATATTGCTGATGATGCCAAAGAACACGCAGAACATATTGGAGCTAACGGCGGAAATATTGAACACCAGAGAGAGCATTTTGCCGTGTTAAGTAAAGACATGAATGATTTGATAAAATCTTTCAAATCAGAACAAAAATTGTATCAGGACTTTTGTCCTATGTATGATGGCGGAAAAGGAGCTATTTGGATAAGCGAAACCAAGGAGATCAAAAACCCATATCAAGGAAAAAAAATGTTAACCTGTGGTTCTATGAAAAAAGAACTATAGTACAGCTAAGTACTAATAAATTTATCGGGCTGTTTACATAATGACCACTCAATTTTCTCGTGACTAATGATGTTCATAATTTATTGAAATGTATCTAATTTTTTTAGACTACGCCGTGCGATACTCTTTGCTGAATATTCACTTATTTCCCATGTGTTTATTGTGTAGACAGTCCAATAGATATTTAGAAAAAAAATCAATAGCAACCTATTTTTTAAACAATTTAAAATATAATTAAAATGAAAAATACAATTCTTTCAGCCATATTAATGGTATGCGTAATGGTTTCTGGCAATGCGCAAAGCAAAAAAACAGAAGCAAAATTTTCAACTCAGCAAATTGTTGCAGATTATTTAGCGTTAAAAAATGCACTCGCAAAAGATGACAGCAACGGGGCCGCTAAAGCTGGCAAGGCACTGTATTCGGCTTTCAAAACCACAAATGTAAAATCGATAAATCCAAAATCCAAAGCTGAATATCTTGATATAGCTGACGATGCCAAAGAGCATGCAGAACATATTGGGGCCAATGGCGGTAATATTGAGCATCAAAGAGAGCATTTCGCTCTATTGAGTAAAGACATAAATGATTTGATCAAAACTTTTGGAGCTGCAAAAACACTATATCAGGATTCTTGCCCTATGTATGATGGTGGAAAAGGAGCTATCTGGATCAGTGAAACAAAAGAGATAAAAAACCCTTACTATGGTTCTAAAATGCTTACCTGCGGTTCAATGAAAAAACAATTGTAAAATGAAACGGTTCATCAGAAAGATTCTTTTTATTGGGTTAATTATTTTTCTACTGATGCAATTGTATCAGCCTGCCCGCAATTCCGATTACGGGCAGGTTTTACCAATTCACATTTCAAAAGTCTATCCCATTCCCAAAAATATACAAACGATTCTTAAGACTTCTTGTTACGATTGTCACAGCAGCAACACGCAATATCCATGGTACTCCTACATCCAGCCGGCACGTACCTTTATGGAAGGACATATCAAGGAAGGAAAAGAAAATTTGAATTTCAGCCAATGGGGAAGTTATTCGAAACGAAAACAGGAAAATAAATTAGACCGAATTGCCAAGCAGATAAAAGCCAATCAAATGCCTTTGGCTTCCTATACGCTGATCCATAAAGATGCAGTACTGAATACTGTTCAGAAAGAACAGCTACTCAATTGGATTGAAAAAGTAAGTGATAGTCTTTCAAAAATAAATTAAATCTATGGTACACAAATTAATAGAATGGTCCCTGCGCAACCGTTTCATCATATTACTATTATCAGCAGGAATATTTGTTTGGGGTATTATCTCTATTCAAAAAAATCCTATTGATGCTATTCCAGATCTATCTGAAAATCAGGTAATCGTTTTTACAGAATGGATGGGACGTGCTCCACAGCTCGTTGAAGACCAGATCACCTATCCCTTGGTTACCAACCTTCAGGGATTGCCTAAAATTAAATATGTAAGGGCTGCTTCCATGTTTGGAATGAGTTTTATCTATGTCATTTTTGAGGATGATGTTGATGTATACTGGGCAAGATCAAGAGTACTGGAAAGGCTCAGTACAATTAGCAGCACCCTGCCCAAAGGAGTTGCACCGCAATTGGGACCCGATGGAACCGGAGTTGGCCATATACTCTGGTATACTTTGGACGCTCCCGGCATTGACCTTGGCGAACAAAGGGCACTGCAGGACTGGTATGTCAAATTTGCTTTGCAAAATGTCCCCGGAGTAAGTGAAATTGCTTCTTTTGGAGGATTTCAAAAAGAATACCAGGTTACCATTGATCCAAACAAACTGCTATATTATAAGCTGTCTGTCCCTGAGGTTATAAGCGCCGTACGAGCCAATAATAACGAAAGCGGCGGAAGAAAATTCGACATGAGTGATATTGGCTATATCATTAAGACATCCGGTTATCTGAAATCCATAAAAGAAATTGAGGATATTCCACTGAAAAACCAGAATGGTATCCCTATAAAAGTCAGCGATATAGGAACAGTCCAGATGAGCGGAGAAACCCGATTGGGAATCTTTGATCATAATGGTACAGGCGAAGCTGTTGGAGGCATCGTCGTGATGCGTTACGGTGAAAACGCCGATGCCGTTATTGATAATGTGAAAGAAAAGATGAAAGAAGTCGCAAAAGGGCTTCCTAAAGGGGTAAAATTCAATATTGTATATGACCGAGGGCATCTGATCAAAGAGTCTATTGATTCGGTTAAGCGCACCTTAATTGAAGAGATGATTGTGGTTTCGCTTATCGTTATTATTTTTCTTTTCCATTGGCGCAGCGCATTAAGTATCATAATCCAGATCCCAATTACAATTGCCGCGAGTTTCATACTTCTAAATGCCTTTGGAATATCCTCCAATATCATGTCCCTTACCGGTATCGCACTTGCCATTGGGGTAATAGTTGACAACGGTATTATTATGAGTGAAAATGCCTACCAGCATCTCTCACAACGGTATGCACAATGGGAATCCGAACAAAAAACTGAAACAAACTCTGATGAAAAGAATTAAAAATATATTTCGCAAAAAAACACAGTGGATATCCGAAGAGGAAAGGCTTAAAGTAATTGAGAAAAGCAGCAAGCAGGTTTCTCGCGGGGTATTCTTTGCCACCATAATTATAATTACTTCTTTCCTGCCTGTATTTATGCTTACCGGACAGGAAGGAAAGCTATTCCATCCCTTGGCTTATACAAAAACTTTCATACTGATTGTGGATGCCTTGTTGGTACTTACATTAGCTCCGGTACTGATCTCTTTTTTTATGAAAGGGAAATTCCGTCCAACTGATGCACATCCCGTAAATCGTTTTTTGGAAAAAGGTTATGAGCCTATCATACGCTGGGTCCTAAAATGGAGAAAAACAACCCTTACGGTTAATATTTTGGCGTTATTGATTTCCATTCCATTATTGATGCGGCTGGGAACAGAGTTCATGCCCCCACTGGATGAGCAGAGCATTTTATTTATGCCTGTTACCCTGCCTGATGTATCCAATGGAGAAATCAAACGCATCTTGCAGGTACAGGATAAAATAATAAAATCAGTTCCCGAAGTAGAAAGTGTTTTAGGCAAAGCCGGACGGGCTAATACAGCTACCGATAATTCCCCAATGAGCATGATTGAGACCATTATCATGCTAAAACCAAAATCAGAATGGCGTAAAGGAATAGACAAAAAAGACATTATTAAGGAACTCGATACCAAACTGCAGATCCCGGGTGTGGTAAACGGTTGGACACAGCCTATCATCAACCGTATCAATATGCTCGCTACAGGAATTCGTACCGACGTGGGTATTAAAGTCTACGGTCAAAATCTCGATACCATTGCGCGAGTATCAGAAAGAGTAAAAATGGCTTTAGAGGGAACCCCTGGAGTGTCTGACTTATTTGTGGATCCTATTACTGGTGGCAAATACCTGGATGTTGATGTCAATCGTTCCGAACTGGCCCGTTATGGACTCACTGTAGATGACGTAAACCAAACCGTGGAATTTGCCTTAGGAGGAGCGTCCATCGGCAATACCGTTGAAGGACGAAGACGATTTTCAATAAGCGTTCGTATGGCACAGGACTATAGAAATAGCGTAGAACGCATTAAACGCATTCCCCTGCAGTCTCCAACCTTTGGAGAGGTGCCCCTATCTTCTGTTGCCGATATTAAATTCGTAGATGGCCCTCCAATGATTAGTTCAGAAAATGCACTCCTTCGCGGGGCAGTCATGTTCAACATACGTGATCGTGATATGGGGGGAACCGTACAAGAAGCTATGAAAAAATTAGAAAGTGCCAAAAATATACTTCCCGAAGGGTACTTTATAGAATGGAGCGGACAATATGAGAACCTGATCAGCGGAGAAAAGACCCTTAAAATCATTGCACCGATAGTATTGCTTATTATTTTCTTCTCCCTCTATTTTGCCTTTAATTCCCTTAGAGAAGCCTTCTTAAGTCTTATAACAGTGCCTTTTGCTTTGATTGGAGGTGCCTATATAATTTTTTTCTGGGATGTCAATCTATCAGTGGCAGTAGCTGTAGGTTTTATAGCCTTGTTTGGTATTGCCGTGGAAACCGGAATTGTGATGGTTATCTATCTCAATGATGCAATGGAGCAGCTTATCAAGGCCAAAGGTAATTCAAGAGAAACCATTACTAAAGACGATCTCAGAGAATATGTGGTACACGGCGCCGCAAAGAGATTACGCCCAAAACTAATGACCGTCTGTGTCTCATTATTTGGATTAGTGCCTGTCCTTTGGTCCAATGGTGTCGGAATGGATGTAATGAAACCAATCGTATTGCCTATGATTGGCGGCGTATTTACCTCTGCCGTACATATCTTATTAGTAACCCCGCTTATTTTCCTAATGTCTAAAGAATATGAATTACGAAAATATGGCAAACTTGAAGTACATGATGTCAAACATTAAAATACTGGCAGTACTATTGCTTTTACTGCCATTACAGCTATTGAGCCAGACCCAACAGGTCTTGTCTCTTGATACAATCCTTCACAGGATTGATAAAAAAAACGTGCTCCTGCAAAGCTATAGCCTAAAGGCTGAAGGGTACAAATATAGTGCTGATGCCGCAACGGCATGGATGGCACCAATGGTGGGTGTTGGGACATTTATGACACCCTATCCTTTTCAGGAAGTTATGGATGACCGCGACAAAGGATCTTTAATGTTCAGAGTTGAACAAGATATCCCCAATATAGGAAAGCTAAACAAGAAGAAAAAATTTATCCAGTCCCAAGGAAATATTGAGAACGCTACGCGGACCGTTACCCTTAACGACTATAAAGCGCAGGCCAAACAGCTCTACTACAGCTGGATGGTAGCCGAAGAGCGAATGAAAGTTTTGGATCAGAACGAAAAGATAATGTTGACCATGAAAAAGATTGAGGAAGTACGCTATCCTTACAATCAGTCGCAATTGGGTAATGTATACAAGATTGACGCAAGGATTGAAGAGAACAAAAATATGATCCGCATGCAGGAAGGTGAAATCGCAAAAGCAAGAGCATGGCTCAACAGCTTGATGAACCAGCCTGGCAATGCTGATTTTTCAATCGACACAAGTATTATTCCTGTCTTCAACCCTGCTTTGCACGACACCACAAGTCTTGCTGCTGTGCGGGGAGATATTAAAAAGATGGATGCGGGAATTGAATCGATGCAGCTCAGTATTCAGGCGATGAAAGCGGAGAAAAATCCCTCTTTTAAAATCCAGTTTGACCACATGAATTCTTTCGATAAAATGATGCCCAAAGCCTATTCGGTAATGGCAATGATGTCTATTCCTATTGCTCCATGGTCATCAAAAATGTATAAATCAGATGTTAAAGCAATGCAATATAATGTACAGGCAATGGAGAAAGAGAAATCCGCCATGCTGCAGGAAACCCAGGGTATGTTATATGGTATGCAATATGAAATACTGACCATGCAAAAAAGAATCCAGGGACTCGAAACAAAAATAATCCCTTCAATGCAAAAATCGCTGGATGTAAACTTTCTGAACTATCAGGAAAACAAACTGCAGATTCCTGTAGTAATTGACTCCTGGGAAGCTTTAAATATGCTGCAGAATAACTTATTAGATGAAAAATTAAAACTATATCAAATGATTGTCGATTATGAAAAAGAACTCTATCGCTAAGTTAGTCGGATTGTTATTCGTTTCGATATTAGTATTGACAGCCTGTAACAAGAAAACAGAGCATAACAGTAAGCCCGCACATCAGCATAGTACAAATCAGGAATATACTTGTCCAATGCATCCCGAAGTTATTCAGGATAAGCCCGGCAGCTGCCCAATATGCGGGATGGAATTGGTTGCAAGACACACTCCTGGAACGGAAACAGCTATAGACAGCAGCCTGAAACACCTTTTAAAACCAGTTAACGAACAAGTTGTTTCAAACATATCTGTCATAAAACCTGACGAGGGTACTAAAATATTCTCTATGCAGGTACAGGGAATTATTACCTACGATACCCGCGAGCAGACCAGTATCTCCAGCAGGGTAAGCGGAAGGATTGAGCGTCTGCTGATTAAGTACAATTATCAGCCCGTAAAAAAAGGACAGTTAATCATGGAAATCTATTCCCCTGATCTGGCTGCCGCGCAAAGAGAGTTGTTATTTATTTATCAATCTGACCCAAACAATCCGATGCTTCAAAAAGCAAAAGACAGACTCTCTCTGCTGGGTATGCAACAGGGGCAAATTCAACAGGTATTAAAAACAGGTAAAATCTCCTATCGCATTCCTGTTTACAGTAATGCCACCGGGTACATCTTAGACAACACGGGAGCGGCAAATGCTTCTGCAACAGCTCCTGCGGCTTCGCCTCAAAGCGCACCGTCAGATGATGGTATGGGCGCAATGGGTTCAAGTAGCAGTGCAGCATCAAATAGCAGCGCATCTGCCCCTGCTTCCTCTGCTATTATGCTAAGAGAAGGACAATATGTTGGTGCAGGACAATCTCTTTTTACAATATATACCAACAAAAACCTTATCGCTGAGTTTGCTTTTGATCCATCGGTATCATCCCAGATTAAAAAAGGACAAAAGTTGGTGTTTTATGAACCCTCAGATAAGCAAACCGTGTATACTGGTACTATCGGACTCATTCAACCCGTCTTTAAAGAGGGAAGCAACTTTACCATAGCCCGAATTTATTTGCAGGATAATAAATTTCAGACCGGAAAATTAGTAACTGCAGCCATTCCTATTGTCAGTAAAGGCTGGTGGCTTCCACAAAGCGCCGTTCTTAATTTAGGAAATAAATCCATCGTTTTCAAAAAAGAGCAGGACGTGTTTGTTCCCAGAGAAGTTAAAACGAAAAATAATGGTGATGGAATGGTGCTAATAGACCAAGACATCAATAATTGGAATATCGCCAGTAATGCGGCTTATATGATAGACAGTGAGAGTTTTATCAAGACAGCTTCAGAAAATAAATTAAAAAATTAAGCCATGAACAATAAACTAATAATTCGTACTATTTTGCTCATTGCAATGGTTTTTCCACTTCTATTTACAGCATGTGCCCAAAAAGAAGAAAAAAAAACCAGTCAGGAAAAAGCTCAAACCTATACCTGCCCCATGCATCCGCAAATTGTAAAAGATGGCCCCGGCTCATGCCCGATCTGTGGAATGGATTTAGTGCCTTTCGAAAAAAACAACGCACAGGACTTTCTAACCTTGGGACCCAGCCAGCAGGCACTAGCTAATCTGACTACAATAACTGCTGGGGAAAATGAATTTTCAAATTCTTCTCATCTTAACGGACGTTTGGTTACTGACCCTGAGCAAACTATTTACATTTCAAGTCGTGTGGCAGGAAGGATTGAAGAGTTGTATGTAAAAGAAACTGGTGTTCCCGTTCGAAAAGGCCAGCCTTTGTACAAAATATATTCAGAGCAGCTTTCAGCCCTGCAGCAGGAGTACCTTCTAGCTACGGCACAGGCTGCAAGCTTTACTGAGGATAAACGATTTGCCCAAATAAAAAATGCTGCAAAACAAAAACTATTATTATATGGACAATCTGAAGCACAGCTTAATGAATTATTAAAAAAACAAAAAGCTTCTCCTTATGTTGTTTATTATGCCCCGGATTCAGGAATAGTTGCAGAACTTTCCATAACAGAAGGCCAATATGTAGCAGAAGGAGGCTCTATTATGAAACTGGAAGATTATACCCGTTTATGGGTCGAAGCTGATGTCTATCCCGCAGATGCTGGTAAAGTTAAAATAGGCCAAAAAGTAAAAGTTATAGTCTCGGGTTATGAAGATCAGCCCCAAACAATGACAGTAGATTTTATAAATCCTGCCCTGCAGACAAGCAAACAGCTCATACAGCTGCGAGGTGCTATTGCCAATCCAAACAAGCAATGGCAGGCAGGTCAACAGGCAATTGTTTTACTGCCTTCATCAGAACAAAAAATGAAATTAACCATACCTGTAGATGCCGTAATAAGAGACGGCAGCGGTACACATGTGTGGATTGAAATTGAAAAAGGCAAATATCAGCCTAGAATGGTGGCTATTGGTTCTGAAACCTTCGATGAAGTCGAAATTACCAGTGGCTTAACAAAAGGTGATATTGTGGTTGCAACTGGCGCCTATCTCTTGTACAGTGAATTTATATTAAAAAAAGGCAAAAACCCAATGTCAGGAATGAAAATGTAATAATTAATCAAGCAAATAATGAAAGAATTAATCAAATCAGGAATCTCCATATTATCAATCTTGTTGCTTATTGCCTGTGGTAATAATGAAAACAAAAAGAAAGAGATTCCACAGAATAAGAAAACGTCAGTCGCAATTACTAAGGAATCCGAAGTAAAGATAAATGATGATCTTTTAAACGCAATTTACAGCCAGTATACTCATTTAACAGTTGCCCTTACTCAAGGTAATATCGCAGAGGCAAAACTGGCAGCTAATGCGATTGAGGCGGGAGCGCAAAAAATCAGCGCCAACAGTAATCTTGTTACAAGTGCTGGGGCAATCGTTTCAGCTCCGGATATTGAAAAGCAGCGAGTAGCTTATTCTCAACTAAGTAATGAAATGGTTGGCTTGCTGAAGAAAGCAGGAATGGCTGACGCTGAGCTGTATGTGCACTATTGTCCAATGGCTTTTGATAATAAAGGGGCAGTATGGATTAGTACTACCAAAGAAGTGCGTAACCCTTACTTTGGAGAAAAAATGCTTAAATGTGGTGAGGTGAAAGAAACAATTAAATAATCAGAATCTAAGATTGAAGACGGTTTGTAATTATTTTTTAGTGTTAAACAATTGGTTGAAACAGCTGATGAGAAACAAGCCATTTGAAACAAGTTTAAAATACATATTAGCTTCAAAAAAAAACACTAACTTTCTATATACTAAACAAATAACACATCGTATCTAAAAAAACAACCTTATGACACATACCTATACAATATCAGGAATGACTTGCGATGGATGCCGCACCAAAGTAGAAAAAACATTAAATGCAGTCGAAGGAATAAAGGCAAATGTCACATTAGATCCACCGATGGCAACCATTACGATGGAAAAACATATTGCCACCGAAGAACTTCAAGCCGCATTAACTGCCGTTGGAAAGTACACCATTGAAATGACTCATGCTACTCATTCCCACGAAAAAACAGCTGAGAAATCATGCTGTAGTACTGCTAATGATCATCAACACAACAAGGATCATAAAAAAATAGCGGTACCTCATAATCATGCCGGTGGAAAATACTATTGCCCAATGCATTGTGAAGGTGATAAAATGTATGATAAAGCCGGAGATTGTCCTGTGTGCGGAATGGATTTGATACAAGAGCCAGCAGCTATTCAAGTACAGCAATATACCTGTCCGATGCATTCGGAAGTTATTACCAATGCGCCTGGTTCATGCCCAATTTGTGGAATGGACTTAGTGCCTATGGAGCCAACGGATACAGAGGAGAACAAAGTATATAAGGAGTTGCTGCAAAAAATGAAAATAGCAATACTCTTTACGGTGCCTATCTTTTTTATTGCTATGATAGAGATGATGCATGACAATCCATTATTGAAAATAATGGACGTTCAAAAATGGAATTGGGTTCAGCTGATTTTCTCACTCCCCGTGATGTTTTATGCCGGTTGGATGTTTTTCGTTCGCGGATGGAAATCAATTGTAACTTGGAATTTAAATATGTTTACCCTTATCGCAATTGGTACTGGGGTAGCATTTTTGTTTAGTATTGTTGGAATGTTTTTTCCGGATGTATTTCCGGAGGAGTTTAAATCGGAACACGGAACAATTCATCTTTATTTTGAAGCGGCAACGGTAATTCTTACACTGGTATTACTAGGACAATTGCTTGAAGCAAGAGCGCACAGTCAAACCAGTGGTGCCATAAAAGAATTATTGAAATTAGCACCTACCGAAGCTACTTTGGTTCTTGAAGGAGTCGATAAAATAATCTCAATCCATGATATCAAAAAAGGTGATTTATTACGGGTAAAACCCGGAGACAAAATTCCTGTGGATGGGAAGATAACCGATGGTGAAAGCACAATAGACGAATCGATGATTACCGGCGAACCAATTCCTGTGGATAAAAAAATGGGAGATGCGGTATCATCAGGAACCATCAATGGAAACAGATCATTTGTTATGATTGCCGAAAAAGTAGGTTCGGAAACTTTGCTTTCGCAAATTATACAAATGGTCAATAATGCAAGCCGTTCCAGAGCACCAATACAGAAACTAGCAGATAGTATCGCCAAATATTTTGTGCCGATTGTTGTTGTTATCTCTGTTCTTACTTTTTTCATTTGGGCAAAATTTGGCCCGGAACCGGCAATGGTTTACGGATTTATCAACGCCATTGCCGTATTGATAATTGCTTGTCCATGTGCACTGGGTTTAGCAACACCGATGTCTGTAATGGTAGGGGTTGGTAAAGGAGCACAATCGGGAATTCTCATAAAAAATGCCGAAGCCTTAGAAAATATGAACAAAGTAAATGTTCTGATTACTGATAAAACGGGGACAATTACCGAAGGAAAACCTTCTGTAGAGAAAATTGTTGCTTTCGAGTATTCAGAAGAGGAACTGTTACAATTTATTGCTTCTTTAAATCAATATAGCGAACACCCTTTGGCACAGGCCGTAGTGAAATTTGCAAAAGCGAAAAATGTCTCTTTGACAAAAGTCAATGATTTTGAAAACATCGCAGGTAAAGGAGTGATTGGAACTGCTATTGGTAAGAAGACGGCATTAGGCAATAAAAAATTAATGGAGCAAGCAGGGGCAATTGTTTCTGCTGTCATAGAAGAGAAAATTATTGCCGAGCAAAAATTAGGAAAGACGGTTTCTTACATCGCTGTAGATAAAAACGTGGTGGGATTTGTAACGATAACCGATGCCATAAAAGAAACCAGTGCTGCTGCTATAAAAGAATTAATGCGTCAAGGAGTTGAAGTAATCATGCTTACGGGAGATAATATAAATACTGCCAAGGCTGTTGCCGACGAATTGCATTTGACTTCTTTTCAAGCAGGCTGTTTACCAGAGGATAAATTAAAAGTAATCGAGAAATTACAAGCTGAAGGAAAAATTGTTGCTATGGCGGGTGACGGTATAAATGATGCGCCGGCTTTGGCACAATCGGATATCGGAATTGCGATGGGAACAGGAACAGATGTTGCAATAGAAAGTGCCAAGATTACATTGGTAAAAGGAGATTTGCAAGGAATTGTAAAAGCTAAAAACCTGAGCCATGCTGTAATGAGCAATATAAAACAAAATCTCTTCTTTGCTTTTATATACAACGTATTAGGGGTTCCTGTTGCAGCTGGAGTTTTATATCCGTTTTTCGGAATATTACTTTCTCCTATGATTGCTGCCCTGGCAATGAGCTTTAGTTCTGTATCTGTTATTGTCAATGCATTGCGATTAAGAAGTTTAAAACTCTAAAGAATAAATAATTTACTATACAAACAAAGATGACCAATCTAGGACAAATTATTCTGCAGTATAAAATTGATAACGAAAGTGTCTACAATACCTGGTTTATATATAACGATCAACGATTAAAGGCATTTCGCACTATAAGACGCGGTGTTCTGCAAGTCATTGAGGATATTAAAAGCAAAACCTTTCCTAATGATTTCAAAGAAAGCAGCCTAGAATTTGTACTGAGCTGCATTGCTGAACAAAAACAAGTCTTTGCCGGAGTTTCACATCCGTTTTACTGGAAACCCAAATTACGCATTCCAGATATCTATGAAAATCAAAACAATAAATTGGCTTTTGGTCAGTTTCTTGAAAATTGTATCAATGCCAAGTCTGAAGAACAGGTTGTAAAAGAAATCATAAGACTCGATGAATTAAAAATTAAAGGCTTAGGGCCAGCGGTTGCCAGTATTCTATATTTCATACACCCAACCTGGTTCCCACCATTCAACACTGCTATTCTAAATGGTTTTAATTTTCTTTTTAAAGACAAAAAAAAATTGGGAAGCTGGACAGAATATCTTAAAATAAGAGAAGTTTTAATGGAAACTAACAGTTTGCATAAATCTCAGCTCTCAAATGATTTGGGTGCCATCGCTGGATTGTGTTTTGAAATTGGAACTCAGAAAATGCTAATAGGCAATGATGAATATTTAAGCGAAGTAGAACGTGCAAGATTCGAAAAAAACGTACACAAACGTCAGAAAGAAATACTTGACGAAAAACTAGAAGAAAATCTGCATAGTGAAATGCAGTACCATTTATTAAAAATTGGAGTTTCATTGGGTTTCGATGTTACTCCGGCAAGCAATGATAAAAGCAAATCGTTTGATGGGCAGAATTTCTCCTTTATTTCACTTGGAAAATTCCCTGAGCTGCCTACTGACAAGGACACTCAAAATACCATCAAGTTAATTGATGTGTTGTGGTTCGAAAAAGGCACAAACAAAATTATAGGAGCCTTTGAAGTAGAAAAGAGCACTAGTATCTATTCGGGCATACTACGGTTGTCTGACCTATACTTTACTATTTCAAACGGACAGGAAGTTTTTTATATTATAATTCCAAATAATCGGGAAAAGGATTTAGTCCTTCAACTCAATAGACCTGTTATAAAAAACTCTAAAATGAATATTAAGTATATCCTGTTTTCTGAACTAAGAGCCAATTGTGATGCTATATGCAAATTTGGCAGCGACCATTCGATAATGGAAAAAATATCAAAATCAATTTAAAATTAAAAACTATGAAAAAAATAATTCTGCTAAGCTTCATTATTATGCAATCGTTATCAATTTCTGCACAAGAAAAAATTCAAATTAAACTTACCCCTGCAAGTCCCTTTGCATCATTTCAACAAGAAATCGGAAGTTCTACAGTCAAAATATCCTATAGCAGACCCTTAGTAAGAGGGCGAAAAATATTTGGCGAATTAGTGCCTTTTGGTAAACTCTGGCGAACAGGCGCCAGCGATTGTACGACCATAAGTACTAATGAAGATATTGCTTTTGGAAACAATATTTTAAGAGAAGGAACTTATTCTGTATTCTCAATTCCTTCAGAAAATGAGTGGACTATAATTATCAATAGTGATATTACTTTACATGGCGAAACTGGTTATGATGAGAAAAAAGATGTTATGCGTTTTACCGTTCCCACAGAAAAAACGATTGGTTTTTATGAAACTTTTACCATTGAATTAAATGACATCAACAGTAAAGGAGAAGGCTTCCTTAAAATAGAATGGGAAAACACAATGGTTAAAATACCTATGAAAAGCAAAGCTGACAAAGAAATTTTAGCCCTAATTGACAAATATATTATTAAAGAAAAAAGTCAAAATGCTACTTTATTGTTTCAGGCAGCAAATTATTATTCAGCCACGTGCAGAGCAAACAACCAAGCAGTATCGTGGTTAGCTGAAGCTGAAAAATTAGATCCTGAAAATTTTTATTATCCGACTTTAAGACAGAAAATCTCAGTAGAACTCAAGGATTATCCCAATGCCATCGAGGCTGCAAAAAAAGCCCTTGCAATTGCAGAACAGAAAAAAATGAAAGGCACGGAAAAATTAAAAAACCAGCTTGAAGAGTTACAATTATTACTTAAAAGCAAATAAATATTAAGCTATTACAATATCACATTGAAAAATACAAGCGCAGAAAAAATCCCCGCCACTTAAGCTAATGCTGTATTATATTATAGTGCCATTAGATTTGTTTTGGAGGAAAATTTATTAATCTAAATAACTTTTAAAGGAAAAAAATCATGAAAATGGAACACACAACACAGCAGCATTCAAAAGAGAAAAACCCAAAAATGTACAAAAAATTAGCATTTATGATCGTATTGTCATTTATTGCTATGTACATCCTAATGTACTCGATGGTAGATGTTTTTGCTAATGTCATTCCCAATGTAAATCAATTTTACATGGCAGGACTAATGACTATGCCGATGCTCATAATTGAGATTATTGTAATGGGCAGTATGTATATGAATAAAAAGTGGAACATGGCATTACTTGCCATAGGCGGCCTTGCTGCAATTATTTTTTTTTCCTGCATCAGACTGCAAGCGGCTGTTGACGATAAAGAGTTCTTAAAATCAATGATTCCACACCATGCAGCGGCAATCCTCATGGCCAAAGAGGCTTCCCTTCAAGATCCAGAAATAAGTCAGCTTGCACAAGACATTATAAAAGCACAAGAAGCTGAAATTGCGCAGATGAAAGCCAAGTTGGGTGAAATGAAAAAAAAATAACAGAACAATATTCTATAAAAATAGCAATATGAAAAATATACTTACAATACTAGTTTTTATCATGCTTCCTGTCCTAATTTATGCTCAGGATATGAAAACAATGGAAATGGATAAAAAGCCTTCGAAAGAAGAGTCAAATCCCACTACGTATACTTGTCCAATGCATCCCGAAATTCATGAAGCCAAACCAGGAAACTGCCCCAAGTGCGGTATGAAACTAGTTCCGGAAAAGTCAGACAAGCAAACAAAAACAGCAGAAAATAAAGCCACCAAGCAAACTGACCAAGGTAATAAGACACTTCAGGACGGCAATAGTAGTTCTATTTCTCAGAAAAGAGCTGAAGAAAATACTTCGCCACCGCGTGTAGTCCGATATGACCTGTATATAAGAGACACAATTGTAAATTTTACAGGAAAAGCAAAAAGGGCCATTGCCGTTAACGGACAAATACCTATGCCTACTTTGACCTTTACAGAAGGAGATACTGCGGAAATCTATGTTCACAATGAGCTGGATGAAGATACTTCCTTGCATTGGCATGGCTTATTCTTACCCAATCAATATGATGGTGTGCCAAATCTAACTCAAATGCCAATTAAACCCCATACGACGCATCTGTATACTTTTCCCATTATTCAGCATGGCACACACTGGTATCATAGCCATACGGAACTTCAGGAACAGATAGGCATGTACGGTTCGTTCATTATGAATAAAAGGACAGATGATCCGACCTTTCGCAAGGGAATCGATGATTTGCCTTCCGTTCCCATAATACTAAGTGAATGGACAGATATGAAACCTGAAAATGTACATCGATTACTGCACAATGCATCAGACTGGTTTGCTATTAAAAAGGGCACTACACAAAGTTATGCAGAAGCTATAAAACAGGGGTATTTCAGCGACAAAATAAAAAATGAATGGAAGCGAATGAATGCCATGGATGTCAGTGATGTTTATTACGACAAATTTTTAATCAATGGGAAAAATGAAAATCAGCTTTCCCAATTTAAAGCAGGTGATAAGGTCCGATTACGGGTTTCCAATGGAGGTGCATCAACCTACTTTTGGTTAACCTATGCCGGTGGGAAAATTACGGTTGTGGCAAATGATGGGAATGACGTAGAACCCGTTGAGGTTGATCGACTAATTATTGCAGTTTCTGAAACCTATGACATAGTTGTTACTATTCCAGCTGATAAAACAGCTTATGAATTTTTAGCAACACCCGAAGACCGAACAAAATCTACGTCCCTTTACATCGGAAGCGGAATTAAGCAATTAGTAGCTCCTTTGCCAAAACTTAAATATTTCGAAGGAATGAAAATGATGAACGGCATGATGAAAATGAATGGCGATCTGGATGACATGGGAATGAGCATGAGCCTTAATAAGATGGATATGAATGTAGTAATGTATCCTGAGATTACAGGTGAAACAAAGCCTAAAACCAGTACAAAGATGGAAGGAATGAAAATGGATGCTGAGCAATATAATGCCAATGCACTTTCGGATATTACAACACTAAATTATGCAATGCTTAAATCACCTACAAAAACTACGCTTCCCGAAAATGCCCCTGTTAAAGAACTAAAATTTGAACTTACGGGGAATATGAATCGATATGTATGGAGTCTGGACAATAAGGTGGTTTCAGAAGCTGATAAAATATTAATTAAAAAAGGTGAAAATGTACGTATAATTTTGCATAATAATTCTATGATGCGCCATCCAATGCACTTGCATGGACATGATTTCAGGGTTCTTAATGGACAAGGAGAATATGCACCATTAAAAAATGTGATTGATATAATGCCTATGGAAACCGATACTTTGGAATTTAATGCCAATGTTGATGGAGACTGGTTTTTTCACTGCCATATTTTATATCATATGATGAGCGGAATGGGCAGGGTTTTTACTTATGAAAATCAGCCGGCCAATCCTGAAATACCAAACCCAAAACTAGCACAGCGAAAACTTTTTGCCGACGACAGAAAATTCCACTTTATGGCAGAAAATGATTTTGCCACCAATGGAAATGACGGTGAAGCAATGTATCAAAGTACACGCTGGAGCATTGGAACCGAATGGAGGTTAGGATACAATGACATGCATGGTTATGAAACAGAAACACATATTGGTCGATATATTGGAAAAATGCAATGGTTAATGCCTTTTATAGGATTTGACTGGAGATATAGAAGAATGGGAGAAGATATACAAGAAAATAATCTTTTTGGACAAACCAATACTAAGGATAAACGTGCAGTGGTAAGTCTAGGGGTTAACTACATCCTACCTATGTTAATAGTAGCACAAGCTGAAGTTTTTACCGATGGTAAAGTCAGATTACAATTTGAACGTAAAGACATTCCCGTTTCTAAACGGCTTAGAATGAATTTGATGTGGAATACAGACAAGGAATATATGGCAGGACTACGCTATATAATTACCAGATGGGGTTCTTTGTCTTCACACTATGACAGTGATATGGGCTTTGGTGCAGGATTTATTTTAAATTACTAGCTTATAAGTACAATAGTAAATTATTGTAAGACCAAATTCTAGAATTAAGATTAATCGGTTAATATTGAAGGATATCAATTTTTTTAAATTGTCTTTCATTTGAACGGTGTGGAAGTCCATTCAAATTAATGATCGAAATTGAACCAGTATGAAAATCTAATAATACCAATTTTAAATTTAAAATTGGTATTATTAATAACAAATAACTGCAAATGCTGAACATCTTTCTAATTATGGGTTGTTCAGTTTGTATTGTATTTATATAATATCAGCTAACGATAAACCATGTAATTATTGCTTTATACATTGGTTTGATAAAACTAGCATTCGGGTAACAAACAATATTATAAAACCATATGCATCGAATCTTTTTCTTAGCCGATGCCTTCATCTTCATAAAAATAAATCTTTATATTTTTTTTTATTTAAATTATTATCGTAATATTGCAATATAAATATAAAACGATGGGAGCAACAAAAACAGATCACTTTACAGAAAGCCAGAACGAGCTGGCTGTTTTAGCCAAA
Organism: Flavobacterium sp. YO64; assembly: GCF_004119505.1. Lineage (NCBI taxonomy): Bacteria > Pseudomonadati > Bacteroidota > Flavobacteriia > Flavobacteriales > Flavobacteriaceae > Flavobacterium > Flavobacterium sp. YO64. The sequence continues at coordinate 82,345 of NZ_NRQV01000005.1, read as the reverse complement.
GCATTAGGCCATCCTGCGCGTATTGCTATTATGGAATATTTATTAAAAGTGGATGCCTGCATCTGCGGAGATATTGTAAACGAACTCCCCCTTTCACAGCCGACCGTTTCACAGCATCTGAAAGAATTGAAAAATGCAGGTTTGATTAAAGGAAGCATCGAAGGAAACTCGATCTGCTACTGCATCAATGAACCTGGACTGGAAAAGATAAAAGGCTTCTTTCAGCACATATCAGATCATTTGGCAAAAAAGAGAAGCGAATGCTGCTAATCTATAAAAATATGGAAATCAGAAAACTTTCGGACAAACACTGGGATGAGGTAAAAATAATTTACCAAAAAGGGATAGACACCGGCAATGCAACTTTCCAGACCAGTGCCCCTTCATGGGAAGACTGGGACCAGTCGCATCTTAAGTCCTGCCGGGTTGTGATGCAGGAAGATGGCAAGGTAATTGGATGGGCTGCCCTTACACCTGTTTCATCACGCTGCGTTTATGCAGGGGTTGCAGAGGTGAGCGTATATGTGGATCCTGCACATTCGGGAAAAGGAATCGGGCTTACCCTTTTAAAGGAACTTGTACGACAGAGCGAAACTGAAGGAATCTGGACGCTTCAGGCAGGGATCTTTCCTGAGAATACGGCAAGCCTCCGAATCCATGAAAAAGCAGGTTTCAGAATACTGGGAACAAGAGAAAAAATCGGAAAACAGAATGGTATCTGGAGAGATACTGCGCTTCTTGAAAGAAGAAGCTCCGTTATTAATTAATAAAAAATATAGTTTAACTAAATATAAAAAATTATGAAACTTTCAGAAATTAAAGAAGTGCTTAAAACAGTGGAAGCTGTAAATTTTGAACTGCCGGACGGCACATTTGTACCGGAATATTTTCACGTAACTGAAGTAGGCTTGGTTACCAAAAACTTCATCGACTGCGGAGGAACAGTAAGAAAAGAAACAGTTGTAAACTTCCAGCTTTGGGATGCCAACGACTACGAGCACAGGCTTAAACCTCAGAAACTGATCCACATCATTGAGCTTTCAGAAAAAGTGTTAGGAATTGAAGACAATGAAATTGAAGTGGAATACCAGAACACTACTATCGGCAAATACGATTTAGATTTTAACGGTAAAAACTTCACTCTGCTTAATAAACAGACAGCCTGTCTTGCTCAGGAGCAGTGCGGTATTCCATCTGATAAGCCTAAAGTAAAATTATCTCAGTTAAATACTGACAATGCTAATTCATGCACTCCGGGCGGAGGATGCTGCTAATCATTAAACAGATAATCAATAAACCTTTACAGCCAAAAAACTATGTTATATCCACAAATTGAGAATACCGTTAAATCATTTGATTTTAAGCAGATCTCCGAGGATCGCAAAACAGTCCTGCAGCCATTAATCGACTTCATTCAGACTAAAGTGGACAGTAAGCTGGAAACCAGACTAAACCTAATCTGCACGCACAATTCCAGAAGAAGCCATCTTTCGCAGGTTTGGGCTCAGACTGCTGCCGCCTATTACGGCATCAAAAACGTTTCATGCTATTCAGGAGGAACAGAGGCTACCGCCCTTTTCCCAATGGCAGCGGAGACTTTGAAGGATTCAGGATTCAACATCAAAACGCTTTCAGAGGGATCAAACCCGGTTTATTCAATAAAATATTCAGCTGACGAACTTCCTGTCATCGGTTTTTCCAAAACCTATGATGATGACTTCAATCCTGAAAGCGGATTCGCCGCAATAATGACCTGCTCGCAGGCTGACGGCGGATGCCCCTTTATAGCAGGTGCTGAGAAAAGAATCCCGATTACCTTTGAAGATCCAAAAATTTCCGACGGAACGCCTCAGCAGAAAGAAACTTATCTGGAGCGAAGCCTGCAGATTGGAACTGAAATGTTTTACATATTCTCACAAATAAAAAAATAAAATGTCAGCAAATAACTGTGCACCAGCTGTCGGACGCAAAAAGTTAAGCTTCCTTGACCGCTTCTTGACCCTTTGGATTTTCCTTGCTATGGCTATAGGCGTGGCTATAGGATACTTTATTCCTTCCAGCGGAGATTTCATCAATTCTTTCTCCAGCGGAACAACAAACATTCCATTGGCAATAGGACTTATCCTGATGATGTACCCGCCACTGGCAAAAGTAAAATACGAACAGATGGGACAGGTTTTCAAGAACACTAAAGTCTTGGGCGCCTCTTTATTCCTGAACTGGATTGTAGGCCCTGTCTTGATGTTTTTGTTGGCGCTCCTGTTTTTAAGCGGATATCCTGAATACATGATCGGGGTGATCCTGATTGGCCTGGCACGTTGTATCGCAATGGTTGTGGTATGGAACGATCTGGCAGACGGAAACCGCGAATATGCTGCAGGACTAATTGCCCTAAACAGTATTTTTCAGGTACTGCTTTATAGTGTATACGCTTACATTTTTATAACCATTCTACCTCCCTATTTTGGATATGATGGTTTTGAAGTCAATATCATCATTGCACAGATTGCCGAGAGTGTGGGTATCTATCTAGGTATTCCATTTGCTCTGGGAATCATAAGCCGCTATGCTTTGATAGCTTTAAAAGGCTCTGAATGGTTTGAGGATAAGTACGTGCCGTTTATCTCACCGATTACTCTTATTTCACTGCTCTTTACGATCATTGTAATGTTCAGCCTGAAAGGGGAACTTATTGTTCAAATCCCGATGGATGTCGTGCGTATTGCAATACCGCTTGTCATATACTTTACTTTAATGTTTGTCATCAGCTTTTTTACAGGAAAATATTTTGGGGCTGACTATTCAAAGGCTACATCTATTGCGTTTACAGCCACCGGCAATAATTTTGAATTGGCTATTGCCGTGGCAATTGGAGTATTCGGAATAAACAGCGGACAGGCATTTGCAGGTGTTATTGGTCCTTTGGTAGAAGTACCTGCTCTTATAGCACTGGTAAACCTTGCATTTTGGTTTAGAAAAAAGTATTTTACAAAACAACTGCCTGCAGAAACTGCTTAAAAGAAATATGAGAATTGCAATAATATCGGATATACATGCGAACTTCCCCGCATTGGAGCAGACCCTAAAAAGTATTGAAGAGCAGAATATTGATGCCGTTTACTGCTTAGGAGATTTAGTAGGCTACAATTTATGCCCCAATGCCGTGATCAATGAGATTCGTAAAAAGCATATCCCTACCCTTGCAGGAAATCACGATGTCAAAGCTGTCGAGATACATAATGACGGTTCAAATGACATTCAAAGCTACGCATATCAGATTGTGGGCAAAGAGCAGATCAAATATCTTTCTGCTCTTCCTGCCCATATTAAACTTGAATACCAGACGGCCAGCAGACTTATAAAAATTTTGATGGTCCATGGGAGTCCTTACAGCAACAGGGAATATTTGCTTGAGGATAAAAATGAGAAAGATTTTACCGACATCTTTCTTGATTCCAATACGGACATTCTTATCTGCGGACATTCTCATCTGCCGTATCATCGCATATTGGAAAATCCAAATAAAAAAGGCACTTATTTTCACGCCATTAATGCAGGGTCGGTTGGAAAACCTAAAGATAGAAATCCACACTGCTGTTATGCTGTGATAACAATTGAAAAAAGCAGCAATATTTCCAAAAAAGACGGCATTAAAGTAGAATTCATAAGAGTTCCGTATGATATTGAAAAAGCAGCCCGCGCTATTGAAGAGAGTCCTCTTCCGGACATTTACGCCTTTATGCTTAGAAAAGCATATTAATGTATTGAAATAAAACCTGCTATGGAAAGTTTTAAATTATTTTTAAAGAGCATTGTCCCTCTAAGCGATCAGGAATTTGAAAAGTACAGTCAGTATTTCAAAACAAGGACATTAGCCCGAAACAGTTATTTTGCAGAGATCGGCAAAACCTCTCATGAAGCGGCTTTTATTAAAAAAGGTTTGCTAAGGACATATTACATAAATGAAAAATCCGAAGAAGTGACTTCCTGCTTCTGTGCAGAAAATAATCTGACAGCTTCATATAAAAGCTTTATTTCGCAGCAGCATTCGGAACTTTCCATTCAGGCAGTGGAAGATACGGAACTTATAACAATCAGTTACAATGACCTGCAGATTCTCTATCAGAAGAGTGCTCTCTGGCAGAATATCGGAAGGTCAATTGCCGAGCGGCAGTATATGGTGATGGAGCAGTATGCCAGTGTTTTGTGCAATGAAAGCGCAAAGGAAAAATACATGCGCATGCTTGAGGAACAGCCTGCCGTTATAAACAAAGCTTCAGTAAATGATATTGCAAGCTATCTTGGAATAACACGCAGGACGCTGAGCAGGATCAGAAAAGAAATTAGTCTGTAAATTCGAGGACATTTGTCCTTTTTGCTGATTATACTTTCCAATAGTTTTGCTTTTATAACCAATTTAAAATAAAATGGAAACAGCAATTATCATTTCATCCTTCTTTCTTGTTCTTTTTGCAGTCTTAGCCTTATATGATGGCGTTTATCTGCATATTTTCAAATACCAGCTCCATAATCGGGAAGAAAGCAAAACCGAGCATATTACCCATACTTTGAGAGCTGTTTTCTTTCCGGCAATCCTTTATTTTCTGTTCTTGAAACAGGATAATCATACTAGTTTTGTAATAGGTTTAACCATAGTTCTTTTGGATATAATGGTGCTAGGGTACGACGCTTTTATAGAGAAAGACAGCAGGCAGTTTATGGGAGGGCTTCCGCGCTGGGAATATATTGTCCATTTATTCGTAAATGGGTTTCATTTTGCGTCAATTGCAGTTTACCTCTCCATCAGACTTACTTTTCAAAATGGGGAAATAATGATTTCTAATATCAATCAATCTCCAGGCTTCTTCAATTTGTTAATTGTAAATCTTTTACCCGGAGCTATCGCAATGGCAATTCTTCATGTTTTCTTATGCATGCCAAAAACAGCCCATATCTGGAATAATTTCAGAGCTAAAATCAATTGTTGCTAATCCTGCTTTCTTAATAAACAGAACATAAAATCTATGAGTTTGGAAATAAATACTATTCACAATCAGTTTTATATCATTTTGGGCAGGTATATTAAGGCTCATATTAATGATACCGACGATGCATCTGATGTTTTGCAGGAAGTTTTTATAAAGATAAACGAGAATTTAGGATCACTAACTGACGAAGGCAAACTAAAAAGCTGGATTTTCACGATCACAAGAAATTCCATTATTGACTATTATAGAAAAAATTCCAATAATAAAAAATCAGAGCTGACCGATTGTATGATGCAAAAAATAATGCATGAAACAGATCTTGATACTTCGGAAGGCCTGGACTGTTGTCTGATAAAATTCATTGAACGGTTGCCGGAAGACTATCGGGACATTATCATGGATAGCGAAATACATGGAATTAAACAGAAAGACTTAACAGAAAAATACAGCCTTGCCTACCCTTCCATCCGTTCTAGAGTGCAAAGAGGCAGATCCAAATTAAAGGAAATGCTTCTGGATTGCTGCAGTATTGAATTAGACCGCCGTGGAAATATTATGAACGTTACCTCTAAAAAATCATGCAGCGGAGGAAAATGCTGATAACACCGAATCATTTTTGAAAACTTCATATATAGAAAATTCAGGCTGTTAAAAAAAAAAATCAGCAAAGCCTGCATCATTTTTAGATTAGTGCGTCTTAAGTAGTATTAATCATTAAAATTAAAATTATGAAAAACAAAATGTACATTACTCTTGCAGCATTGGTATTGTCTGCTGGAAGTATCTTCGCTTATGCGAACTTATCAAAAACTGATGCAAAGAAAAACTGCACTGAAAAATGTTCTACGCATTGCTGTAGTGACGATTCGGGAACTTGTGCTCCGAAAGATTGCAAAAAGTAATATTTCGCTTTACTGTTTAAAAGACAACTCAAAAAGTTGTCTTTTTTTATGGGCAGGAATCATTCAAAATTTTAATTCAATTATTTTGTATTTTAGCATTTGCTTAAATAAGCAAAAAGTATAAATTTGCATTATGGAAGATATAATTTGTATACGACAGCAAGCAGATATTAAACAAATAATCCGCTGTAAAGACAGAGTATCAGAACTCAATACCTCATTTGACTATTTATCAAGTGGGCTTGAATTGGCTGGCAATAATGTGAGATTAAGAATTCTCTTTTTACTTTATGAAGAAAAACAGCTCTGTGTCTGTGACATAAGTGATATTCTTGAAATGAGTATTTCTGCAATTTCACAGCACTTACGGAAACTAAAAGACAGAAAACTTATTGAAACTAAACGGGAAGCGCAGACCATTTTCTATTCATTGACAAAGGAATATGAAAAAATGCTGAAACCTTTCTTCGAAATTTTAGCACAAAATGAAATTTTAGAAAAAATATGAAAACAGAGAATAAAATGATCGGAGCCGGATTTTTCACAGCATTAGCTGCTTCATTGTGCTGCATTACTCCCATATTAGCATTAGTTGCCGGAACAAGCGGGATTGCTTCTGCTTTTTCATGGCTTGAACCAATGAGGCCTTATTTCATCGGCCTGACTGTTATAATTATTGGTTTATCTTGGTATCAAAAGCTGAAAACTAAAAAGCTGATAGACTGTAACTGCGATAGAGAAGAAAATACGAAATTCGTTAATTCAAAAATGTTTTTAGGAATAATTACAGTAATTGCAGCCCTCATGCTTTCGTTTCCTTACTACTCAAGCATTTTTTATCCAAATACAGAAAAGAAAGTCTTGGTCGTGAAAAAGACCAGCACTCAAAAAGCTGAGTTTAGAATAAGCGGAATGACTTGTGCCAGCTGTGAAAAACACGTGAATCACGAAGTGAATAAATTGATTGGAATAATAAATTCAAATGTAAATTATACTAATGGTAACGCAATTGTAGAATTTGATAATTCCAAAACTACTATTAATGAAATTGAAAAAGCAATAAATTCAACAGGCTATACAGTAACTAACAAAAAATTAAAATGAAAATCGTTCTACAATCAATAATAACCTGCCCCCTTTGCTCCCACAGTAAAGAAGAAACTATGCCAACTGATGCATGCCAATTTTTTTACGAATGTGAGAACTGCAAACAAACTCTTAAACCAAATCAAGGTGATTGCTGTGTATATTGCAGTTATGGAACTGTGCCATGTCCACCAATTCAGCAAGATAAAAAATGTTGCTAAATTGAATAATTTCTAATGGACAATAGATTACCATATACAAATTTTGATTATAAAATTTTAAGAATAATAATTTAAATTTACTGATGACATTTTTTTTCGCTCTCTTCAACTTAAATCTATAAGTTATTATGACAGAAATCACATCTATTACTGAATTAACGATTTTTAACATTTAACCCTTACGATACATACAAACCGCTTATCAACAAACTTTTAAAATAATTATCTTACAAATTCACTTGAAAATAAGCTAATTTCTTTAAATCGTTCATAAAATGATTTGTAAATTGTGAACTAAACGTCACTTCTTAAAAAAACGTTAATTCCGAGGAATTAGCGTTTTTTTTATGCTTTTAAATTGTATTTAACCAGACTTTTACCTATAAATATATATGGTTTGAATATTTTAAAAGGTGACTTGACAGAATACAAACCACTTTAATCCTTGTTATATAAGACTAGCACAATAATTTTATATTTATATTAACAAAAAAACAGAAAACTTAGCCGAAAGAAAAACAATTACATGAAATTACTAAGTAAAATATTTATAATTTTGACGCGTGAAAATATGGGTAACAATATTATCGTTCATTGTACTGTTTCTTTCGACAGTACCTTGCTCTGCGTTTGCTAAACACTCTGAGTGTAGAGTGGAAAAAAACTGCAAGGGTGAGTCTCATGACTGCGGTGATGAATGCAATGGAAAATGTTCGCCATTTTATTCCTGTGGAACCTGTATTGGTTTTACAATAAACTTTAATTCTTCAATTATTACCGAAAAATTAGAATTCACAATTGAAGAAGCTTCACAGACACTATCATACTATAAATTTGTCGATTCTTCTTTCATCTGCAAAATCTGGCAGCCTCCTAAAATTTCTTAATAAAATACCGCTTTTACCTGCTTAACTTCAATTAAGCGGGCTTATCACCTTTATTAACATTAAGAAATCACAAATGTTTAAATATATTTTATTGATTGTGGCAATAGCATCTATTGGCACTGTACAGGCACAGAATAAAATCACATTCCATATAAAAAATACATCAACCAATGAACCTGTAAAAGGTGCTTCAGCTAAAATTGAAGAAACCAATGAAGTTTTGTCATCAGATAATAATGGTAACATCATTATCGAAAACCTTAAAAATGGAGACTACACATTATCGATCTCAATAGAGGGTTATGCTCCCAATAAAACACTTTTTAAAGTGCCTGCAGCTGTCAATTTTATAGAAATTGCATTGCAAAGTGAAATGGAAGAAGAAGCCGAAGAAATGAAAGAAATAGTGGTAACTTCTACAAGAGGTACAAGAACAATCAGCAATATTCCAACCAGAGTTGAGTTTATAGCAGGAGAAGAACTTGAAGAAAAAGCAAATATGAAACCGGGGGATATCCGTATGATGCTTAATGAAAGTACCGGAATCCAGACCCAGCAGACTTCAGCTACTTCTGGAAATTCTTCAATCAGAATTCAGGGACTAGACGGACGATATACACAAATCTTAAAAGATGGTTTTCCTGTATACTCAGGTGCATCAAGCGGACTGGGATTGCTGCAGACTCCTCCGTTAGATTTAAAACAGGTTGAGATAATTAAAGGTTCTGCCTCTACCCTTTACGGAGGTGGTGCAATTGCAGGTTTGGTTAATCTTGTATCTAAAACCCCTACCGAAGAAAGAGAATTGCGATTTCTAATTAATGGGACTTCCGCTCTTGGTTTGAATATTAATGGTTTTTATTCCCAGCAGTTTGATAAAATTGGATTGACTGTTTTTGCATCTCATGACCGAAACGCTCCTTATGACCCTGCTGATATACAGCTTACTGCGATTCCAAAATTCGAACGCTTTAATTTTAATCCAAAACTTTTTGTCAATTTTAATGAAAACACTAAACTAAATTTTGGCATTAATACAGTTTTTGAAAATCGTATCGGCGGGAATATTGACTATATAAAAGACGAAAATAAATACCCTGACAGTTATTTCGAAAAAAATAAAACGCAGAGAATAAGCACTCAGTTCACCCTTACTCATAAATTTAATGATCAGGAATCTATTACCATTAAAAACAGTTTTAATAATTTCAGCCGCATTATAACTATTCCTGACTATATTTTTGATGGCCTGCAGAACAGTACTTTCTCAGAAATCAGCTATTCTAAAAATGGAGAAATTGCAGAATGGGTTGCTGGTGGAAATTTATATACTGACAAGTTTACTGAAAACAGCCAGACAGCTTTTCCATTAAGAAACTATAATCAGATCACTTATGGTGCTTTTGTTCAGAATACCGTCAAAGCTAAAGAATGGCTGGATATCGAGACTGGTCTTCGAGGTGATTATGTTGTTGATTACGGATTCTCATTATTACCTAGAATCTCAGCTTTATTTAAAATTAATTCCAAACTTACTTCACGACTTGGTGGCGGTTTAGGCTACAAAACACCAACTATTTTTACCGAAGAAAGCGAGCGTATTCAATATCAAAATGTACTCCCTATTAATAGTGATTTCAATAAACTTGAAAAAAGTTACGGACTTAACTTTGATGTGAATTATAAAACTAAAATTACCGAAGATATTTCATTATCATTGAATCAATTATTCTTTTATACAAATGTTGATAATCCACTGATTTTAACTTCGCTTCCTAATGACCTTTACCAATTTGTAAATATTAATGGATATTTAGATACAAAAGGAACAGAAACAAATGTGAAATTAGGCTATAAAGATTTTAAACTATTTGTTGGGTACACTTTTACTGATGCTTCGATAGACAACAATGGCATAAAATCTCAAAATCCTTTAACTGCTAAACACAGATTAAATAATGTTTTGATGTATGAAGTCGAAGATAAATGGAAAGCTGGTTTAGAAGCTTATTATTACAGTCCTCAAAAGTTAAGTGATGGTACAACTGGAAGGGAATATTGGATTTTCGGCTTCATGGTAGAAAAGCTTTGGGAAAATTTTTCAATTTTTGCCAATTTTGAAAATTTTACTGATACCAGACAGACAAAATTTGGAAGTATCTACACAGGACCAATTTCAAATCCTGTTTTCAAAGATATTTATGCACCGTTAGACGGATTTGTTGTAAATGCAGGTATTAAGATTAAAATATAGTCTTATGAAAAAAAGTATATATAATATAAGAAAAATGGATTGTCCCAGTGAGGAACAATTAATACGAATGAAGCTCGCTGGTTTAGAACAAATCAAACAGCTTGATTTTGACATTGCAAACAGAAGATTAAAGATCTATCATACGGACGACGACACTCTTATAACAAATGCAATTGATACTCTTAATCTGGACAGCACTCTGCTGGCATCAGAACATACATCAGAACATGTAGAGACAAACAGTGACTCACAGCAAAGTAAGTTATTATGGCAGGTTCTCATTGTAAACTTTTCATTCTTTCTAATAGAGATAATTACAGGTTTTATATCCAATTCGATGGGATTGGTTGCCGACAGTTTGGATATGTTCGCCGATAGCATTGTATATGGTTTAGCTCTGTTTGCTGTCGGGAGCACAGCTTCAAGAAAAGGAAGTGTAGCAAAAATAAGTGGTTATTTTCAGATTGGTCTTGCAGTTTTGGGACTTATTGAAGTTTTAAGAAGATTTGTAGACTCAGACCATATTCCTGCATACGGAACTATGATAATAGTTTCATTATTTGCACTTGTAGGTAATTCGTTATGCCTTTACCTGCTTCAAAAATCTAAAAGTAAAGAGGCACATATGGAAGCTAGTATGATTTTTACTTCGAATGATATTGTAATTAATATGGGAGTCATAATTGCTGGTATATTAGTATACTTTACTAATTCAATGGTACCCGATCTTATTATTGGTGTTTGTGTGTTTTTCATAGTCGCTAGAGGAGCATTAAAAATATTACAGTTATGATATTTGGTAATTTAAAAGTATAGAATGTTCTTCAAAATTATTTTTTTTATCGCTGCACCAATAGAGAAACCAAAAAAAATCTGTTTCACACAAATTGTGAGACAGATTTTGATCTTCTTTAACAGCGACGGGCAGTATTTTCCAGCTTAACATTGCTGCATGCATGGAGTATTGGTAATAATCATCGTTCAGGCTTTTGCATTTGTCATAGATTCTTTGGTAGAAGTGCCGGCTCTAATCGCATTACTGATTTAACAGAACAAATTATAAATGCGGATTATCAAACGTAATTATAATATTGTAAATATGAATACTATTATTACTTTTATACACTAATTCTATAGGATATTAGAAGTATGATAGTCAAAATACTTGCGAGTAAAAAAATCTTATTACTTTTTATTAATTTATGTGTATTTCAATTATACGCACAGCAAAAAAATAGCTTATCCCAACAGTTTCTAATGAATATTGAAATCAGACCAAGAGTCGAATATACTTCAAATTATTTTCTTCCTCCCAACGATTCAATTGATCCTTATTTTATTATTACCCAGAGAAACAGAATTTCTATGCAGTATGCTAGAGAAAAATGGCTTATTAAATCCGATTTACAGGAAATTCATCTTTGGGATGAAAACAGCAAAGCTTCCAAAGTTGGAAGCATTAATTTTTATCAATTGTATTTTGAGACTAAGATTAAATCTCTAAATGTACGATTGGGAAGGCAAAGTGTTTTATTAGATAATGGCAGATTATTTTCTGATGCTCCTTGGGCACAGCAAGGGAGAGCCCATGAAGGAATACGGATAATGAAATACTCAAAATATTTCTCTAATGATTTTTTCTTTTTGTTTACCAGAAACTACAGCACTGAATTTGAGTCAGCCTACTCTCCTGTTGCATCAAATAGGTATAAATACCTGTTGGTAAATAGTCTCAATTACAATAACAATCATGGATTTTCATTTAATTCATTGAATGCTGTTGATTTTTTAGAAAACTCAAGTTCAGGGAAATTGTATACTCGTGCAACAGCAGGCGGAAGAATAGAATTTAAAACGAAACAATGGTATTATACTTTAAATTCATATTGGCAGTTTGGACGTAATTCAAAAGGTCAAAAATTATTTGCTTACTATTTTCAACCTGAAGTTAAATTATCTCTATTGAAATCTACTTGGCGTTTAGGTGCAGAAATAATTAGTGGCAGCAGTCCTAATCTATCAGATAATAGTTCGGGAGATTTTGATGTCTTATATGGCGTGACATGGAAGTTCAATGGAAATATGAATGTCTTTACCCGTTTTCCCTCCGACGTTAACGGAAAAGGTTTAGTAAATCCTTATCTATTTACCGTAATTCCCTTAAATAGTAAACTATCTCTTCGTTCTGATTTTCACCTTTTTTATACTCGATACCCGCTTTTAAATAATTTGGGTCAAAAAATGACAAAGTTTCTTGGATATGAAAATGATTTTTCTTTGAAGTACTTACCTGTCAAAGAACTGGAAATTAATTATGCCTTTTCTTTTTATAAATCAACAAACGCAATGCAATATCTGCCAAAAATACAAGATGAAAATAAACTTGCTATTTGGAGCTACTTAATGATTTCATATTCTTTTAACGCGATCAATTTAAAGCATTATAAAAATTAAATAAAATAATATCCTGTATTAAATCTTACACAATTAAAAAATCTAAAGTTTGTTTTATCTGAAAGGTTGAATTATATCATCAACAAATTTTGATATTCATTTTCTTAAATAAATATTTTATTTTTAATCACTATATTTTATCTGGATATGCAAGTATCTACCCAACAAATAATTATTACAGCTAAAAGATAAAAGCATAAAGTTATTTAACGTTTTTCAATACATACCCTAACGATACATGCAAACCGCTTCAAAACAAAAAATCAAAAAATTATCTTACAAATTCACTTGAAAATAAGCCAATTTCTTTAAATCGTTCATAAAATGGTTTGTAAATTGTTCAGTAAGGGTCACAACAAGCCAAAAGGCGCCAATTGAAGACAATTGGCGTCTTTTTTTATAATTTTTGATTAATAAGTTGTCTTGGTTTCATTTGTAGGTCTCTTATCAATTCATACTTTCTAATTTCTGAATCATTGCTTTTGCCGATTCTGAACCTGAGTCTAATTCTAAAGCTTTTTTATACGATTTTAATGCGTTCTCTTTATCCTGATTTGCAAAATACGCTTCACCTAAACTATCCCACGAATTGGAATCATTTGGAAATAATTTTACATTCTCCTGAAATACAATCAGTGCGTTATCACCCTGTTTATCTTGTAAAAACGCGTAACCAATTTTGTTTAATACGTTACTCTTATTTTTTTTGATTGTTTTTTTAATGGCGTCTATATAGGCATAAACAAAGGCTTCTTTTTCATTCGTTTTTATGTCGGGCTGAATACCTTTTGCTTCCCAGTTTGTTTTTGTAACCGGATTAATCGGTTGTAAATAAGGTACTGATATTGTGAATTCAGTATTTAAATTAATTCTTTTTGTTCTATTAGCGCCACCTTTAGTGATTTCTCCTACTACTGTTGCCCTGTCCAAATGTTTTAATGTGTAAGTAAATGCTTCTGCCGCTGAAAAAGTGTGCTTACTGGTTAAAATATAAAGCGGCTTGTTTGTACTTCGCTTTCCGTTTACATTTTCAAACGAATATAGTTGTGTTTTTTGATTGGTTTCCCGTTCATAAAAATCACTTAATAAAACAGGTTTTTCATCAAAGAGGTAACTCGATAATAACTGCATCATACTTGGAACACCTCCGCCATTAGCACGCAGATCGATAATGATTGCATTAGTATTGCTTAAGAAGTTCATTGTAGCCGTAACGGTTTGTTCTGCATATTTTATATCTGCAAATTGGTTTAAGTTTAAATAGCCAATATTTCCGTCCAATATTTTTACCTCTTTAAATCCGTAATTAATTTCGGCCATTTGCAAAGCCATTCTTTTCTCCATTTCTAATTGCGCTTCCTGAGAAATAACATTCTTTTCCCTGGCAATATGCTCCGGTTCAAATCGAACTTTTAGATGTAAATCTTTGCTAATATGTTGTAAATCTTCGGTTAGTATTTTAGAGAACTCAACAGGACTTTTAATTTCTTTATATTTATTAGATTTTAAATTTTTATCCAGTTCAATTGTCATTCTTTTTGACAAATCTAAATCGATATAAGATTTTTCAATATGAGTTTTTATTGCCGATACAATGGCCTTTTTCTCTTTTGTATCCAATAGCCGTTTACTATCTTGTGCCATTGCGTTTTGTACAATTAAAAATAGTGTCAGAAGGATCATTTTAAAATAGTTTTTCATAATGTTTTATTTTTAAATATTTATAATTTACAGCAAACCTATCTGTAAACTAAAATGATTTAAAACTTCTTTCATGAACCTTTAAATAGTTAGCACATACAATTAATTTGTATAATCAAATCTAGTTGAAGTCGAAAATAGTAGTGTTTATGTTTCATTTAAGTGAATTGATGCACATTGTAGAGTAAAAAAGTCAATTTTTGTTAATTTTGACTCATGACTGAATTTCTTAAAAAATACAAAGCTTTTATCTATGGATTGGTGATCCAAAGGATAATAGCGGCTGTTTTGCTACATTTTCATTTTATTTACATAGATAATACCGCACTATTGTCCAACACATTGAGTTTCATTTTTAGCTGGCTACTGATCTCACTGCCTATCCATTATTTTTCATTTTTAAAACAGCATAAAGCCACTAGTTTAAAGTTACTTGTCTTGATTGTCATTTTTTTGGCAATCATTGTAAACGATATGAATTCGAAAATAATTGATAATCCAATAACATTTGTAGGATTAGTTGGTGTTGGATTATCTTTTTTCTCCATTATAGCACCCTCCTATTTTAAGAAGCATGGCTTGATTCTAATCGGTTTTTATGTTCTGGCCTTAGGCTATTTCTATTATATAAGGGTTTATACTGAAGATGTAAATAATTATTTTCAGCAGGAAAAAGAGATTAAAATTATCCTGACGCTTCCCTTTTTTATGTTACTTTTTATATGGTTTTATCAGCAATGGAAATGGCTCAAAACAATAGAATCAAAAAAAGCCAAAGCAGAGTTATCCTTATTGAAAAGCCAGATCAATCCACACTTTTTTTTCAATACTTTAAATAATCTATATGGTCTAATAATTGAGAAATCTGATGATGCTCCAAATGTTGTTTTAAAATTATCTGACATAATGCGCTATACCATTTATATGGGAAAAGAAGATAGCATACCACTAAAGGATGAAATAGAATATTTAAAGAATTACATTGATTTACATAAAATACGATATCAAAAAAGGGTCGATATTTCTTTTAATCATGAGGGGCAAGCTGAATATAAAATTGCGCCATTACTATTTATTATTCCCTTAGAAAATGCTTTTAAGCATGGAGTAGAGCGTTTAACGGAAGATGCTTATATTCACATTAATATAAAAACTGATAATGACCTAATCTGTTTTGACATTGAGAATAACTTTGAAACGCGGGAATCTCAAACTCCCGGTATTGGATTAAACAATTTAAAACAGCGTTTGAAACTATTATATCCTAATAAACACCAAATGAAAATTGACATTACAGATTCTATTTATAAATTACAACTAAAAATAGAAATGACATGATACACTATTTAATTATAGATGATGAACCTATTGCACATCGTATTATTGAAAACTATTGCGAAAATTTGATGCATTTGGAAAAGAAAGGAAGCTGTTATAATGCCTTTGAAGCCTTACAATTTTTGAATGAAGACACTGTAGATTTACTGTTTTTGGACATTAACATGCCCAAACTATCAGGTTTCGATTTTTTAAAAACACTACCCAATCCACCCAAAATTATTGTAACCACAGCCTACAAAGAATTTGCTTTAGAGAGTTATGAACTTAATGTCTCTGATTATCTACTGAAACCATTTGGTTTTGAGCGTTTCATAAAAGCAATTAACAAAACAATTGATACTGCTCAAAATAAAAAAAGTATAACAGCATTGCCAACAAACGAAGCAGAACCAAAAACAAATAGCTTCTTTTTAAGGGGTGATAAAAAGTACCATCAAATTCATTTTGACGATTTACTGTTTATAGAAGCTTATGGACATTACTGTAAAGTATATCTAAAAAATGACATGATTATAAGTCATCAGAAAATTTCAGATTTTGAACAGCTTCTTCCAAAATCTAATTTTATAAGAACCCATAAATCTTTTATTGTTGCAAAAGATAAAATTAAACAGATCGAAGGTAACAGGATATTAATTGATAAATACAAAGTGCCTATTGGACAAACTTATAAAGAAAACATTATGATACTTTTATAATTTTGAATTTAATAAATCATTTACATTCATCTTATACAGTTTCCCAATAGGAATTGTAAAATCACTGATTTTGATCCTGTTTCCTTCCACGCTTTTAATATGTTTAATGGCAACAGCAAAGGATTTATGTACCTGCATAAAATCATTTTTAGGCAGTAATTCCATCAAATCAGAGAGTTTTTCTCTAACAAGTATTGCATTGTCATTTTTGGTAATTACTTTAACGTAGTTTCCTGATGCTTCGACATATAAGATCATACCAATAAAAATCTGTATGTGTTTTTTATCTGCACGTAAAAAAAGGCTTCTTGAATATTCATCCTCCACAGGATTAATACTTACTTTAGAAGTCAAACTGGAAATTTTGTTTATCGCTTTTAAAAAACGTTCAAAACCAAATGGTTTTAAGAGGTAGTCAATAATATTTAGTTCATAACCTTCAATTGCGTACTCCTGGTAAGCTGTCGTAACAATAATTTTGGGAGGAGATGCCAGTGTTTTTAAAAAATCAAATCCTTTTAATTTGGGCATATTTAGATCTAAGAAAATTAAATCTACCGTATGATCTCTTAAATAATCCAGAGCCTCTAAGGCATCATAACAATTCTTTTTTAACTGCATATTGGGAAGCATATTACAATACTCCTCAATAATAGTATGCGCTATATGCTCATCATCTATAATTAAATACCTGATCATTATAATTTTAAAATTAAAAGTGCTTTGTATGTAGTATTATTTTTTGAAACTAAAAACTCATGCTTTTTTGGATAAGCCAATTCTAATCTTCTTTTCAAATTCTTAATACCGATACCAGATGACTGACTTACTAAATCCGTATCATAGTTATTCTCTACTTTAAAAGATATAGTATTATTATTTGAAGTAAGTTTAATAGTAACAAATGCATTTTCTCTTAAATTTTCGACACCGTGTTTAAATGCATTCTCCAAAAGCATTATATAAAGTAAAGGAATTATTTTAAGCTGATCATCCTCCACAGTAGTTTCAAAATTTACGTTTATCTTTTTGTGATAACGTAAAGTATGCAAGTCGATGTAGTTTTTTAAATAGGCTATTTCCTCTCCTATGGTAACAAAATCTTTCTGGCCTTCATAAATACTATAACGCATCATATCAGAAAGTTTCAAAATTAACTCCTGTGCTTTTTTTTGATCCTTTGCCACCCAGCCGTACAAATTATTGAGCATATTAAAAAAGAAATGGGGATTTACCTGATTCTGCAGATGCAGCAGTTCCATTTTCCCGTTTTCGTTTTTTAATTTAATAATAAACAAAATTTGTTTTACCAGCCAATAAATACCAAAGCAAAATAATGCCAGATAAAGCAGGAAATAAAAACTGATAATCGGAATGCTGACTTTTGGACTATAGTTTTCAAAAAGTACTACAGAATCCTTATTCGAGGTAATTACTATAAAAAATATTACCACTATTGGGACTGCTGCTAAAACTAAAGCAATTGCCCCGATGATATTCCTCTTGTTATTGTTAGTTGTTAAAATCATAATCACAAATGTAAATTAATAAAAATTATTGATAAAATAAGTTGACAAACAATCCATACAGCCCTTTCAACGGCCAGAAATAGGTGATGAAAACACTTTATGAGCACCCTGTATATTTGTATCACAAAATAGACTGGTTCATCACATTTACTTTATTGATATCAGCTAAGAAAATATGTTTGTTTAAAATTTAAACTCGAACAAATGAACAGTCTTAGTATTTCCAATCTCTCCAAAACCTATTCTAATGGTGTAAACGCACTACAAAACATAACGCTGGATATTCCGGTAGGCATGTTTGGTCTTTTGGGCCCCAATGGTGCAGGAAAATCAACTTTAATGAGAACAATCGCCACATTACAAGAGGCAGACTCCGGCAGCGTGAAACTCGGAGATATAGATGCCCTTAAACAGAAACATGAACTAAGAAAAGTATTGGGATACCTGCCCCAGCAATTTGGTTTGTACCCTAAAATTTCTGCTGATGTTCTCCTGCACCACTTAGCGGTGTTAAAAGGAATTACTAAGCAAAAAGAACGCCGCGAAATAGTGAATGCCCTTCTAAATAAGACTAATTTATATGAGGTAAAAAACCAAAACCTCAGCGGATTTTCAGGCGGAATGAAACAGCGCTTTGGCATTGCGCAGGCATTACTCAATAACCCAAAATTACTTATTGTTGATGAGCCCACTGCCGGACTCGATCCTGTTGAAAGAAACCGGTTTTATAACATCTTAAGCGAGCTTAGTGAAAACACAGTGGTAATATTATCAACACATATCGTGGATGATGTAAAGGAATTGTGCACCAACATGGCCATCATCAATAAGGGAGAAGTACTTCTTAAAGGAAATCCTTTGGAACTAATAAACCAGACTGAAGGAAAAATATATCAAAAAACAATTCATAAAAATGAATTGGAAGAGTATAAGAAAGAATATAAAGTAATTGCAGAAAAATTATTTCTTGGAAAACCTATAATTCATGTCATAAGTGAAAACAATCCGGAAAATGGTTTTATCTCAGTAAATGCTGGCTTAGAAGATGTGTACTTTTCGCAGATTCTTGCCAGTTCTAAAAAGAAACTTTAATTCTCCTGAATACTTAATCAAGTAAAATTTTCTATTCTAATCTATTAAAATTAACGATTAACCATGTGGTACGACATCTTTAAATTCGAAATCCAATACAGAATAAAACGCCCTGACACCTATATCTTTTTTATTTTTATATTCTTCTTTTCCCTTGCGGGTGTGGACTTTGTCTTTCAAGGGATTGATATGGGTTCCGTAAAAACAAATGCGCCTATAGTTATAGCAAAAGCAATGGCTGCTGTTACCGCAATTTTAATGATGGTAACTTCTTTGATTATGGGTGTTTCAGTATTACGGGACTATCAATACAATATAGAATCTCTACTATTTGTTAATCCAATCCAAAAGCGGGATTATTTATTAGGTCGCTTTCTAGGCTCTTTTGCAGTATTATTGTTTGTATTTACAGGGCTTTTATTAGGATTTACCCTTGGGGAATTTATGCCTTGGCGTTATCCGGAAAATTTAATGCCTTTTAACTTTTTAGCTTATCTGCAGCCCTTTATAATTGTAGTGCTGCCCATGCTGTTTTTTGCATCGGCATTGTTTTTTGTTAGTGGCGCTTTAAGCAGAAACTTAATGGTAGTCTATACACAGGGAGTACTTCTTTTTGTTCCCTTTCTATTGACAAAATCTATAAAGAACGATTTCCTGCAAGCCCTTTTAGATCCTTTTTCCCTGACAACGCTCACTGATATGAATGCCTTGTTTACAGCGGCAGAACGTAATTCAACGCTTGTTCCTTTTAGTGGTGTGCTTCTCTACAATAAATTATTCTGGGTTTTTCTAGGGATGCTTATTTTAATAGTAGGGTACTTCAAGTTTAATTTTAGTACAGCAAAAAACAAAAAACCTAAAGAGAAAAAAATAAAGACTATCCATGACTTAAATACTGCCGCTAACGAGAATCTCAAAATACCGTTAGTATTAATACAGTATAATTTTAAATCACAATGTATTCAGCTATTACAGCTTACATGGTTTTATTTTATATCCATTTGTAAGCAGGTATCGTTCTGGGCTATTATCATCTGTGCATTAATTATCATTTTAATAAACTCTATTAATCTGAATATTGCATATGATGTTGCCAGTTATCCTACAACCTATCTTGTTATAAAAGAATTAAAAGAATTATCGCTATATTTTTTTGTAATAATACTGATCTTCTATTCTGGCGAGCTCATTTGGAAAGAAAGAGAAATTAAGCTGGATTTAATCTATGACGCAACATCCGTATCAGGTATTATAAGCCTGCTGAGTAAATTCCTGGGCCTTTTATTGATTTATATCGTATTGATACTCTCACTAATTATATTTGGAATTACCTTTCAAACGGCAAATGGCTGGTATCACTATGAACTGGATGTTTATTTCTATGGCTTTTTTATTGAGTTTTTTCCTTTTCTGGTTTTGTACACCTTTATATCTTTTTTCTTTCAGGCGCTAACAAATAATAAATTCACAGGCTTTATTTTAGTAATGGTTTTTGTTATCCTAAATACTGTTTCGGATTTTTTTGGTTTCGAGCACGATCTTTACAAATTTGGCGGGAGTGGTTTGGATTCCTATTCAGACATGAATGGTTACGGTCACTTTCTAGTATCCTATTTGTGGATTAAGGCATATTGGATTGTATTTGCCATTCTCTTGTTAATCCTTGCTTCGATTCTCTCTGTCAGGGGCTCTGAAACCAGTTTTAAAAAACGTATCGAGTTTGGTATACAGCGATTAACAAAACCCATGCTCCAATTTGTATTGTCAGTATTACTGGTATTTGCTTTACTAGGAAGTTATATTTTCTACAATACCAATATCCTGAACAAATATGAAAGTACCAATGATAAATTAGAATTTAGGGCAGATTATGAAAAAACGCTCAAAAGGTTTGAATATCTGCCACAGCCTAAAATTACGGATGTTAAGCTGCAAGTTGAGCTGTATCCAAAAACCAGAGATTATACCCTTGAAGGTTATTACATACTTACCAATACCTTAAAAGAACCTATTTATAAAATCTATTTACAAAAACCGATAGGATCAGAAATAAATTTACAAGAAGTAAGTTTTGAGCGAGAAGCTTTTGTCGATAAACAATATAACCAATACGGCTTTTATATCTACACCTTAAAAAAACCATTACAAGCAGGTGAAGCTGTTAAAATGAAATTTAAGCAGAGGTATACGACTAAAGGTTTTAAAGAAAATGATTCTAATAACAGTGTCCTTCAAAATGGTGCATTCTTTACAAATAAAGCGTTTCCAACTCTGGGCTACAGCAAAGAATATGAGCTTGATGATACTAGAATTAGGGCAGAATTTGAACTGCCGCCTGCAAAAGGAATGGCCAAAAGAAATGATAAAACGGAATTAACTTATTCAAGTACTGGAGGCAGCGCTGATTTAATCAATTTTGAAGTTACTATCGGGACAGACAAAAGTCAAAAAGCAATTTCTTCTGGCACTTTACAAAAGAGATGGACAGTAGGTAATCGTTCCTATTTTCATTATAAAACAGATAAACCAATAGTAAATAGGTATGCGATAATATCGGCAGATTATGAAGTTTCCAAGAGCAGATGGTTTCCTAAAAATGATCGTTCGGCAACTCCGGTAGATTTAGAAATCTATTATCAAAAAGGACATTACTATAATGTGGACAGAATGACCCAGGCTGTCAAATTATCTTTTGATTATTTTTCTACGAATTTTAGCTCTTATCAACATAGCAATATGCGTATCATAGAAACTCCTAATTACATTGAACAAGCAGAGTCTTTCTCCGGAACAATACCATTTTCTGAATCCAATGAGTTTATGGTCAATATTGATGACCAATCAGATGTCGATATTATTCTCTACAGAACAGCGCATGAATTAGCACACCAATGGTGGGGAATGCAGCTGCAGGCGGCAAATGTTCAAGGAAAAAATATGATTTTGGAAACCCTGGCCCAATATTCTGCTTTAATGGTCATGAAAAAGAAATATCCCAAAGAAAAAATAGAGCAGCTTTTGCAAAAAGAACAAGAAGTCTATATGCAGGCAAAGAAAAGATACGACAAACAAGAAGTTCCTTTAGAATTAGCTGAAAAACAAGATTATATATTCAATGCAAAAGGAATTTTAGCAATGTCAGCTCTTCAAAATTATATTGGCGAAGAAAAGGTAAATCTTGCTTTAAAAAGTTTTATCCGGGATTGGAACAATTCTAACGGAACATTGAAATCAAAAACTTCTAATTACCCAACAACAAAAGAACTGCTGACTTATTTTATTGAAGTCACCCCCGTTTCTTTGCGTCATAAAGTGTATAGTTTGTTTGAAAAAACGAAATTCGATACTAATATTATATTTAACGATAAATGAATGTAATTTATTTAATCTTTATAGTAAAAGATTAAATAAAATGGCTAAAATTTCTACTGGAATTATTCTCATTACAATACTTACCTGTACATTTTCAGGCAAGTATTGTAACAATTAAAAAACCACATTGATAAAGGGTTAAGAACATGAATAGAACATTTATAGCTCATTGCAAAAAAACTAGATATTTTTTCATCAATCCCCAACAGGACATCTAAACCAAATTCATAAAGCCAATGGAAGACAGACAACTACATATAATAAGCCAATTTCTTCAAATCATCCAAAAAAAATGTTGAAATTTGTCCAGTCGAGGTCACAAAGCCAAATGGCGCCAATTGAAGACAATTGGCGCCATTTGGCTTTGTTTATATCAGCACGACGCTGAGCTTAAACAGTCTTAAAGTGGCGCTATCAGAGATTTAATCGAAGTTGAACGATGGTTCGAAATCCCGTTAAGGATATAGGATTTTTTTCTCTTTTGGTTTATCGTAATTTTTTGATACTAAATATAGTAATTTTAAAATAATTTTAGCTTCCTTGCCACCTACCTGAATGCCCTCTTTGGAACTACAACAAAGTAATTATCTCTATTTTAATAAAATTTTGAAAATATTCTATAATACCATTTAACTACAAAAACTTTAACTATTAACAAAAAAAAGACGGTATTGGAATTACCCAAACCGCCTATTTTATCTTCTATTAATTAAGATACGAAATTTATTGAGCTTTAATGAAAGTCTTCTTTTCTGTTCCAACTCCCATTATTGTTAATTTTTTCCAATTTTTAGGCAGTACTGATTTGACTTGTTTAACGCCGCCTGCTGTATCTATATCTAAACCTGCGAATCCCATCATAACCGCCTGCAGAACACCGCCAGCGCCTGTTGCAAAATAAGGATTTGTACCCCCCTTACATTCTGCAATGACCCTAAAAGGAGGATTAAGGTTTGGCTGATAAGCATCCTTAAACCAATGATAAGCCTGGTTGCTGTCACCTAAACGGCTATAAAGCAAAGAAAATATGGCCTGCGTCATAGCTGGTGTATCGGAATGCGGTATTTTAGTTTCATAGAATTTTAAATCCTGTTCTATTTGATTTCTGTCAGTTATAATCTGCAATGGATATGCCAGCAGATTGACGTCGGCCTGCTTGATATTTTGATCTGAATAGCTGTCATGTTCCCGAGTCACACCGTTGCTCATCTTGGAAATAGGAATTTTAGCGGCAATCAGATTCCATTCTTTTGGAGCTGTGACGCCCAATACAGCTGCGCATTTAGATGCATACTGCAGATTCCTGATGGCTGTTCCGTTCGTGTAAGCATTATTGTCGATATTCTCAGCCCATTCATCTGCTGCAACGACGTTCTTTATTTCATACTCACCTTTATCATTCTTCTCTACTCTGCTCGCCCAAAATTCTGCAGTTGCTTTTAATATCGGCCATCCTTTTTCTTTCAGCCATTCCTTGTCCCCCGTAACCAGATAATACTGCCAGGCAGCTATAGCAACATCTCCTGTAATATGGTGTTCAAATGCACCCGTTAAAGCATTGACCGGAGTTTCTTCAGATCCTGAATCTGCGCTTTCCCAAGGATACATTGCTCCGTCATATCCATATAGCGCAGCTTTTTTACGGGCCACATCCAGCCTCTGAAAACGATACTCAATCATGCTTTTTGCTATTTCAGGATGAAGCAGCAGCATGGGAGGAAACATCCAGATTTCGGTATCCCAAAACACATGACCGTTATATCCCAGCCCGCTGAGCCCCATCGGTGACGGAGAAAGAGATGTGCTTTTTCTTGTGAAAGAATAAAGATGATAAAGCATACTTCTAACATCCTGCTGAGCCTGCGGATCTCCTTCTATTTGGATATCACTCTGCCAGAGGCTATTCCATTCCTGAATATGCCTGTTTAAAAGCCTTGACTTTCCTTCCAAGGCTGCATAAATGGTCAGCCTTTCAGCTTCATTATAAGGATCATTTATATGATCTGAAGATATCAAACTGCCTATTAAAGTAAAAGAATAAGTCTGGCCCGCTTTTAGTTTTTTGTCAAATGACATGGCATGCATATCAGCATCATTCATTCTATGCAGAATTTCGGGCTGTCCATTTTTGCCTTCATCAAACAGAAATGTATTTGAAACAGCGATTTTAGATCTTCCTTTCGGCGTATAGGCTACAGAGGTCAATAATGGTATATTGACGTGGGCATTTGTAATATTCTGAAAGTAATTCTGCTGATTATTAAGTGAGGAAGGAGTCTCCAAAAGATTCTCCACATTGATATCCACATCTTTTTGCGTATTTATATTCACCACCATCATCACGCAATGCGGAAGATGCCGCAAAGCATAGTAGGAATAAGTTACAGAAGCAAAATCCTTAAATTGAAAAGAACCGGTGAAAGCTCCATTGTGCATATCCAATTCCTGCTTGTAATTATTAATATTATAAGTCTGCACGGATTCACCATTAAAAGCCAGTCTCATATTCAGCAGATTGTAGTTTGGAATGAAACTGCTGACTCTGCCGCGCTTATAGACATCATAAGTTCCTGCCAATACAACTTCTTTCACCTTTAAAGGCTCTGGTGATGATACAATTCCGATCATGCCATTAGCCACCGTTTCTCCATAATAATTATTGGAATCCGGCTTGTCAGCCGAAAGCTTCCATGGATCCTGGCTGTACAGATAATTGCTGCCGCATAGCATCAAAATAAAGAAAACAAGATTAAGTATGTATTTTTTCATCTTTCTTAAGTTTTAGATATTCAAGAGTTTAGTTATAATACATAAAGATCGCTGCAGTCTTTTAACAGCAACGATCTTTAAAAAAACTAATTAATTAAATTTTTAGCCCGTTTAGGTCTTTATCATTTTTTTTAGCTGAATCAGCTATCGGATAAAAACTGATTGCATATCCTCCGCCCGGAGCCGAATATTGCGAAATCTTTGAATTACTTGTCACAACAACTTTACGGATGGTGTACGCCTGGGTATTATTTTTATAATTTGCATCTTTGGCATCAGCATAAATTGTAGCGGTATACTTTTTCCCTTTTTCAAGAAATCCAAGATCGATTGTGGATACACGTCCTGTTTCTCCATTCACATTTCCTAAAAACCAGTTATCAGTTCCTTTGGCTTTTCTTGCAACTGTAATATACTGTCCCGGTTCAGCTTCAAGATATCTGCTGTCATTCCAATCCACCGCAACATCTTTAATAAATTGAAAAGCATCTGCAAAACGTTCATAATTTTCAGGAAAATCAGCTGCCATCTGCAATGGACTGTACATCGTCACATAAAGTGCCAATTGGTTTGCAATAGTCGCATTTACATGTGAACCATTTGTAACATCCATTTCAAAAATTCCCGGAGTATAATCCATCGGTCCCCCTATTAATCTTGTAAAAGGCAATATTGTAACATGGTTTGCATTATTTCTGTCATTACCGAAAGCCTGATACTCAGTTCCGCGCGCAGATTCATTTCCGATAAGATTTGGATAAGTGCGTGCAATACCGGTTGGACGCACCGCTTCGTGCGCATTTACCATAATCTGGTAATCTGCTGCTTTTTCGATGGCATATTGGTAATGATTATTGGTCCATTGGCTGTAATGCGTCTCACCAAGCGGCAGTATATTGCCTACATATCCGCTTTTTACAGCATCGTATCCGTATTGTTTCATCAATTTGTACGCAGCATCCATATGACGCTCATAATTGCGCACAGCTCCCGAAGTTTCATGATGCATAATGAGTTTTATCTTCTTTGAATGCGCATAATCATTTAACCCTTTCAGGTCAAAATCAGGATATGGCGTTACGAAATCAAAAACGTAATCTTTCTCATGGCCGATCCAGTCTTCCCAGCCTTCATTCCATCCTTCGACCAGAACGGCGTCGAATCCATTTTTTGCCGCAAAGTCTATGTATCTTTTCACATTGGTAGTAGTTGCGCCATGTTTCCCATTAGGTTTGGCTTTTGAATAATCTGTAACTCCAAGCTGGACTGAAGGAAATTCATCAGTGTAAGACCAGGTGCTTTTTCCTGAAATCATTTCCCACCATACACCCACATATTTTGTTGGCTTGATCCATGAAGTTTCTTGAATTTTACTTGGTTCGTTCAAGTTATAAGTCAATTTCGAAGCCAAAATATTACGTGCGTCATCACTTGCAATAATTGTTCTCCATGGCGTTTTGCAAGGTGCCTGCATCTTACCCTTATCCCCATGCGAATCAGGAGTCAGCCATGATTCAAATACAAAATTTTTATCATCCAGATTAAGATGCATGCAGGAATAATTAATCAGGGCCGCTTCATGCAGGTTGATATACAATCCATCCTGGCTTTTCATCATTAGTGAAGTCTGTACGCCAGTTGGAGAGAATGAGGTCTGCGAAGCATTTCCTTTTGTATATGCCTTTTCCATCAAACCTCTTATTTCCGAAAGTTTTGAAGTAGTATAATTGTATTCCTGTGTATCATAATCTCCTGGAATCCAATAAGCGGTATGATCCCCCGCCATAGCAAACTGGGTGCGTTCTTCTTTAATGGTGAAATAAATCAGGTTATTTTGCTGGGGAAATTCATAACGGAAACCTAGTCCATCATCAAACAGACGAAATCTAATGATCATTTTTCTATCTGTTTCTTTTTGGCTTAGGCTTACCGCCAATTCGTTATAATTGTTTCTAATTGATGCAACTTCTCCCCATACAGGTTTCCAATTTTCATCGAAAGAACTGGCTTTGGTATCTTCTATTTTAAAATCATTTAATAAGGACTTATTATCATTTTTAAGGTTAAAACCTAACTTGCTTGTTTTAATGACATCCTTCCCTTTATATGTTAGTTTATAAACTGGAGTTCCATCTGCCTCCAGAGAAAAGTGCATTAAAAATTTGCCGTCAGGCGATTTTAAATCCTGTGCATTGACAGAAAAAAATGCTAAACCACAAAATAGCGGTGAGAAAAAAGTGTTTCATTGTGAGTGTAATAATATTTAATTTTTAATTGTGATTACTGCATTTTTTCCTGAATCAGGAATTCTTACGGAGATAACATTTTCAGCTTCATTCCAGCTCCAATTTATTTTTGTAAAATCGGCTTCAATATTTTTCTCCAACGCATCCGGTTTAACATTTCTAAGTTTTTCTCCACCTGCAAAAACATCCTTAGGTTTGCTGGATACATGAATTTTTAGATTGAAATTTCTTGGGCCGGCAGGACTATATCCTTTAGATTCACGCTCACCTACAGTAATCTTGATATCTTCATTTGTTGCCTTTGCACTTATCTTGGTTTTACAGAAGATATCTCTTTCGTAGTCACGGCTTTCCCCGTCGTCCTCATAGAATGTAAATGAAGTCTCTTTATTCAGGTTAGCTGGAAATATTTCAAATGTAACCGGATACACTTTCTTTTCATCAATATACTGCATTACAGGCAACTGCGGAATTATACTTCCTTTCTTCACAAAGACAGGAATTGTATTTAAGGGGGCATCAACAGTAATCCATTGCTCGCCTTTATACTTGGTTTTACCATTATTAAAATCAATCCACTCTCCTTCAGGAAGATATACATCTTTAGTAACAGCACCTTGTTCTACGACCGGTGCTACCAGCAGTTCTTTTCCAACAAGAAACTGTCCATTTAGTTTAAATGTTTCTTTATCATTCGGATATTCCAACAGCAAGGCTCTCATTATCGGCAGTCCAGTATCATGAGCTTCGCGGGCATAAGTGTATAGATATGGGAAAAGCTTATATTTCATCTCTATGCTTTTTCGGCTTATATCTTCTGCCTCCGTTCCGAATTTCCATGGTTCAACTGCGTTACCGCCTTCATGATGGGCGCGGCTTAATGGAGTAAAAACACCAAACTGCAGCCATCTTACATATAATTCCGCCATAGCATCATAATCCTTTATATCCCCGCAATAACCTGAAATATCACAAGTCCAAAACGGAATTAATCCCATACCTGCAGAAAGACCCACAGGAATCTGATTGGCCATTTGTTTCCATCCATCCAATACATTACTTCCATTTCCCGAATCGCCGCTCCATCCGAAAGTATAACGTTGCAATCCCGCATAGGCGGATCTGGTCATTTGAAATATTCTTTTATTTGGATTATGCTTGTAAAACTGCTCTGTAACAACTTTATCCCAAGTAAATCCATATACATTATGAATCTCGTTATGCATTCCAAGATGATGTTTCATACTGAGTCTGTCAACAGCATCTTCATTGCTCCATGCCGGTTCCCCCATATCTGTCCAAAATCCGCGGACCCCATCATTTAAAGGCTTCTGCTGATAGCTGCCCCACCAATCTGCAACTTCAGGTTTTGTAAAATCTACAACCCCGCAATTGCCTCCCCAAGGCCATGGCATATCATAAGATTTGCCTGTACGGATATCTTTTACCAGATGGCCAAGCGTATCAGCCTCTTTCCACTGTTTCTGGTTTGCCTGCGAAATGACAGGATCCTGTGAAACAATCATTTTGAAGCCCATATCGCTTAAATCTTTTACCATTCCTTTTGGATTGGTATAATTGTTTTTTCTCCAGTCAAAATCCTGCAGTCCATCCGTCCAGCCAATATCCTGATAGATAATATCACATGGGATTTTTCTTTTTCGGAATTCTGCAGCAATTTCCCTTGTCTGATCCTCACGTGTATAATCTCCCCTGCATTGCGAAAAGCCCAGTGCCCATTTAGGCGGCATAATCGGTTTCCCTGTCAAGGCTATATAGTTTTGTATAATCTGTTTGTAATCATTACCAAACATAAAGTAGTAGACCATCTGGCCAGCCGGCGCTTCGAATGAATAATAGTCATTGCTCTCGCTTCCGAACTTAAATTCTGTCTTATAGGTATTGTCAAAGAAAATGCCGTAACGGTAGCTGCTCATAAAAAAAGGAATGCTTTTGTAAAGCGGGTCTTCATTAACGCCATAACATGGCTGATCGCTGTTCCACATTTTATAAGCACTTCCGCGACGATTCAGGTTCCCTGATTTTTCACCCAATCCAAAAAATTGCTCGTCATTTCGCAAGACTTTATTGGTTCTTATTTTGCCATTGTCATAAACAAATCCTTTTTCAGCATAATCGCTGAAAAGAAGTTTTTGATACTTATCAAATATCTGCAATTGGAATGGAGCCTTATTTACCCGTATTCTCAGCTGCTCGGTAAAAATTTCATAGGTCGATGGCTCCTCCTTTACATTAACTGTACCTTTCCAGCCCAGATCTTCTTCTATAACTGCAAAAGATTCATTATTCCTGACAAATTTGCCATCAGCGGACACCCATATTTTAACGACTTCGCCGCTGCATAACTGAAGCATGACTTTTGAATTATTTGCACAGTTGAAGACTACTTTGTTTCCATTTACTGAATAAGCGGTACAATTCCCCAAATACTGCTCTTTCTTTTGCGTGTATGCTTTAGAGACCAGAATACAGAAAATTACACAGCAGTAAAAAATAGATTTTTTCATAATATAACATATCGATTAGTTTAAGCACTGAAATAATATCCAGCGCTTGCAGAAATGTGTTCCGCTTGAAAAGCTTAACGCGGGGTTATAGAAATTGCCCCATGGAAATAGGGCAATCCTCTATACCTTTGGGTTATTCAATTACAATCATTCCCCAATATTGAAGTGACGGCACTTTAAAATTCACCTTGTCCCCATTTTGAGAAAATGAAATTTCAACAGCTGCACCTCCATTATAGTCTGGTGAAGCGTACCAGATTCTGGTAACTTTGCCACTATGGTTCAAATTAAGCATTGCCTGCTTAATTACATCCGGAACTTTTTGCGTTCCATCAGTATCTCTCCAATTCAAAGAATTAGCATTGGTAAAATTCAAAAGATGGATTACTTCTCTGCTTCCAACTTGTTTTCCTACTGCAGCAACTTTGCCCATAGTTGGGGGCCAAATTCCTAGATTCAACTTTCCGTCACCTGTAGCAATAGTCGGATTTGTAAAAGTTCCGCCATCACGAAGAAGGTTTTGGTAAGCCGTCATGAAATCGTAATATTCCAGCAATGATGATTTCAGCTCTGCACTCATGCTTAGGTTTTTGTTTGGAAAGTATTCCTTGCCCAGCATATGCTCGCCTAATTCCAAATGCGATCCTCCAAAAGCAAATATGACAGCATCCGTCAGTAGTACTCCCGGAGTATTAAACATTCCCTGATTATTGGCTTTATTATAGTTCATATAGGCTGCCAATACGGTAGTTTTAGTATTATTGCTGTAAGCCGCATTGTCGGCCAGAACTTGTGTTAAATCTTTAAAGCCCTCATTAGGAGACCAGACTTCAGTGTACAAAAAGTCCAGCTCTTTACCGGCCATCTCTTTCTGCCCATATTGATTGACTGCGTTCATAACCAGCTTTTTATCGGTATTGGCAGACTTCATGGCTGAAATAAAAGAAGGGAATGCATTTTTCAAATCAGCATTTGTGCCATCATATCTGAAAACATTACCTCTGTCGCCAAGCTGGTCAATATGGAAGCCATCAAAATCATAAACTTTATACACATCATCATTTTTCTGCGCCAGATACCCCTGCCATGCTGTATTGGCAGGGTCAGTAATGTAGATGTTGCTAATGAAGGGCCATCCCAACTCATGCTTGTCCTTATCATTATGATTAGCATCTTTATAGACAAACTGCTGCGGTTTGATAAGATTTGGATCATAATCGTTCAAAACTCCGTAAGCAAGATTATAAAACATTGCTTTCATATTTTTGCTGTGGGCCTGAGCTATATAACCAGAAACTGTGCTTCCGTATATGCTGCGATTAATTATGTCGTTCCATACCGCCATTGGATTTGAGACTGTACCTGCCAATGGCTGATGCTGTCTGTACTGCCAATCATAGAATTGGATCCCGTTAATGTGATAATCCTTTAGATTATCTATCACTGCTGCTCTGTCCGATTCTGAAATATTGCCAAACTCTGAGAGAAATCCATAACGAGGGAATTTAGCCCAATCTGATGACACGTCAATACCTACGGTACCCAAAATAGTTTGGGTACCATCAGTATTTGTTTGGTAAATGGCAACCATGTACCCTTGAAAATCATCAGAAGGCGGCACCCAGCTCCATGAAGTTCCGCTAAAAGCTTCCTCCTTAATAACTTTTCCAAGATGGGTATAACGGATAAGAGAACTATTAAAAACTTTATCCGCCGTAAAGTTTACCGTTTCACCTGGTTTATAAGTGGCTTTATCTGTTTTAAGGGTAATTTTTGCAGTAACTGCGTCTTCTGCATATTCAATCTTTCCATTATCATCCTCACTCTGGCATGATGCAAAAGTTAGAAAGAGGCAAAGAAAAAACAGCTTTATTATTCTATTTTTAATACTCATCTTTAGTTGATTGTAAGGACATTTGTTGAAAGATCTAATGTAATGGTATGGTTGCCGGCCTGCGCTGCGCTTACCACCCATTTGTTATCGTCACCATCACATTTGTCACGTTTAGTAAAATTTGTATTGGTAATCGCCTGGTTTGCTGAAACTGCTGTAATCTCAGTACCATCGCACCAATTGGTATTGTATTTTGTAAATTTAAATTCACCTGCTGTCAAAGGCCCGCTGTAAGTATACACGCTGCCGCTTTTGGTCATCGGAAGCAATGACCCCATATTCCATCCATTTGGCGTGGCACTGCCGATCAGATAAACTTCAACAGGGGTAATTTTGATAACATTCGTACTTATATCAAGTGTAATTTTGTATCTGCCTGCAGTCTGTGCTGTCACCTGCCATTTATTATCGACATCACAACCGGAATTCTGTGCTACACCTGTTTCGGTAAGGCCTTGGTTATCCACCAATGGTCTGTACCATTGTCCGCACCAGCTTCCTTTTGTACCGGCCATTATTTTAAAGTTTCCTGGCGTTAAGGTAGCTTCGTACGTGAAAATAAAAGGATTGTCTGTAACCATAAAGGCTTCCGGCGTATCAACATTCCATCCGCTCGGACTTGCATCGCCTACAATCCATAATTGTGTAAAAGCCGGAGATTCCTGTTCTTCAATAACTATAGTCAATTTTAATAAGTTGACTGTAATTTTGTACAATCCTGCTTTTGTAATTTCCCATTGAAGATCAGAACCGCTTCCGCCGCTGTTATAAACTATCTTCCCCGAATCAGTGGCATCTTTTGTATAAAAGTCCTGGCACCAGCAAGAGTCCGTATTTACTGCAAATTTAAATTTACCTTTGCTTAATTGGCCTGAATAAATAAAGACCACAGGGTTCGATGTCTGAGCAGTCAAAGCAGAAGCCTTTGTAATATCCCATCCATTTGGCGAGGCATCACCCACCATATACAATTCGCTTGATAATGGCTTGTAAGGTGTTAAGTTAAAATCTACTGTTGAAGTTTGAGGCGTCACGCTCTTATCTCCAAAAGTTGCTGTAATCCTTGCCTGCAAAGCAATCGCTTTTCCAGCCTCTCCGTTGAAAGTAGTAAGGAGTATTGAATTTAATGTTGCCACATTGATATCAAAGTCGTATCTGTTTTTTCCAAAATCATATTCGACCGCATTAGCGAAATTATTTTCTTTCTTATCAATTTCCAGTTTATATGAAATCGAAGCGCCTGTTCCCTTGTTATCGCCTGTACTCCACTTAAAACTGAATTTTTGCTGAAACATGCTTTGGTCCAAAACCATGTCGGTGCTGCTCAGCGTCAGCTTTAACACATCAGCACTAAAATTTTTAGCCTGAAGATCATCATTGCTGCAGCTTGATAAAGCTGCAGATAAAAACAACAAGAAAACAATCGCGAATCTTGTCCAAACTATATAATTTTTATTTTTTTTCATAGCAGTGCAATTTTAGTAACCTGGATTTTGGCTTAAATTAGGATTTCTGTCACGCTCAATTTGTGGTATTGGAAGAAGCAAATGATGCTGATCAGCATTTGTTTTACCAATAGAATGAAGAAAATCCAATCCATATTGTCCATTTTCCACTCTTATAAGGTCAAACCATCTTTGCCCTTCAAATGCTAATTCTATTCTCCTCTCATGCAGAACTGCATCTCTGAATGCAACTTTGCCAAGTCCAGTAGTAATGTTGGCCAAACCTGCACGTCTGCGCACCAGATTAAGCGGTGCTTCTGCCTGTGAGGTATTACCTAATTCATTAAGAGCCTCTGCCTTCATTAATAAAACATCCGAATAGCGAAGTACAGGGAAATTCAGCGGGCTGTTATCATAAGAAGGTGAAATGCTCAGTGGCACTAAAAACTTTCTTAAATTGTATCCTGTCAAGGAATAGGAAGCACTGTAAGGAATTCCGGCAAAATCAGGACATCCCTGATACAATACAGTTTTATCCTTACGAAGATCCCCGTTCTCATAACTGTTAAAAAACTCCTGAGTCGGCTGGCTCCATCCGTAAGCTCCTGCTACCATATTAGAACTTCTTGGCCCTGTAAAAGTGCTTGCCCATGAAGCCTGATTTTCATTGCTCCAAAAATCATATCCTGCATTGGCGGCATATTGAACTTCAAAAAGAGATTCCTTGGAATTTTCGGTTTCAGTCCTGAAATTGTCGCTGTAATCTGCATTCAATCCATATCCCATTGTTTCCAGTTTTGTCGTTAAATCGACAACCTGCTGCCAATTGCTCAATGTAAGATTTACTTTAGCCAATAGACCAATTGCAGATCCTTTGCTTGCGCGTCCTTTATCTCCCTCTGACATTTCCTGCTTAGTAGGAAGCATGGCAACAGCTTTTTCCAAATCGCTTAATATCAAAGCATATACTTTATCTTTTGATGTACGTGACGGATAAAGATCACTGTTTGAATTTTGCGGCTCAGTAATTAATGGAACGTCGCCAAAAAAACGAACTAAAATAAAGTAATACTGTGCTCTTAAAAAGTACGCCTCACCTAAACATCTATTCTTAACTGATTCGTCAATATTTAACTTTGGTCCGACCGATAATACAATATTGGATCTCAATATTCCTGGCCATGGTCCACGCCATAAATCCAATACCCCTTCGTTGCTTGGAGTTGTAACGAAATTAGACAAGTTCGTGGTTTCAATCCCATCTTCACCTCCACCGGCACCAACAATACTGTTGCCTGCAAATATATCACTGGTCCACATTCTGAAATTATATAGTTTTGGCCATTGCAATGGCTGATAAGCACCATTAACCATTGTGATTAATTCCTCAGCATTGGTAGGATAATTTCCGGTATTGATAGTATCGGGTTGCGTTTTGTCTAAAAAATCATCACTGCACTGCACCATTACAAATGACAGCATTACCATTAAGCCTATTTTTATGTGTTTCATTTTCATAATTTTAAAATCCAAGATTAAGTCCAATAGAGTAATTTGTAGTAACCGGGTACACGCTATTATCGATACCGTTTACCGAAACTTCAGGGTCAAATCCTTTGTAGTTTGTAAAAGTCAAAACATTCTGCGCTGAGAAGTATAATCGAATTGATGAAAATACATTGTTAAATACGCTCTCTGGAAAATTATAACTCAAACTCACATTTTTTAGTCGCAGATATGAACCATCTTCTACAAACCTGTCAGAAACTCTGGCATTGCTGTTAGGGTCACCATACACTGCTCTTGGCATACTATTACTCGTTCCAATGCCTGTCCATCTTCCTAAAGTTGCCACTGTCTGATTATTTGCAACCGACATAGCTTCTGTATACATACGATTGGCATTGTAGATGTCATTTCCGTATACTCCTTGAAAATAAACTGTTAAGTCAAAATTCTTGTAAGAAAATGTATTGTTAAGCGAATAGGTGAATTTTGGATTAGGATTGCCTAAAAACGTTCTGTCTTTATCGTTAATGATTCCATCATTATTAAGATCCTTGAATCTTACATCTCCAGGCGCAGTACTTGTTGCCGTATTAGAGCCAGGCATCTGCACTGCATGATTATTTACATCAGTCTGTGTTTGAAAAATACCGTCAGTTACATACCCATAAAAAACGTTTACAGGGTACCCAGCCTGAATTAGGGAAATGGTACTGTTCAATCCTGTGCTTCCCGTTATAATTGGCGTATCACCGTTTATACTGTCAACTTTGTTTTTGTTATAAGAAAAAACAACATCTGAAGACCACTTGAATTCATGGACCAGATTTTTTGTTGATAATGACAATTCAATACCTTTATTTTGAATTTTCCCTGCATTTATTGATGGCACATAAATATCTGAATAGCCTGAAGTTACAGGAACAGACATCGGGACTAACATATCATTGGTGTTTTTTACATAAGCATCAAAAGTTAAATTGATTCTGCTGTCGAAAAATGAAGCATCCAAACCAACATTAAATTGTTCCTGACCTTCCCATTTTACATTTGTATTCGGAAGTACAGTCGGCACAACTGCGCTTACATAATTGTTATTAAAATTATACATAACCGTATTGTATGATGAAGAGAAAGCATAATTACCAATATCCTGATTTCCGGTAATACCGTAACCAACTCTTAATTTCAAATCATTAATAGCTGTTACTTTCTCCATAAATTTCTCTGATGAGATCCTCCATGATAAAGCACCTGATGGAAACCATCCCCATTTATTTCCTTCACCAAAACGAGAAGACCCATCTCTTCTGATTGTACCGGTTATATAATACTTGTCGTCATAGTCATAATTTACTCTTGCCAAATAAGACATAATTGCCCATTCAGAAGCGTTACCTCCTACTGTCGGCTGCAATGTACCATTGTCTATCTGCTGTGTTTCATCACTCGCAAATTTCTGAATAGAGCCGTTTAAGAAATCATACTTATTAGACTGCGAACTGCTTCCCACAACTGCATTTACATTATGTGCGCCAAAATGAGCATCATACGTCAGGGTGTTGTCCCAAAGAACAGTAATGCTTTTATTTGTCCCTTCATAAAGATATGAGTTGGTCTGAACATTCGAACCCCATGAATATTTAGGCGACCATGTTCTGTCAAACCAGATATTTGCCTCAACCCCACCTAAAGACTTAAACACTAAGTTTTTCAGCAAATTGATTTCTGCGAAAAGGTTACCTTGAAGATTATATCCTTTTGTTGATCTTTCTACAGTTGTGGCTTTTCCGATTGGATTTGTAATATCTCCATAATAAAGAGTATTTCCTGTAGGTCCAGTAAAATTTCCATTTTCATCATATATAGGCTGGGTAGGATTCGCCAATAACGTGCTACGGATATCATATGCACCGCTTTCTTTTATATCGTGTGCAATTTTAACACTGTTTCCAAATTTTACTTTGCTTGTCACTTTAGTATCAGAATTAAACTGAACAATGAATCTTTCATAATCAGTATTTAAAACGATACCCTTCTGGTTAAAATAATTAGCTGAAACATAGATATTAGATTTCTTTGTTTTATTCCCATAAGATAAAGTATAACTAGACATCATCTCAGGATTGAATAATGTTCCAACCCAGTCAGTTCCTGTTCCCAATGAAGCGGGATTTGTCCATAATGGATTAGGAGTAAGTCCTCCATTAGTCATCATATCATTATTTAAAGATGCGTATTGTGAAGCATTCAGCATCTTTACCACGTTTGAAGCATTTTGTACTCCCGTAAAAGTATCAAAAGTCAAAGTTGAACCTTCTTTTGTTCCGCCTCTTTTAGTGGTTACAATCACAACTCCATTTGCTCCCCTGGAACCATAGATTGCTGTGGAAGAGGCATCTTTAAGTACGCTGATCGATTCTACATCATTCATGTTTACTTGGTTAAGGCCTCCATTTAAAGGCATTCCGTCCACTACGATAAGAGGGTTATTATTAGCAATTGTACCTGTTCCCCTCACTCTAAAAGTGACATTGGATCCCGGTTCCCCACTCGAAATGACCTGTACACCGGCAGCCCTTCCCTGCATAGCCTCGCCAATATTAGCAACAGGCTGATTTTTCGTTTTGGCTACATCGATTGAAGCAACAGCCCCAGTTAAATCTCTAGCTTTGGCTTTTCCGTATCCGATTACTACAATATCTGTCAGTGATAC
Source organism: Flavobacterium sp. YO64 (assembly GCF_004119505.1). Lineage (NCBI taxonomy): Bacteria > Pseudomonadati > Bacteroidota > Flavobacteriia > Flavobacteriales > Flavobacteriaceae > Flavobacterium > Flavobacterium sp. YO64. Next base: position 44,716 of record NZ_NRQV01000005.1, on the reverse strand, counting down.
TGCTTCTGGTACTAACTGAATTTCCAAATTTGTGCCGGTTGCAGAAATTTCTTTGTTAGAATATCCAATATATGATATTACTAAAACAGCATCGACAGTATTTACCTTAATAGAAAATTTTCCGTCGAAATCTGTAGTAGTACTTGATGCAGTTCCCTTTATTGTTACTGTCGCACCAGGTAAAGGCTCATGCTTTTCATTATAAACAGTTCCTGTAATTATCTTTTGCGCACTTTTAATCGCAGGTCCTTCTTGCTGTTTTACTACAGCAAAAGCACTACTGCTGCCACAAAACGCGACAAGCATAAAAAGTACCAGGATAAAATCTTTAATAGATGTCCTGTAAACATCGATTTCATGATATGATCTCATTTATTTTTTTGTTTGGTTAGTAAATTGTTAGTGTTGGTTTTTTGAAGTAAGATTGGTTTTTCTATAATCCCGATTATAATTTGTTACATACTTTTTAAATTAATATTTCACGTGTTTTAAAAGGCCTTTAAAAAACTACGAAATCCAATAATAGATTCGGATCAAAGCAAAGGAACAAAAAAACACATGCGAAAAATGTCTGTATGTAAAACGTATAGAAAAAACAAGGGGTGAAATTCATTAAAACAATTGTATATTATTGATATTAAATCTATTAACAAAATTTAAGCATCAAGAATTATATAGATTTTAAATTTTAAAACAGCAATTATTCAAGCACAAAAAAACATATTTTGTAATATTTTACTATAAAAAATATATTATTCTCATTTAAAAACAACAAAACAAAACGGTTGCAAACAAAAAAATCCCGCTATTGAATAGCGGGATTTTTTTTTAAATATTTGCTTAATTAGTTAATTTTTACAGAAGTCATTTCCATCAGTTTTTTATCAAATCCTTCATTTTCGATTATGGACTTATTACGAACTTTAGTTTTATAGGCATAAATTGAATTGACCGAATAACCTAAAATCTGGGCAATTTTTTCATTGTGTTTGATCCCTAAACGGATCAAGGCAAAAATTCTCAGCTCTTTATTAAGAATCTGCCCTTCTTTTAGCTTTATCTGCTCCCCGGGTTTCATGAGCGAATTGAATTCAGCAATAAAATCAGGAAACAGATTGATAAACGCTGTGTCAAAATTATTGAGCAGTTTATCCTTTTCCTTCTTCAAATCATATCTTGATATTCTGTATTTTGCTTTAGCATAATCTCCTGAATCAATATCCCTTTCTATGTAAGATGTAAATTCATTAAACTTTTCAAAAATATCATCATATTCCGTAAAGAAAAAACCAATATATTCTTCATTAATCTTATTAGCTTCTGAAAGACGATTGTTAATCAATTCAATTTGGCTGTTACGCGCCTTTATTTCTTCGTTTACAACAACAAGTTGTTTATTTACATTCTGCAGATCTGTATGCGCAACTGCAATTATCTTTTTTGCTTTTTGAATTTTCCTGAATTGCATAAAAGTAAGGATTAAAAAGCAGATTACAATTACTGAAAAAACAATTGCACCTATATATTGAAAGTAAAGTCTCTTTTTTTCTCTTTCAATATTCTGGACTATTTCTTCTTCAATGTGCGGCAGGATCGCTCCTACTTGTAGTTTTCTCTGCTGTGCCCCATAAAAAACAGCATCATCATATGCTTTTTTCACTAGCGAAGATGCACTCTGCAGATTCTTTTTTCTAAACAAGAGCTCTGATAACCTTATTATAGCCAGTGATTCTTTTGTTGAGATACGAATATCTGAAATAGCGGCTTTGCTGTAATAATCAAGTGCGCGATCTCCCCTGCCCGACTCATTGCAGATCTCTCCAAGCATGTAATTTAATAAGGCTTCATCCCTATCACTAACATCAGAATTAAGAAGGGACAGAAAGCCTTTTTCAGCAGAAGCTAAATCACCATCCTTATATTCGTTAAAAAATTTTAAAAATGAATTGAAAAAAGTACCTTCAGCTGTTAAATTTAATGCCTTAATTCTGCACTCCTTAGCAAGCTGGTTGTACTTTTTACTAAAGATCGGAATACTGCTGTATTCTGCCATATCACTATAGCACCTGCCAAGCAGTCCATAATATAAAGATCCGTTCTCATTGTTTATCTCTTCGGGTTTAATCAAAAGAAGGTAATCCAACCCTTCTTTATACATACCCGCAGAAACACTGATATTGGCCAAATTAATATTGGACTTCATCAAAAAGGATTTATCATTAATTTTTTCTGATAACTCTTTGACTTTTAAGGCATAATCAAAAGCAGAATCTCTCTTAAAAAGTACATACTGATCAAAAAGCTGCTGGTTTAAATCCAATAACTTGTGGCGATCATCTTTAACCAGCCTAAGCTGATCCTTTAAATCCTGAATGGCCTTTCTCTTGCTTTTATCATAAATGCTCGAGGAATCTATTACCTGATCGAGCCTTTTTAACAATTGCTCGCTTTGTCCATAAAAACTGTTTGAACATAATAGTAGAATAGCAATCAAAATGAAATTTAAGCTAAAACGTAAAAGGAATTTTTCTATAAAAAATTGCTTAACCATGCCATACATTAGTGATTTTAAATTAAACATTTTTTTTAGTCAACAAATTTTCACTGATACATATAATATCAGCACATTATATTACTAATCTAATTCTTTAATCATAATATTGCGAAACCAGACATCGTTTCCATGATCCTGCAAAGCAATTTTTCCTTTATTGAATGTGCCAAAATCCGGCCAATCTGCAAATTTGCTTCCCGCTACGATTTTTTTGAAATTATCATCCCAAAGAATAGTCTCTACCACTGTAACTCCATTAAGAATAAGTGTTAATTTTCCTTTCCTGCTGACAATTTCGGCAGTATTCCATTCTCCAGCCTGTTTGACAGGCTCTGATCTGCCTTGAACCAAATCATACAAATCTCCTGCTCGATGCTTAAGAATTTTTCCGTCCGGATGGCCCTCATTATCTAAAAGCTGCATTTCGAGTCCAGTACTATAAGTATTTTGGTATTTTACAGGATTCTCATTTACATAAAAAATTATACCGCTGTTCCCGTCCTGGGCTATTTTCCAATCCAATTTAAGATGGAAATCCCTAAATTCAGCATCCGTTACTAAGTCCCCGCCCTGCCCATTGTTTGCTTCTTTTGAATCAAAATGCAATATGCCATCTGCCGCCTTCCATGCTTTTCCAGCGGATTTTTTGCCATAGGAATGCCAGCCCTTTGTCGATTTGCCGTCAAAAAGGGGCTTGAAACTTTTCTGTGCCTGCATCGTTTGCAGTCCAAACAAAACAACTAATGAAACTATAATTTTTTTCATTTCAATATTTTTATTAATCAGTTAAAACTATTCTTTTATTGTAACAGGCGGGAGAGAAACCAAATCTTTCAAAAAAGTAAAATTAAAATTTTATTCTGCGCAAACAAGATATAGCCAATTATAAAATTTTCAGCCATTATTTATGTTTTTCCAATTACTGAAACAAAAGCCTGCTAATTCAAGATCAATGTGCTTGAAAGGAATTACTTTTGTGCCACAAAACCTAAATCGAATAAAGTAATTCATAGAGCCAAAGAAAGACAATACTATCTTAACTTAAAACAATCTTTTAAAATCTTCCATAAAATTTGTAAATTTATATATCAGTTTAATTCGATGAATCAACTGAGTTTTTACAATTTTTGCATCAATCCCCAACAGGGCATCCAAACCAAATTTACATTGCCAATGCAAGACAGACACTACATATAGAAAGCCAATTTCTTCAAATCATCCAAAAATGATGTTGTAATATGTCCTGTCCCTGTCACAAAGCCAAATGGCGCCAATTGAAGACAATTGGCGCCATTTTTTTATTAGACATAATTGCTGATGGACTACAGCTGAAAATTGATTTATTCCTCACTAAAATAAAGCACAAAATAGCCCCGATAGCAGCGGAAATCCTTCTGCGCCGGGGTTCGGCGCAGAAGATTGAAGCGCATAGCGGGAAAAAGCTCCCAAAAAAAAACAAACCTAAAAAACAAACCTAAAAAACAAACCTAAAACTATTGCCGTGTGGAACTGCACGATAAGCCGGCTCCCGGCTGTTTCAGCCCCCTACCTGATATGGAATATCCGCTCTTGAGCTGATAAATCCTCCCACGATGCTCCCATTACTATTGCCACCAGATTCTTAAGATCTGCATACGTGCTGGGCTTCACGGCATAAAAATCCGCTCCCAGGGCAAATGCCTTCTGCATTGTCTTCCCGGCACTGTCGATGGAATAGACGATGATCCTTGCATTTCTGCTGACCAGCCCCATGCCTCTGAGCCTTTCGATGCACTCAAAGCCGTCCATGCCCGGCATATAAAGGTCAAGGAATATGAAATCGGCAGGCTCCTGCTCCGGTTTGGAAAAATGCTCGATGAGCTGCTGTGCGCTGCAGAGCTCAAATATCCTGAAAGGCCGATCGAGCTCCAGAAGCGCTTCATGGAGCAGCATGCGGTCGTCCTCATCGTCATCGGCTAGGCATATGATTATTTTCGGGTCTTCATCCATGATCTGTCGGTTTTTCGCTGCCGAATAAAACCATCATACAAGGATCCCTCAAGCCGGCTGCGCCACAGCCCTGGGCAAATCCCTGAAAATCGAATTATTCGGCTCTTGGTTCAATAATTTTCCAATTTAGGAATTCTGGCGCCCTGAAACAAATACGGAAACATATTTTACATAATTTCCACCTTAAAGATGTGAATTATGTAAAATCAGAATAAGAATTCCGCTTCAAAAAACACCTCAAGCGCATCATTTATAGATATGCCCTAGATGCCCGGCTCTGCCTGGTCTGTCTGGCGCTTGAATTCCAGTTTATTTTTATGACAGATTGATTCTGTATTTTTCTTCTGTAGGCCAAGAAGATCTATCGGGCATAAACCGCCCTATCTGGAATACTTTTTCAATAAATTCTATGCTCTGGTCCACTGGCGTACTCTCGTCTTTCAAGTGGCTCGCAAAATGGCCTATCAATTTTTGGATAATCCTGGAACTGACCAGATCCATCTGAACCTCGTCAAAATGGATTGCTTTCTTCTTTTGGAAAGCAAACTCAGTCGATACAATCTCATTCAGTTTTGCTTTCAATGCATGGATGGTCGGTGCGCATTTTCGGCCGTTCACCCAGGCATACAGCTCTGATTTCAGATCCTCAATAATGGCTTCTGCGGCAGGGATATGCTGTTTTCTTCTCTCCAGCGTCTCATCGGCAATCTGGGAGAGATCATCCAGATGTATTAAGGTTACCCCCGGTATCCCTTCCACATCGGCATCCACATTGCGCGGAATGGACAGGTCCAGGATCAATAAGGGCTTATGCAGGCCAAGAAGTGTTTTATCAATAGTGGGGCTTTGCGCTCCCGTAGCCACAACCAGCACATCCGCCTTTTGCAGCTCTTCTTTCAGATCGCCGTAATCCTTTACGATGACATTGAGTCTTCGCGCCAGCAATTCGGCTTTGTGTCTTGTTCTGTTTATAAGGGTTATATGGCTGTTTTTGGTATGCTTTAATAAATTTACGCAGGTATTGCCGCCTATTTTTCCTGTCCCCAGCAGCAGAATATTTTTATTCCCTACATCGGCGGCATTCTGGATTATATACTGCACCGATGCAAAAGAAACCGACGCCGCGCCGCAGGAAATCTTAGTCTCTGTCTTGACTTTTTTGCTCGCCTGGATTACAGTGTTTACCAGGCGGTCCAGAAATGTGTCGGCCAAACCTTTCTCTCTGCTGCGGTTAAAAGCGGTTCTGATCTGGCTGATGATTTCAAAATCGCCCAGGATCTGGCTCTCCAAACCTGTCCCTACCCGGAACATGTGGCTGACGGCCTGGCTGTTTTTATAGATATAGCCCGACTGCTGAAATTCCTCCACGCTGCCTTTCGTATGGCCGCAAAGCAGTTTTATCAGTTCATACGGATGAGAAGCCCATCCATAGATTTCAGTCCTGTTGCAGGTGGAAATTACAATCAACGACTCTATGCCCTCGGTTTTGGCCTGCGCCAGCAGATCAGACTGGCCTTCAGCATCCAGGCTGAATTTCCCCCTGATCAGGGCATCTGCTTTTTTATAGCTTAATCCTAAGGCGTAGAAAGTGGTGTTTTGGGAAAGCTTAAAATTTTCCATGGGATGGCTTTGATTAAAAATTCGAAAAAAAGGGAGTTCTGCTCTGGAAAATCAGTCCGCACCCGTATGTGCTGCCATGCGGACAAGCGCCTCCAATCAGTATGGTCCTTATATGATATATGATCAAAGATGCCATTCAGCAAACTTGCAACTGCAAAGGGATTCCTTTAGGCAGACATGCTTGTTTTGGAATAAGACAATGACTTATAAATAAAACGCCGCCCGCATAAAAAGGCGGCGTTTTTTGGGAAGATGAATTATTTTTGGACGATGGGCGTTCTCAATGATTCCAAAACTGCCACAATATCCGTATAAAGTTCTGTGTTTGAAGCAACGCCGTTCGCATTGGCGGCAGCTCCCACATAACCTTCGAATTTCGTATAGTCGGCACTGCTGGATTTTGTTCCCATTCTAGGGTTTGTCGCAGGGTTGTGCGCTGCTGCCATGCTCAGGCCCGAATACGTATTCACTGCATTTGTCCCTCCGGTGTTGAAGGAAAAGAAATCAGTCAGGTTATCGGATAATTTTGCAATATTTGTAGCCTGGGTCGTACCGGTTTCGGCCAGAAGGGGCGCAAAATGCGCCTGCAGGTTTCCTGATGCATTGGACTGGATATCGGCAACTATCAGTCCGATTGTTGAATTGACCACTTTGCGGAAGCTAAGGCGTCCCTGCTCGATCATCTGTCCTGAATTATCAGGATCGGCAACCATTTTAGTGCCTCCCAACCGCTCATATATGGATGCTTTTACAGGAGCCGGAGTCTCATCATCATTGCTGCAGGATGTAAAAACAGCCGTTGAAAGGAATAACGCGATTAAGGCGATTTTAGAATAATTTTTCATAACAATAATATTAAAGGTTAATTAAAAAAATGATTGATCTTCTGGGACAGCTTGTAGCCCAGACTGTTCTGGTCCATAGGACAGACTTCTTTGGATGCCAGATTTTCAGGCAGCACATAAGGCTGGGCCTCATAATGCCTTTTGGCCATCAGCTGCGAATAGACCTTTTTTGAATTGGTGATCCGGTTATTATGGAAGTAAACCACCACGTTTCTCTTGATAATGATGGAATCCGAGGTCAGCCCTTTGATGGATCTCAGATCAGCGCAGATCTGTCTGGCCTGCGCAGAATCGATAGCTTGCTTGAAATCAATGCGGCTTACCTGCAGGTTTGGAGTGTCATAAACCGCAGGCTTGGCAGTAATGATATGGAAAAGAAGAATTGCCGAAAACAGGACCGTCGTTCCCATTGCGATCCAAAGTCCTTTTTTGATGTGCTTGTTGATTTTCATACGTGATTTTTATAGCGGTTAGATTTAAGGTCATATACGGAAACTTTTTTAGGATGGTTTTAACAAGTAAAAAGAAAACTTTAGTTTAGAATTGTTTTAAATAATCTGAATCCTTTCCACAGCATCAGCCATGCCTAAAACAGCATCCCGCATCATCTTTTCATACTGCCCATGTTTTTGGAGATATCGCCGGCAAAAGCCATGATTCGGATTTCAATGGACAAAAAGAGGTCTTCCTGCAATCTGTAAAAGAGTTTTTGGCGTATATAGGTGAAAAGCATTCCTTGAGATGAAAATCATCTCTGCTCTGCAAACCAAAAAAAAAACGTTATGAAACTACAAAAAGCATGTGCCGTTTTATCAGCTGCCATAATCCTTGCAGGCTGCTCCAATGATGATTCCGCGGCTCCGACGGACACCACCGCCCCTGCCGGATCAGCAACCTATGACAAGGATGTGAAATCAATTATTGACAATAACTGCATTGTCTGCCATGCGGCGGTTCCCACAAACGGTGCGCCCATATCCCTTGCCACATATGCCCAGGTCAAAGAGGCCGTTTTAAAACGAAGCCTCATCATCCGCATTTCCCTTGAAAACGGCAATAGCGTGCTGATGCCCAAGGGAGGCCCCAGAATGCCCCAGGAAACTATAGATATAGTCAAGCAATGGGAAAAGGACGGATTATTTGAAAAATGATTTTAATATCCGCGGCAATACTATACTCTGCCCCGGGCGGTTAAATGATCCCGCCGCAGGCAGATTTAATGCAGGAGCCTGCTCCGGTGCGCGGGTCGCCACCTTAATGTATAGTGGTTAAAAATACCCCTTAGAGAACCTCTGGTCAGCATTCAATTTCAGAAAATGAAATCCCATTTAAAGGCGATTTGATGCCCAATAATTATCTCATAAGCATAATAAGAGCTATATTTGCCGTTTCGGATATCAAAAAGAAATAAAATCATCTCATCTCCCCTAATGCCGCCCTGCAAGAACATACTGATCTTCCTGCTTACCGCCCTGCGTCTTCTCCACGGCAGTGAGCCTGAAAAGCTTTCATCGGCTGTATTCTCTGATCCGTCCATGGAAATCCTTGCAGGCTCAGATGGAACAGCTTCAGTTTTCAGTGCACCGGGCGCTAAAAAAAAAGTGAGAATAAATAGTTCATCCAATGAACGGAAAACCAAACTCAAGCCGTCCGTTTGTGTTTTGAAAAATGAAAAATTCCGCTTTGATGCTGTTTTGGCGAACTGCGCCATAGACAGCTCGCTTTTCAAGAACAAAATAGCCTGCCGGCTGGACAGCAGCAGCCTGCTTCACCTATTTCACCTTTTCTAGAAATCCCTTAAACAGCGTACCGCATATCCGGCCTTTGGGGGCCGGCTTTTCACTTCGCTAAATTTCCTTAATCTTTTAAGACTCGCTGCATCTTCACCATTTTTAGCCCCATAGGCCACTAGATCCCGTGAATTGTTTACCATTCAATGTTTTTCCTACACATCTGCTGGATATCATTTCAAGTCGTTTCCTATTGCAAAACTAATCGTGTTTTATCTCTGCAGGCCTAATTGGTTTTAATCATTTATTAATCAGGATACCCGTATCCGCTCTCAAAATTCCATGAAACATTTATTCTTGCTTTTCATATCCTTGCTTATATGCCAGACGGCGGCGTCTCAAAAAAAATCGCTGAAATTCTACCTTGAACAGCATCAGGGCAAAAAAATTGACACCATATTCCGCATCGGCACTTCTGACAGCATCAAAGCCGGGCTCCCGGCAACATTGATATGCGGAAGATTTAAGGGACCGACCTTTGCCATCGTGTCAGGAGCGCGGCCCTCAGAACAATCGGCAGTACAATCACTTTTAAAACTGCGCCGCGAGATAAACCCTGAAAAACTGGCCGGGAGCCTGATCATAATTCCGATAATGAATCTGGATTCCTTTTTTTCTTCCTGCCAAAATAACGGCCTGAATACGGATTTAAATCTGGATCAGTATTTTCCAGAAGCCCAAAAAAGCATCGTCAATGGGCTTGCAGCCGATTTTATAACCACCCATATTTTTGATGCTACTGATATTCTTCTGGATATCAGATCAGCGGGCAGCAATGAAGACCTTATATCATATGCCAGCTACTATCATAACAGTGAACTTCCCCAGCAGGCCCTCTTGTGCTCGCGCCTGTGCGAAATCAGCGGTTTGGGAACCGTAGTTGCCAGGCCTTATCTTCAGCCTTGCGGGCAGCCTTCCAAGCAGATCTCCAGACAGGCAGTGCGCCTTGGCATTCCAGCCCTGAGCATAACGGCGGCAAAGCAGGCCGCCGCCGCCAGATCTGAAATAGGCCCGGCCATGAATGCTGTGTATAATATGCTGGCCCAGCTCAAAATGTATCAGCATAAACTGGCTCCGCAGGCAGTGCTTCCAAAAAGATTCTTTAATGACCAGCTGCTTGTAGCCTCACCTGCAGAAGGCTTGTTCTACAGCAGCGCAAAGGCCGGCAGCAGCATTATCAAAGGCGAGGAAATAGGCTATATAACCGATGTTTTCGGCAGGAACGTAAAAATAATAACCGCGCCGGCAGACGGAACAATCCTTAAAAAAAGCACCGGACTTGCCGCCAGCACATCTGCCCCGCTTTTCTGGATCGGCCGCAGCAGAAGCAGTAATGAAAAAGAACAGGAAAAATAAGACTGCTGCCCGCATTTTCCTTAACGAAAAACTCTTTGGATTCTTCTAAAAATCAATCCCGATTTGTTTTTTCTGCCCTTACCGGCTAAATTTGCAGATATGACAAAACTAATAAACCTAAATATTTTCAAACGATTTTTCTCCTCCTCCTCAGCCGGAGGTGTCATCCTGCTGCTTTGCGTAGCTATATCGCTCACTATAGCCAACATCGGGTGGGCAGAATCGTTTAATGGTCTGCTGCAGATGAAACTTGGCAGGGATTTTGGAGCCATAGATCTGGAATATCCCCTTATTACCTGGATTAATGATGGCCTTATGGCTGTATTTTTCCTTTTGGTCGGCCTGGAAATCAAAAGGGAAATCATCGAAGGGGAACTCTCTTCCTTCAGACAGGCGTCCCTGCCGGTGCTTGCAGCTATCGGCGGTGTTGCTGTGCCGGCCCTGCTCTACGCCTCGCTGAATGCCTCAAATCCGCAGACGGCCGCAGGCTGGGGAATTCCCATGGCCACCGATATTGCCTTCGCACTCGGCATTATTTCCCTTTTGGGCAGCAGAGTCCCAAACGGGCTTAAAATTTTTCTGGCCGCACTTGCCATCGTTGACGATCTGATCGCCATACTGGTAATCGCAATATTCTATTCCAGCGAAATCCATCTTATCTACCTTGCCTATGCAGCAGGCATCATGTCGCTTCTGATCATTTTTAACAGATGCGGGGTAAAAAACATATTCTGCTATATCATTCCCGGGGCAGCAATGTGGTATCTGGTGCATCATTCAGGCATCCACGCCACCATTGCAGGGGTACTGACGGCGCTCGCCCTGCCCACCAATGAGGATGACACCGAATCCCCGTTGGAAAAACTTGAGCACAGCCTTACCATTCCGGTAAACTTTTTCATAATGCCACTGTTTGCCATTGCCAATACGTGCATCACTTTTGAGAGCGGAATGATCGAAGGGCTTGCAGGAAGCATCGGGATGGGTATCATACTGGGATTATTTCTCGGCAAGCCCGCCGGGATTTTTTTAATGTCCTGGTTAGCCGTTAAGCTCAAAATTTCAGAACTGCCCGACCAGACATCATGGCCTCATGTACTTGGACTAGGCATTCTGGGCGGCATCGGCTTTACCATGTCTATCTTTATTGCCCTTTTGTCCTTTAAGCAGCCTGAATTACAGCTGCAGGCAAAATTTGCCGTTCTTACAGCTTCCCTTCTGGCCGGCGCGCTGGGCTATGCCATTTTATATCTCTATGGCAGAAGATCCGAAAAATCATAACAAATTTTCAATGCAGCGGCTATTTTGGGCCCGTGCAGCTTGAAATGCTTTTTTTTGCTTTATTCGAAAAAGGGTTTTATTTGCAAAAATAAGGCCCTTTTTTACGCCATCCTTTACGCGTGCACAGGCAATCATACCTTGATCTATGCGCCATAAGGCTACTTCTCGCGGCGGTAGAGCACCACGTTTTTGACGCCCAGCCTTTCATTGAGCCAGGTCCTGAACTTCTCCTTATCGGCCTGTCTGATTGGTTTTGCCGCGTCATATGCCACAGCAGTCACCTCGGCAAGCGAATCGTTTTTTAATGCGGCCTGCTGGCGCACAATGGCCAGGGAACTTACTTCGGGAAACAATATTCGGATTTCCTTCAGAAATGAGGCATTATCGAACTCATAGCGCGAGAGCTGCTTCTGGAGCTGCATGATCTTCACATCCTTTGCATTGAGCTCATTCTCACTGCTTTTGATCTGGCTCAGGATATCGCCCTTCAGCGCACTGAAACGGTCGGTGCTGTCTTGCCTGATAATCAGTTGGGCACCCTTCAAAAACTGGTTCTCACCCATTTTTTTTCTCAGAAGGCCCATTTCGGAATCTGTAAATCTCTTGGAAAGGAAAGCCAGCTCCAGCACTTTCCCCTTTGGAGCATAGGAAGTCTTTTTATAAACCATCGTGTAGCCTTTAGCTGTGAACTCCTGATCGGCGAAAAGGTCTGCACTTTTGATGAACTGCTGCTTCTCATACAGCGTATAGGCAAGATAGGCGCTCGGGATAATCATAACGGAAATGAGTACGGAAATGAAAATTCTGACTTTTCTCTGCTGTCCCTTGTCCACAGCCTCTTTGGCAGGATATTTAAGATATTTTACAATCAGGAAAGTGGATATGCCGATAAACACGCAATTTATGCAGTACAGGTAGAAAGCGCCTAGGAAAAAAGGCCACTGCATAGTGGCAATGCCGTAGCCTGCCGTACAGAGCGGCGGCATGAGGGCCGTGGCGATGGCGACCCCGGGAATGGGATTTCCCTTTTCGGTCCTGGTGACGGCAATCACGCCCACCAGCCCCCCAAAGAAGGCAATAAGTATATCATATATATTGGGAGATGTGCGTGCAAGCAGTTCGGACTGCACTTCCTTGAAGGGGCTCAGGTAAAAATAGACCGTCGAGAAAAGAAGGCTTACCAGAGTGGCATTAAGCAGGTTGCGCAACGATTTTTTTAGCAGGGAAAAATCATAGATTCCCAGGGCAAAACCCGCCCCCACTATCGGTCCCATCAGCGGGGAAATCAGCATCGCACCTATGATCACCGCTGTAGAGTTCACATTAAGCCCCACAGAGGCAATAATGATCGCACAGGCCAGTATCCAAAGATTGGCGCCTTTGAAATCAATATTTTTCTTGACACTCTCAAGGGTCTTACCCTTGTCGTCTTCATCCTCATGGAGGGTGAAAAATCCTGAAAATTTCTCCATAATCTGCTTCTTGATAAAATTTCTGTATTTTGAATTTAAAAAAAATATGCATATCATCCAAAACAATTGTGAAATTGCCCTGCAGACCATCTGGAGAAGACCGGATGCAGGTACAGTGTTGCGGCATGTATATTGGGACTTTAGATCGAAAGCTGGATCCCCATGAAATAAGGCGGAAGAAGCTGATATTATGCATTTTCCCCCAATAGCCTTTTTTGAACTTAGAAAATCAGCATTCCTTTAAATTCGGCGCTCCCAACCGCATAGAGAAAGGAAAAACAGAACTCTGTAAAGGATAAGGAATTATCGGCTCTGGATACCTCATGGAAGCTAAAAGCAGTGCTATTAATAAATTGTTTGTTAAAATCTGATGCTGAAACAAAGCTGTGGCGTATCTTTGAAAAAATTGCCCCTATAATCCCGCAGCGCTTATTGCCGCATTTAAAATCAATGCACGGGCGCGCGTACACAGTTTTCACTTTCATGTTTAAAAAAAAGCTTTTACAGATTGAGGCCCTTCTTATTGTAGGAAGAAAAAAATGTCTCCCAAACAGTTTATATTTCTGGCCAGCGTCCTTGTCGGGATCACTTCCGCCTTGGCCGTCATACTCCTAAAATCATTTGCCCATTCGGTTTATCAGGCCGCTGCATATGCCAACAGCATACTAAAGCTGAGCTTTATCAACTCAGTGCTTCCCGTTATAGGGATCCTGCTCACGGTGATGGCCACCAGAAGGCTCCTTGGAGGGACCATTGAAAAAGGCACTTCCCAAATCCTGTATCTGGTAGCCCGCAAAGCCAGTATTGTTCCCAAAAAACAGCTTTATGCGCAGATTCTCACAAGTTCCCTCACAGTGGGGCTTGGAGGCTCGGCCGGGCTTGAAAGCCCAATTGTGGTTACAGGAGCCGCTTTCGGTTCCAATTTTGCCCAGCAGTTCCGATTAAGCTACAAAGACAGGACGCTCCTTCTGGGCTGCGGAGTCGCGGCCGGAATCGCCGCTGCTTTTAATGCGCCCATAGCAGGGGTGCTGTTTGCCGTTGAAGTGCTTCTGGTGGATGTGACCATAGCAGCCTTTACACCGATTATGATCGCCGCCGCAACCGGCGCCCTGGTTTCTGCAATCCTGCTTAACGAAAATATACTGCTCAGCTTCCGCCAAAAGCAGACTTTTGATTACCACAACATCCCACTGTATATCCTTCTGGGCCTGTTTACAGCTTTTCTCTCGGTCTATTATTCAAGGAATTTTCTCAAAACCGAGCACTATTTTGCAAACCTAAGGCTCGGTGCATATAAAAAAGCGCTTTTCGGCGCTCTGGTCCTCGGACTTCTCATTTTTGCATTTCCAGTCCTGTTTGGTGAAGGATACGAAAGCATCAAATCTCTGGCCGACCGCAATCCGGGCGAACTTCTGGAAAATACCCTCTTCAAGGACTTCAGCTCCAATCAATGGGTGCTTCTGGCTTTTGTGGGGGCATCAATGATGCTCAAGGCTTTCGCATCAGGCATTACCCTTGGCAGCGGAGGCAACGGAGGAAATTTTGCGCCATCGCTTTTTCTGGGCTCATATGCCGGATATTTTTTTTCTAAATTCCTTAACCTTACCGGACTGACCGACCTTCCGGTAAGCAATTTTGCCATAGTGGGCATGGCGGGAATACTCAGCGGACTCTTTCATGCCCCTCTTACAGCCATATTTCTTATTGCAGAAATCACAGGCGGATATGATCTGATCATCCCGCTTATGATTGTCGCCTCGATAAGCTTTGCAATCTCAAAACGTTTTGAAAAGCATTCCCTGGATGTAAAAGGGCTCGTAAAAAAAGGGAATGTCTTTACCAGCAACAAGGACACCAATATCCTCTGGACCCTTAAAATGGACGCCATACTGCAGAATGATCCCAAAACGCTTGCTCCTGAGGATGACATCCACATGGTTCGCAGTGTGATAAAAGCTTCCGATCAGGGAATGTTTGCCGTGACTTCTGGGGAAAAACTGCTCGGCGTGGTCTATTTCAGCGATATAAAGGAATTTATATTCAATGATACCGATATCAGGGCGAAAGACCTAATGGCCGCCCCGATGGAAATCGTTTATTATAATGACAGTATGGAGACCGTAATGCAGAAGCTGGAAAAAAGCAGCAGATCCTATCTTCCGGTTCTCAAGGAGGATCTCTATTGCGGCTATATAGACAAGGGCGCTGCATTGGAAGCCTACCGAAATCAGCTTAAATCCATGATTTTTGAATAATTTCCCCCAGTAGAAATACAGCAGATAAAACCCAAAAGATAAAAATTTAATCTCTTGAAGCTGGTAAAAAAATCAATCTGCAAAATAAAGGAAGCATAAAATCCGAAATCAGCATTTCTATGTTTATTTTAGATCTCAGGCATTGCTTTTAAGGAATCCTTTCAGTAAATTTGTAGCTCTTATGAAGAATTGGTGCACTAAATTATTCGTTTCTATTGTCATTCTTTTAAATGGATATGGCAGCACTTATGCACACAATAACATTGTTTTATTTAAAAAGTTTTCTTTTTGCACTGTTATTAATAATGCTCAAAATGAAGCCAGTTTAAATCGTGGACGTTCATTTGAATCCTTTAAAAGGAAAATGTGCCTTTTTGATAATGAAGAAAATGAAGAGAACTTTTCTTCGGTGCAAAAACAGCTTGTCAAAAGCAATTACTTTTCATTTTTTCACATCAGCAATCATTTTGCCGTTTCTGCGACTGCTTTTACCCAGAAAGTAAATGACTGCAAAATCTTTAGTTTACTTTATAATAAAGTATATCTCCTGTTTCAGGTTTTCAGAATTTGATTTTTGCTATCGCTATTTCAAAATAGCCGATTCCTTTATTGTTCTATCCTCTGTGTTCTAATTTAGAAAATAGAAGGATACGAGCTGCTATGGTCTGTTTTCAAAGGCCTTTTTACTTAAAAATCAAAAATAAATTACGTTTTAATGCTGAAATAATTATGAAGAGAATTTTCATGATCATGACTTTATGCGCCTTAGTTTTTGCGGGCTGCAATTCAAAAAAAGAAGAAGAAAAAGAGGAAAAAACCAAATTTCTGGTTACCAGTCCGATTGAAAAAGATACTACAATTACAAAAGATTATGTATCTCAGATACACTCTATCCAACATATTGAAATAAGAGCCCAAGAGCGCGGCTATCTTGAAAAAATCTACGTTGACGAAGGACAAATGGTAAAAAAAGGACAGCTCTTGTTTAAAATCATGCCTGCACTTTACGAAGCAGAAATGAAAAAATCTAAAGCAGAAGTAAGTTTCAGCGCAATTGAATACCAAAATGCCAAAAAACTAGCCGATGAAAAAGTGGTTTCTCCAAACGAACTGGCAATGGCAAAAGCCAAACTGGAAAAAGCAGATGCCGAACTGGCCTTAAGCAAAGTTCATCTTCAGTTTACAGAAATCAGAGCTCCTTTTGACGGCATTATAGACAAATTTCATGTTCGTCAGGGAAGTCTAGTTGACGAAGGAGAATTGCTGACAGAATTGGCAGACAACAGCTCAATGTGGGTTTACTATAATGTTCCTGAGTCTGAATATCTGGATTATCAAGAAAAAGCAGAGAAAAACGGCAAAATGAAAGTAAATCTTCTAATGGCCAACAACAAAAAGTTTCCCTACACCGGTGTAGTAGAAACTATTGAAGCCGATTTTGACAATGAAACGGGAAACATTCCTTTCAGAGCTGTTTTTCCTAATCCGAAGAGATTATTAAGACACGGTGAAACGGGAAGCATTCAGATGCCTATTGATTTGAAAAATGCAATGCTGATCCCTCAGAAAGCCACATTTGAGGTTTTAGATAAAAAATATGTCTATGTGATTGACAAAAACAATGCAGTAAAATCCAGAGAAGTTGTTATTGCTGCCGAAATGCCCCACCTATTCGTAATTAAAGAAGGCTTGTCAATTAATGATAAAATACTTTTAGAGGGACTTCGTCTTGTAAAAGAAAATGAAAAGATAAACTACGAAGTTGTAAAACCTCAGTCGGTACTGTCAAATTTAGGACTCTATGCAGAATAACCGAATCTAAAAAAAGAACACATGTTTAATAAATTTATTCATAGACCCGTTTTTGCAATTATAATTTCGATTATAATTGTCTTTATAGGCACGCTTTCAATCAAGCAGCTTCCAATATCGCAATTCCCGCAAATTGCGCCCACGACCGTAAACATCTTTATCGCTTATCCGGGTGCAAGTGCCGATGTACTGGTAAAATCCACTTTAATTACATTAGAGAATTCACTAAACGGCACGCAAGGCGTTCGTTATATGGCAACAGATGCCACGAGTGCTGGAGAAGCGACACTTAGAATCATATTTGAACCAGGAACAGATCCTAATGAAGCCGTAATCAGGGTTAAAACAAGGGTAGATCAGGTAATGCCATTATTACCTGAACTGGTTCAGCGTGAAGGAGTTGTTATTACTCCTATACAGCCAAGTATGCTAATGTATGTCAATCTTTACTCGAAAAGCAAAAGCATGGATGAGAAATTCCTCTATAACTATGCCGATGTCAAAATGATTCCAGAAATCAGCCGTGTAAAAGGTGTTGCGAGAACACAGATCTTAGGAAGCCGCAAATACGCCATGCGTGTATGGCTGAATCCGGACAGAATGAGAGCTTATAAAATTTCTGTTGAAGAAGTTATGCAAGCACTTCAGGAACAAAGTATCATTGGCCGTCCAGGTCGATTAGGACAAAGTTCTGGTATAGCAGCGCAATCTCTAGAATACGTATTAACTTACAAAGGGAGATACGACGAACCTAAACAATATGAAAATGTAATTGTACGCGCCAATTCTGAAGGTGAAAGCATTCGCTTAAAAGACATTGCAAAAGTAGAATTAGGAAGTGAGTTTTTCGATATTTACTCCAATTTAGATGGCCATCCTTCTGCCGCAATTGTATTAAAACAAAACTACGGAAGTAATGCAAGTGACGTAATCAATGATGTAAAAGCAAAACTGGAAGAAATGAAAGCGAGTTTTCCTCCAGGAATGGATTATAAAATCAGTTATGACGTTTCGCAATTCTTAGATGCTTCTATTGATCAAGTGGTTCATACTTTGAGAGATGCATTCATTTTGGTTGCTTTGGTTGTGTTTATATTTTTAGGAGATTGGCGTTCTACTTTAATTCCGATTATAGCGGTTCCTGTATCGTTGATTGGGGCTTTCTTTGTTATTCAGCTGTTTGGAATGTCAATCAACTTGGTAACGCTGTTTTCTTTGGTACTGGCAATCGGAATTGTAGTAGATAATGCCATTGTCGTCGTCGAGGCCGTCCATGCCAAGTTTGAAGAATTCCCGCATATTACGCCTTATCATGCCGTTAAATTAGTATTGGGCGAAATTGGAGGTGCCATTATTGCTATTACAGCCGTTATGGTTTCTGTTTTTATTCCCGTTTCGTTTATGTCGGGACCGGTGGGAACTTTCTACAGACAGTTTTCGGTTACCATGTCCAGCTCGATTATCATTTCTGCTATTGTAGCTTTGACCCTTACTCCTGTTCTCTGCGCCATTCTTTTGAAAAACAACCATGGAAAAGAGAAAAAAGGAAATATCTTGACAAAATCGCTTGATGCTTTCAACAGATGGTTTGAAAGGCTTACAGGCCGTTATGTTGCTGTTCTAAAAACAATTGTAAGCCGAAGAGTATTGACTTTTGGAATCCTGATTGCGTTTTGCGCTTTCATTTTTATAGAAAACAAAGTGCTTCCTTCAGGATTTATTCCTAGTGAAGATCAGGGAACCATTTACGGAATCATACAAACGCCGCCAGGTGCTACATTAGAAAGAACCAATCAGGTTGCTCAGAAATTGCAGAAAATCTGCGAAAAGGTTGAAGGCGTTGAATCGGTTTCTTCTCTGGCAGGTTACGAAATCATGACCGAAGGTCGTGGTTCTAATGCTGGAACCTGTCTGATTAACTTGAAATCATGGTCAGACAGAAAACATTCTGTAACAGAAATCATGGAAGAACTCGAAAAGAAATCTAAAGATCTGGGTGCTGTTGTAGAATTTTTTGAACCGCCAGCAATTCCTGGATTTGGTTCTTCTGGAGGTTTTTCTATGCGTTTATTAGACAAAACAACCAGCACCAATTATCAGGAATTTGATAAAATCAACAAGCAGTTTATGGCCGAACTGGGCAAACGTAAAGAACTTTCTGGTCTGTTTACTTTCTTTGCTGCCAATTATCCGCAATACGAACTAGAGATTAATAATGATCTGGCTATGCAAAAAGGCGTTTCTATCGGCAAGGCAATGGAAAACCTAAATATTTTAATCGGAAGCACCTACGAACAGGGATTTATCAAATTTGGAAGGTTTTTTAAATTGTATGTCCAATCTGATCCAAAATTCAGAAGGCTACCATCAGATGTATTGAATCTCTTTGTAAAAAATGATCACGGAGAAATGGTGCCTTATTCGGCATTCATGACACTCAAAAAAACGCAGGGCCCTAATGAGATCACGCGTTACAACATGTATAATTCTGCCGCTATTCAGGGTCAGCCTGCAAAAGGATACACCACGGCAGATGCCATTAAAGCAGTGCAGGAAACCGCTCTTAAAACACTTCCTAAAGGATACGATATTGCATGGGAAGGTCTTTCTTATGATGAAGCTGGAAGAGGCAATGAATCGCTTTATATCTTTTTAGTCGTATTGGCTTTCGTTTACTTTGTATTGGCGGCACAGTACGAAAGTTTTATTATTCCGCTATCAGTAATTCTCTCTATTCCGGTTGGAATTTTAGGCTCTTTTGTCATTCTGCAGATGATGGGCTTGCAAAACGACATTTATGCACAAATTGGGCTTATTATGCTCGTCGGATTGCTCGGTAAAAATGCCGTATTGATTGTCGAATTTGCCGTCCTCAAACATCAGCAGGGCGCCACAATTCTCGAAGCAGCGATTGAAGGTGCAAAGGTGCGTTTTAGACCAATATTAATGACATCATTTGCCTTTATTGCTGGTTTGATCCCATTAATTTTTGCTTCTGGAGCAGGTGCAATCGGCAACAGAACTATTGGAGGATCTGCGCTTGGCGGAATGCTTTTCGGAACCATTTTCGGAGTAATCATAGTTCCTGGACTATATTACATTTTTGGTTCAATGGCCGAAGGCCGAAAATTAATTAAAGGAGAAGAAGAAAGTTCATTGTCAGATGATTTCATACATCATGTAGATGATTTTTCAATAAACAATCAAACGGAGGAAAATGAAGAATAACAGAAACATAAAATACGCAGGTCTTGCCTGCGTATTACTCTCTATAGCGGGCTGTAAAACAACTTCTATTGTAGAAAAAACAGAAAACAAAACAGTACCAGAAAACTATGCAGATAATGGTTTAGATACTCTAAATACAGGAAAAGTAAAATGGAGAAGCTATTTTACAGATGAAAATTTAGAAAATCTGATTGATATAGCATTGAAAAACAATCAGGAATTGAATATTACGCTTCAAGAAATTGAAATTGCTAAAAGCGAAGTAAAAGCACGAAAAGGAGAATATCTGCCTTTTGTAGGCTTTAGCGCTGGTGCTGATGTAACCAAATCCGGAAGATACACCAGCACAGGTTCGGGAGAAGCAACAACAGATATTATGCCAGGCAGAGAAACGCCTGATCCCCTTCCCAATTATCGTTTTGCACTTACATCGAGCTGGGAAATCGATATTTGGAACAAATTGCATAATGCTAAAAAAGCAGCTTTAAACCGTTATTTAGGTTCTATTGAAGGAAAGAATTTTGTAATTACCAATCTGATTGCCGAAATAGCAGATTCGTATTATGAACTTTTGGCTTTGGACAATCAATTAGAATTCATCAAACAAAACATTGATATCCAAACGAATGCTTTAAAAGTGGTGAAAATACAGAAAGAAGCCGCAAGGGTAAACGAATTGGCTGTACGAAGATTCGAAGCGCAGATTTTAAGCACCCAAAGCCTTCAGTTTGATATTCAGCAGCAGATTACAGAAACTGAAAATAAAATCAATTTTTTATTAGGACGTTTTCCTCAAAAAATTGCCAGAAACAGCAGTACTTTCAGCACGATAACTCCAGCTGATGTTCATGCGGGAGTGCCTTCTCAGCTTTTAGAAAATCGTCCAGATATCAAAAAGGCAGAAATGGAATTAATCGCCGCGAAACTGGATATTAAAGCCGCTAAAGCTAAATTTTATCCTTCGCTAGGCATTTCAGCAGGAATTGGATATGAGGCTTTTAATACCAAATATTTACTGACTTCTCCAGAATCTTTATTGTACTCCATTGCAGGTGATTTAGTAGCACCTTTGATTAACAGAAATGCTATTAAAGCAGAATATCTTACCGCGGGAGCCAAACAGATTCAGGCTGTTTACAATTATGAAAGGACATTGGTTAATGCTTATGTTGAAGTGGCCAACCAATTGTCTAAAATCCAGAATACGGCAAAAAGCTATGACTTAAAGTCAAAACAAGTTGAGGCCTTAAATGAATCTATTCAGATATCTAACAATTTGTTTAGTTCTGCACGAGCAGATTATATGGAGGTTTTATTGACCCAGAAAGATGCTTTGGAATCCAAATTCGAACTTATTGAAACCAAAAAACAGCAGATGAACGCATTTGTTAATGTTTATAGAGCGCTCGGAGGCGGCTGGAATTAGTAGTTTTCATTTTCATTTTTTGAAAAGGAGATTGGCCGAAAGCTGGTCTCCTTTTTGAATTAGCCTCTTATCTTTTGAGTAAAGAGCTATTATGTCCATAATGCAATAGGAAGGCCTCCTGCATGACTCCCTTTAGAATTTGGTGTAAAAAAAATATGCTGCGGCTGCCCAATATCAATAATAGACCGAAAGCATAATTTTTGTAGGAGAGCTTTCGATGATTTTTTCAAGCCTTTTAAAAAAAGCTTCGTTTACCATAGGGCATCCATGGCTGTTGATGATATAATACCCCTGCTCTTCGGAGGGAACCTCTTTATAGCAATGCAGCACAATGGCACGCTTCATGGCATTGCTGTTGGTCGGGTCCAGTCCCGCAAGACGGTAAGCTTTTCCAAAAATGCCTTTATAAGATCTCTCCACAGAATATCTTCCAAGAGAGGTGCAGTTGGATTCAGGCATATTGCTGAACTGTAGAATGTCGCCCTTAATGCCGGTCTCCGAGCCTTTTCCATGGGCCACCAGTCCCTGGTCGATAATCTGGCCATGCTCAAGATCGTAAACAAAAAAACGGTTTTTCCCCGACTTGATCTTCATATCCACCAGAAAAGCAATTCTGCTGTTGTACTTAGGATTTGAGGAAATGAAGGCTTTTATGTCACTGACATGATCAGTGAGCCTTGCCAGTTCAAGCTCATCCAGCGCATCTTCCCGCTCTGAAATATGGAAAGAAGAAAAGGAGCTTAAAGAGAAAATCATCGCAATAAAAAATAGTCTCATATACTGTAAGCTGTAATTTAGTAGTGGTTGATTGCATATGAATATAAAATGAAATGATGCTGCATAAATTAAGTATGCATTTTCATAATTACCATTTCTTGCGTTAAAGATATCATAATTTTTGCAAAAATCAATACATTGTAGCCTTTTTTCTCTTGCACTGCATATAAAAATCCGGGACCTTGCCGCGTCACTCCCTTGTCATATTCAATTAAAGACAATACAGTTCTCAAACCAGCCCGCATGTTTATTTGGTTATTAACAACCCTGTGTGCAAAGCTTTCAGGTCCTTTGCAGTCTTGCTTTGATTGCAGGCTGACATGCGACGATATGGAATAAGAATACGATTTCCTGTTAAATTTAGAATCATTCTAATGGCCTTATCGCCATATCCAAAGAGGATTTAAGCTAATTTTATTATGAATTTCAAGCCGCCTTAAATGAGTATTGCTGATAAAGACCGTATGCAGAGAGTCCTTATGGAAATAGATAAAAAAATCAACAGTTTGAACAATCAGAAAATAACTGCTTTATTTGATGCCATGGGACTCAGGGACAGAGAAGATATCCCCAAAGATTTCCTTGACTGGGAAAGCATCCTCATTGTTGTACCCAGCCGCAATATCCTGAATGAAATCAAAAATTTCAAAAATTCAATCTCCGGGATCTCTTTTGTGGTAAACCCCCATGCGCAGCAGATTCATATCTATGACTTCAACGAATGGAAAAACAGCACCAGAAATAAAACTCAATTCCAGATCAGGGAAATGATGAAAACCAATTTTGGCGGTACTCAAAAAAAATCTGAAGACCGCGACTGGGTAAAACTGCTAAATAAAAATTATGGAATCTGAAATTCATTACATCAACAGAAGCGGCTGGCTAAGGGCCGCAGTCCTTGGGGCAAATGACGGGATCCTTTCAACCACGAGCCTTACGATCGGTGTTGCAGCAGCAAGTGTAACCCGAGAACCTATTCTTCTCGCTGCAGTGGCAGGCCTGGTGGCAGGCGCCCTGTCCATGGCAGCAGGCGAATATGTATCAGTTAGCTCGCAGTCCGATGTTGAATCCGCTGATCTGGAAAGGGAAAAAATGGCCCTAAGGGATATGCCCCAGGAGGAACTGGAAGAATTGGCAGAGATTTATATAAAAAGAGGGCTCAATGAAAAATTGGCCAGGCAGGTGGCTTCTGAACTAATGACTCATGACGCCCTAGAAGCCCACGCAAGGGATGAATTGGGGATCAACGAAATCACGCAGGCCAATCCCCTGACTGCCGCCTTTGCATCGGCAGTATCTTTTATCATTGGAGGTTTTCTTCCGCTGCTGGTGGCAATTTTTGCTCCCCTTAAAGACATGATTTTTTATCAATACGGTTTTTCGATTGTCTTTTTGGCTTTTTCAGGAATATTGGCCGCCAAGGCCGGAGGCTCAAATATCCCCAAAGCAGTCCTTCGGATCTGCATCTGGGGCACCTTTGCTATGGCAGCCTCAGCCCTGGTCGGATATATTTTTGGAGTCCAGACTGCCTGAAGCAAGAAAACAGGGCTTATAACCGCTTAAAACATTAATCTAATCTTAAGCGAACCGCAAAAATAACAAACCATACCTTTCGTTATTTCGTATATATCAAAAAAAGAAAAAGATGAAGCTGATTACTTTATTCCTTACAATGGCAATGGCGTTTTCCATAAACTGGGAACCCGATTTCAATAATGCGAAAAAAACTGCGGAAAAAGACCATAAACTGATCCTTCTGAACTTCTCGGGCTCAGACTGGTGCGGTCCATGCATTGTGCTTCGCAGGGATTATCTCGAAAGCCAGGGATTCACCGATATGGCAAATGAAAACCTGGTGCTGGTCAATGCTGATTTTCCAAGAAAAAAGAAAAATATAGGAACAGCTGATCAGGTAAAACGCAACGAGGATCTGGCCGAAATATACAACAAGGAAGGAAGCTTTCCCCTGACGCTTCTTCTTGATGCACATGGCAGGGTGATCAAAACCTGGCACGGAAAACCCGATGCATCGCCTGAACAGTGGACTGCCGAAATAAAAGCGATCTGTGAGAGCCGAAAATAACATAGCAAACAAGCAGAAATATTCGAAATCCCTAAAACTGATGGGCAACAGCTTTACCATAACAGTTGTTGCCGTGAATGAAAAAACAGGAAATGAGAATATCGATCTGGCCATTGAAGAAATCAGACGCATCGAAAGGCTTCTGACCACTTTTAAAGAAGACAGCCAGACCAATCTGATCAATGATAATGCAGGAATCAGGCCCGTAAAAGTGGATCTGGAAGTCTTCAGCCTTATCGAAAGGTCTATCGGAATTTCGAGAATCACACAAGGTGCATTTGATATTTCATACGGAAGCATCGACAAGAGCCTTTGGAATTTTGACAGAACCATGACGAGCCTTCCTGATGCCCAGACCGCTCTCAAAATGGTACACCTTATTGATTACCGAAATATCATCCTTGACAGGAAAAATACAACCGTATTCTTAAAAGAAAAAGGAATGAGGATCGGTTTTGGAGGTATCGGAAAAGGATATGCCGCAGAAATGGCAAAACAAATCCTTATAAAACATAATGTGCAGAGCGGCATCATCAATGCCAGCGGAGACCTTTCCGCCTGGGGACTGCAGCCCGACGGCAGGAAATGGACCATCGGGGTGGCCGATCCCGACTCGCCCAATGCCGCTTTTTCTTATATGGAAATATCCAACAAAGCTGTGGCGACATCCGGCAACTATGAAAAATTCGTGACCATTGACGGAAAAAAATATTCGCATACCATCGACCCAAAAACAGGTCTTCCCATAACTGGAATAAAAAGCGTCACTATTATAGCTTCAAATGCAGAATTTGCTGATGCAATGGCCACTCCAATTGCTGTTATGGGCATCAAGGCAGGCTTGTTTCTAATAGATCAGATCCCTGATCTGTACTGCATAATAATTGATGACCACAATAAAATTTACACATCCAAAAACATTAATCTGAAATGAAAAAGCCAAAGCAAAAAATTCCCGCACCATTATGCGGTACTGCTCTTGCCGTGCTGCTGCTTGCCTCCTGCTCTTCTGTGAAGGAATACCAGAAGGGAAAACTCAACGATTCTGAAATGGTGCTCTCCAACAGGAAAATCGAAAAGACCGAACTCAGTTTCCAATCCTACCGCGAGGGAGCTTCCGGGGCGAATTCAGGAAAAAGCGGCGGTGGCTGCGGCTGCAACTAATATTCATACGCTGAAAAATGAAAAGAATATTCATAACAGGATATGCCTTATTGGCGTTGTTCCAGTTGAGGGCGCAAAACGTTCCCGCTGATTCAACGGCTTATAAAAGCAAAAAATTAAAACTCGAAGAGGTGAATCTGGTATCAAGCTATTACAAGCAGGACGGAAACAATTCTGCCGTTACAGGCGGAATCGGTTCGGAGCACCTTACCGATATTGCCAATACCATTGATGTAAAACTGGTAAAGTACGGCCAGACAGGGATCAAGCATACTTTTGATATTGAAGCGGGAATTGACCATTATACTTCTGCATCTTCAGACATGATTGATCTGAGTGCGAACTCATCTGCATCCTCTTCTGACAATCGCTTCTACCCTTCTTTGACTTATCTGAGAGAAAATGAAGAGAAAGGAAGAACTTACGCTGTTGGAGTTTCCTCTTCAACCGAGTTTGATTACCAGTCTTTTGGAGGGAATATCGCCTTCTCTCAAAAAACCAAAAACAAAAACGGTGAATTTACAGCCAGGTTTCAGACTTTTATCGATCAGCTGAAACTCATTGAGCCTGTTGAACTCCGTCCTCCAGGAAGCGAGGGCTACGGCAGTGCCAATAGAAATACTTTTGCCGGAACACTGAGTTATTCCCAGATCATCAATAAAAATTTACAAATATTGCTTGTAGGAGATGTAATAAGCCAGAATGGCTACTTAAGCCTTCCTTTTCACAGGGTTTATTTTGCTGACGGCTCTGTTCATCAGGAGAAAATGCCTGACACCAGACTTAAAATTCCACTTGGCATCAGGGCCAGTTATTTCTTCGGGGACAATATAATTATTCGTGCCTATTACAGATATTACACAGACAACTGGAGCCTGAAAGCGCATACCGCTGATCTTGAAATTCCGGTAAAATTGACCCAGGCCTTTTCACTAAGCCCGTTTTACCGCTATTACACCCAAAGCGGAACCAAGTATTTCAAGCCTTATGGCCAGCATACAGCCGCTGATGAATTCTACACCAGCAATTATGATCTGTCCAAGTTTGACAGCAGCTTCTTTGGAATGGGAATGAAATTTACTCCTCCAAATGGCATATTTGGTTTAAAACACTGGAATACTTTGGAGATTCGTTACGGCCATTATACCAGAACCACTAATATGACCTCGGATATTATCAGCATCAATATTAAATACAAATAAAATTAGAATAAAAACAAGGAGCCCGATTTTAACTATCGGGCTTTTTATTTGTTTGAAACAACTCTATGGTTTTAAATCAGAAATAAATCAATTTTTAGCTCTGAGGGAACAACAATCAATTAATTCATGCCGTACAATGAAAGACAATCCTGCCTTAACTGTAACAATCTTCCCAAATCCTAAATAATACCTGCAGAATTGTATATTAGTTAACTGCCATAAACCAATTGAGTTTTTATAATTTTTACATCAATCCCCAACAGGGCATCTAAACCAAATTTACAAAGCCAATGAAAGACAGACACTACATATAGAGAGCCAATCTCTTCAAATCATCCAAAAAAGATGTGGTAATTTGTCCTGCTCGTGGTCACAACGCCAAATGGCTCCAATTGAAGAGAATTTGCGCCATTTTTTTATTACATAGAATTGCTGCTCGACTGAAGCAAAAAGTCGATTTATTCCCTTCCGTTCTGTACGTGCAAATAAACACAATAGAAGAGAAATAAATCAATTTTTAACCTCAATCGAACGACAGTTAATGAGTTAAATTAGATATTTCAATTTATACAGAAAATTTGCAATTTAAATTTTTAAAACTTTACTAAAATATAATCTGAAACTGAAAAACTGTCTGCCAGTTTCCAACATATTCCGGTTTTTCTGCATTGTAAAAAGCTTGTGCCGCCGCAGAATAAAAAAGCTTGTTCTTATTGAAAGGGATTACATTTGTGACACAAAACCTAAATCGCATATAGTAATTCACAGATCCAAAGAAAGACAATTTTGCCTTAAGCATAATAATCTTTTCAAATCCTCGATAATAGTTGTAGAATTGTATAATAGTTTAATGCGATAATTCAATCGAATTTTTATGTTTTTTTGCATCAATCCCCAACAGGACATCCAAACCAAATTCATAAAGCCAATGAAAGACAGACACTACATATAGTAAGCCAATTTCTTCAAATCATCCAAAAATGATGTTGTAATTTGTCCTGTCCCCGTCACAAAATTAAAATCCCATTTCTAACGAAATGGGATTTTTTTATGCATTTTTGTAAAGTACTTAGTTGATTATCTTAGATCTTGCAGCTTTTAAAAATTGAATTATACATCAATTTTTATTTACAACTTGGATATACAAATATGTTTGAAGTCAGGAGACTTCTATCTGGTTTTTAATTTCTAAGAAACAAAAAAATGTACAAAGTCAGGAGACATCCGCACAGCTTTTCATAAGAACTCTTCGGAGAGCTGGTAATTTTATTTAGATATAATATATTTTGTCTTAATAATAAAATGTAATAACTTTATTGTAAAAACAAGATATAGCATCTAATAAAATAGCGCTATAATGACCATAAAAGATTATGTCTTTATCTTTTTTCTTAGTAAGCCAAAAATAAGGACGATCGAATAGGCCCACATGAGCCAGGAACTAAATACAACACCATCAGTCGTTGGCAAATTGGGAAAAACTAATGAAAAAAAATAAATGCACAATGTATCTAATAGCATTCCCGGAAGGATCATAATCACGGTAGAGTGAATCGCCTCCAATTTATTCAATTTGTATTTATTAATTACACTATTAACAATAATTCCAAGCACGGGAATTAAAATAATGTACAATGCTATCAAAATAAAAGTATTGTCTGTTATAAAAAAATAATGTCCAAAAAGCCTAAATGTAATTGTTGCCATTAACCAAATGCCGAAACCGACCAAGAAGCTCAAAACTTTGTAATTCATTATAATTATCTGGTTTAAAATTGTGTGTTATATTTTGTATAAATTCAGTAGTTATCAATCGCATTGATAGCAAATTTAACAAAAAAAACACTTTTAAAACATGCGTACTTTCAATTATTAATTATTCCTCAACTGAGGCACAAAAAGATTTATTCCTATAAAAAAGCAAAGCTCTTTTATCAAAAATAAAAGAGCTAATTTATACTTTAAACACGAATTTTATCTAAATTGAAATAGCCTTAATTAAGATTGATGTTTTAAATTTCTAAATTTAGTTTCGTTGCTATTTATTATTTTTTCAACCTTTTAAAATCCTCTATATATAAACCTTTGACTGTATTTGTAGGGTTGAATGCGGCAAGATTATCAATTTTTAATGAAAAAGAAGAATTGGCGGTTTTTGCTGTAGTTCGCACAGTTTGACCTGTAATTAATTCGAGAGCTTTATTCAAATAAGGATCTTTTACGTTTCCAAATTCAACCAGGTTTAAGAAAGTACTGTAAGGATTGATTTCGTAATCAGGTACAATTTTCACTGGATTTGCATCTTTGTCTTTATTGTAATATGAAAAAGTTATGGGTTGCAATTGCCATTTGTGTTTAGTGCTTCGATTGGCATAGGACATATAATCACTAGCAGGAGAATCGTATAGTGTGTTTGAGCCAACAAATTTGCCAACGGTTTCTTCGCCTATTGTGATTACGTTAATGTATTTTTTTAGACATTGTATCGTGAGCTCGCTGGCAGAAGCGGTTTGAAAACTTACCAGTACATATATTTTTGTCAAAGCAAGGCTGTTTATACTTTCTTCTCTCTGAAAAGTTGGTTTGTTATCAACCAAGTTAAAAATGTTTACTTTTTCAGAAAGATTTTCATAACCGTCTTCACTATTGTGTTTATTATTAAAGTCTAAATAAATATATGGTTGATTGGTAAAACTGCCATTAATCATTTGAGCCAAGGCAACTGCTGTTTCTAATGAACCGCCTCCATTGTATCTTAAATCTAAAACCAATTCATTAATTCCATCCGATTTCATTTTAGCGAAAGCCAAATTGAGTTCATCATTATAATCAGATTTAAAACCATTAAAAACAAGATAACCAATATTCTTTGCTCCATATACTTTCTTTTCGTAATAAGCCACTGGGTTTTCATCAATTTCGGCTTTTGACACACTCACAGTTCCTGCTTTGTCTATGGTTACTAAACCACCGCTTGAAAATTGCACGTTTGCTGCCAAAGTAATTGTCAATTGTGTGTTTTCCAGCTGGTCATAATTACTTGAAGTAAGCTGGCTTCCATTTACTTTTGTAATAACGTCACCTCTTTTCAATCCTGCCAAAGCTGCTGGCGAGCCAGGTACAATGTAGTTAATTAAGGCTACCAAATTTGTATTGGATGCATCTTTAGGGTAGATTGCGAAGTTAAAACCACCTTCTTTTTCCACTTCTGCAATTTTTGAAACACGCACTATCTCATTACTGTTTTCAATCCAGGAAAACCTATCGACAGTTCCTCTTTGATATAAGAGTGAATAAAAAAGCGCATCGGGAGTTTTTCCGTTGACTAAATTGTTATATACTTCGGTAGAAGTGATTTTGTCATCGGACAAATTGGCAACGTTGGGCTGCCAGTAGTACCAAGAATTCATAGCTTTCCAAACAAAGTTGTTAATCTCGTCTGGCTTGGTAACTGTAGCTTCTTTAGCGTCAGAATCAGAATCTTTACTGCAAGCTGTAAAAACCAATCCTACAAGTAATGTCTTAACAATATATTCTAATTTCATTATTTTTTCAATCGTTTAATTTAAGTTAATTTTGTAAGTGTAAAACGCTAAAATTATGAAAAATAGTATCCCTAAAGCCGTGTTTTTATTATTTTCTTTTGGACTTTTTTTCTTTCTTGTTCAAGACAACTTTTAGATATTAAAAATCAAACGTATAAAAGTTATAACAGCAATAGTGAAAGAGGATATATAGTTAGTTTTAAATTAAATGACACTGCTGTTGTTCCTAAATCGGTTGTGATTAATGGTATTGTTCAAGATATATCCAAAGCAAATAAAATTGGAGATACTTACCAGATAAATATGATTGCACAAACTAGCATAATTCATAATTACAAAGTAAAATTTGATGAAAACGAAAATGGAATTTATTTTGAGAAAAATTCAAATATCTTTTTTCAACCTGTAAAATTCAAATTAATCACAGACTAATTGAAAAAGTTTAATTATAGTTGACTTTTTTTTTCTTTAACATACAAAAATTCATCATCTCAATCTGCCTTGATAGAGATGATGAATTAATTCTATTTGGAGCTTACTCCACTCCTCCACCTAAAGCACGGTAAAGGTTCACCGACGCATTTAATCTTTCTAATTTTATAGTAACCAAATCGAGATCATTTTGCAATGCACTGTTTTGTGCTGCAATAATTTCAAGATAATTTGCCATTCCGCTTTTATATAAAAGGGAAGCATCGGCAGTAGCTTTGTCTAAAGAAGCCGCTTTTTCTTGAGCCAGTTCAATACGCTGGTCAGCATATTTCAATCTTGACATGGCGTCTGAAACTTCACCAACAGCAGTAATAAACGATTGTTTAAACGATACAACTGCTTTTTCCTGTTCTAAAACGGCAACCTCATAAGCTGTTCTTAAAGCTTTTTTCTGAAAAATCGGTTGTGCCAGATTCGCTGCTATATTTTTTGTAACTGATCCGGGAAAATTAAACCAAGTATCAAACTCAAATGAATTGATTCCAATTGACGGACTTAAACTCAACGTTGGATACATGGTGGCTTCAGCTAAACCTGTTTTTGCTGTTGCCGACATAACTGCATATTCACTCGCTTTTACATCGGGTCTTCGGCTTAAAAGTGAAGCTGGAATTCCTGATGGCATCTTGAAAGCAAATTCATCAACATTTAAGTTTCCTGAACGCTCTATTGTGTTTGGATATTCGCCGCACAAAATCTGCAAAGCATTTTCCTGAACAGCTATATTGGCTTTTGCTAAAGGAACGAGCAATTCTGCTGTTTTTTTCTGAGCCTCAGTCTGATTTACTGCCAAAGAACTTATAGAGCCCGAATTGTACTGCAGTTTCATCATTTTAAGTGTATTATCACTTAATTCAATATTCTTTTCAGCAATTTTCAATTGTTCATCCAATCCTAAAAGATTGTAATACGATTGTGCCACCTGAACAATAATTCTTGTTTTTAAAGCAGATAGGTTTTCTTTCTGAGCAAAATAAGCCGCTTTTGCATCTCTTTTCTGCATGGCTGCTTTTCCCCAAATATCAACTTCCCAAGACATTTTTAAAGAAGCGTTATAATCGTCCATATAATCTTTACTTGTAAACTGTGAACTTAAAGATCCGTTTAACGAATTCTTTGAAAGATAGGAACGGCTTGCCCCTGCATCAAAATCAAGTGTTGGAAGTAAGGACAACTTGGCTTGCTTGTAAGCAAGATCAAGCTGTTCCATACTTTTGACTGCAATAAGCACCTCGTTGTTTTTAACGAGGGCTTTTTCAATCAAATTAACCAACAAAGGATCTTTATAATAATTTTTCCACGGCAGTAAAACCGTGTCGGCGGTAACCGCAATTTCTTCACGGTATTTTTCCGGCGCTTGTAAATCTGTACGGGAATATTTTTTTCCTACCACACATGATGTCATGAGCGTTCCGGTAAGTAAAACCATTCCAATTTTATATAGTGTTTTCATTATTATTCTTTTATAGTTTGAACTTGCACCGTAACCTTCTTACCCGATACTTTTTCCTGTAAATATTGGAATACGATAAAAAGCAGCGGAATTACAAAAATTCCTAAAATAACACCGCTCAACATTCCGATTGAAGCGCTGACACTAATCGATCTGTTTCCAACTGCGGTTCCTCCAGAAGCAAACATCAACGGAATCATACCTACAATAAAGGCCAATGAAGTCATAATAATTGGTCGCAGCCTTGATCTTGCTCCTTCAATTGCCGCTTCAACAATACTTAAGCCTGATAAACGTCTTTGCAATGCAAACTCTACAATCAAAATGGCATTTTTAGCGAGAAGTCCCACAAGCATAATGAGTCCAACCTGAACGTAAATGTTGTTATCTAACCCAACTGCTTTTACTCCGGCAAAAGCACCTAATATTCCTGTTGGAATTGAAAGTAAAACCGCTAACGGTAATAAATAACTTTCGTATTGTGCTGCTAATAAAAAGAATACAAACAACAGACATAATCCGAAAATGGCAACGGTTTGATTTCCTCCTGCTTTTTCTTCCAAACTTAAACCTGTCCATTCGTAACTGTAATCAGAAGGAAGTTTATCCAAAACCTTTTCTAAATTACCCATAATCTGACCGTTACTATAACCTGGTAATGCCATTGCAGTAATATTCACCGAATTGTAAAGGTTGTAACGGTTTACCGATTCTGGTCCGTACACTTTATGGAATTTTACAATTGATTTTACAGGAACCATCTGCATCTCTGCATTTCTAACGAAAATTTCATTAAAGGCATCCTGATCCATTCTGAATATTCCATCGGCTTTTACATTTACTCTGTAAAACTTACCAAATCTTGTAAAATCTGATGATTGATCTCCCGCAAAATACGTTTGGATATTTCCTAACAGCTCTTTCACATTCACTCCCATCTGGCGGGCTTTGTCTTCATCAACTTCTAATTCCAGCTGTGGATAATCGGCTCTAAAAGTTGTATACGCATATTGAACTCCAGGTTGCTGCATAATCTGTCCGATTACTTTATCTGACATTGCTTTTAAAGCTTCCGGACTTCTTGCCATTCTGTCCTGCAATACAATTTCTGCACCACTTGTTACACCAAATCCTTCAACAGGCGGCATTCTGAACACCATAATCGAACCTTCTTTGATTTTGGATAATTTAGCCGTTACACTGTTCAAAATTTCATCGATATCTTTAACTTCACCTCTTTCTTTTTTAGGCTTTAATTTAATAAAACCTAATCCGTATGCGGTACTGGAACTGTTACTCAAAATATTAAATCCAGTAATACTGGTATTTACATCAATCGCTTTTTCTGATTCTAATATTTTCTCCATTCTCTGAACTACTTCAGTGGTACGATCAAGTGCGGTTCCCGGCGGCATAGATAAACTATAAACCATAAATCCGTCATCTTCAAGCGGAACAAAACTTTTTGGTGTAGACATCATCATGTAAACTGCAAGAGCTGTTATTCCAGTAACCAATCCTGCTGCGATCCACTTTCTTCCGATAAGGAAACGAACCCCTTTAATATATCTTCCCGTAAAATTGTTGAAACTTGTATTGAATCCAACGAAAAAACGGTCTTTAAAACTGGTTTTGTGCTCGTGATTTCCATGTTTATCTCCATGATTTTTAAGCAAAAGTGCACATAATGCAGGAGTTAAAGTCAAAGCATTTACTGCTGAAATAATAATCGCAATTGCCAATGTATAGGCAAATTGTTTATAGAATATCCCCGAAGATCCTGTCATAAAACCAATTGGAATAAATACAGCCGACATGACCAAAGTAATCGAAACTACTGCTCCAGTAATTTCTGCCATTGCCCCGTGAGTAGCTTCTTTGGCTGAAATTCCAGCATCCTCTTCCATTTTACTGTGAACAGCTTCAACCACAACAATAGCATCATCCACTACAATTCCGATGGCCAGAACCAACGCAAAGAGTGTTAGAATGTTGATGGTAAATCCGAAAACCAACAAGAAGAAAAAAGTTCCAACAATCGCCACTGGCACTGCAATAGCTGGAATTATCGTCGAGCGAATGTCTTGCAGAAATATGAATACAACAATAAATACCAGAATAAAAGCTTCAAACAAAGTCGATTTTACTTGTCCTGTTGCTTCATCGAGACGTTCTTTGGTACTCATGACGTTTACGTATTTAATACCGGGAGGAAAAGATTTTGAAAGTCTTTCTACTTCTTTATTAATCCCAATTTCAATATCGTTTGCATTCGATCCCGAAGTCTGTAAAATTGCCATCGTAACCGCATTTTTACTGTTCGATTTGTTATCTCCGCTATAAGAAATAGAACCAAATTCTACTCGTGCAACATCTTTTAATCGGAGCACATTGCTTCCGTTATTTTTAACCACAATATTTTCATACTGCTCTGGTTTGTTCTTTTTTCCTTTGTAACGAATTACATATTCTAAAGCTGCTTTAGATTCTTCTCCTAATTTTCCCGGAGCCGATTCTAAACTTTGATCTGCAATAGCCTGCGTCACATCTGACGGAACTAAACCTGCATTTGCCATTTTACGCGGATCCAGCCAGATTCGCATCGAATAATCTTTCTGTCCAAAAATCTGAACCTGTCCCACACCCGGAACACGTTTCATTTGAGGCACTAAGTTAATATTAGCATAATTCTGCAAAAACAACTCGTCATATTTAGCATTATCTTCTGTATATAAGTTGAAGATAACAATCATACTATTTTGCTGTTTCGAGGTCGTAAGTCCCATACGAACTACTTCCTGCGGTAATTTCGGCGTCGCTTGCTGCACTCTGTTCTGCACATTTACCGCGGCCTGATCTGGATCTACGCCTTGTTTAAAAATAACGCTGATCGAAAAAGATCCATCATTACTGGCAGTAGATTTAATGTACTCCATATTTTCAACTCCGTTAATTTGTTCCTCTAATGGGGTTACCACTGAACGAATAACGGTTTCACTATTTCCTCCTGGATACGTACCGCTTACCATTACAGTTGGCGGCGAAATATCAGGAAATCTCGTTACAGATAATCTCGTAAGACCAATGATCCCCAAGATTACCAATACAATAGAGATAACTGTGGCCAATACCGGCCTGTCTATTATTTTCTTTAACATGGAAAATGTTATTATAGGTTTAAATCAAATATTATTTACTGCTTATGGCTTTACCAGCGATTTTTGGAACTACTTCCATATTATCGTAAAGCACATCGATAGAATTTAAAGCTACTTTGTCTCCCGATTTTAAACCTGATTTTACGAAGTAATCTACTCCGGCGCTTCCTGCAATTTCAATGGGAACCATGGCTACTTTATTGCCTTCTTTCAAAACAAAAACGAAAAATTTATCCTGAATATCTTTTACACTTGCCATTGGAACTGTAATTACAGATGATAAACTTTTGTTCAATACCACTCTTGCTGAACCTCCTGAACGCAATTCTTTTTTCGGGTTTGGAAAAATAGCTTTTAAAGCAATTGTACCTGTTGCACGATCAATATTTCCGCTGGCAACTTCTAATTTCCCTTTTTGATCGTATAGACTGTCATCAGCCATAATTAAACTTACTGTTTGATCGCTTTTTGAATCTTTTGAGAAAGCCAGATAATCGGCTTCTGTCAGCGAAAAATAAACAAACACATTGTTAATTTCTGATAGCGTAGTTAAAGGAACGGCATCGTTTGGTGTAACTAAATTTCCTATACGATTTGGAATACGACTAATATATCCGCTTACAGGAGCTTTAATTAAAGAAAAATCGGCATTTAACTTTGATGATCCTAAAGCTGCCTTAGCTTGTGCTACTTGTGCTGTCGCCGCTTCGTAACTGGCTTGCGCTGTTTTTAACTGCATATCAGAAAAAACTTTTCCTTCAACAAGCGGTTTGATTTTTTCTACTTCCAGCTTTGCATTGGCTTGGTTTGCCAAAGCGCTTTTATAGGCGGCATAACTGTTGTTTACCTGCTCGGCATATATGTCGCCTTTAATTTTAAAAAGAGATTGTCCTTTGTTTACATAATCTCCTTCTTTAACATAGATAGCTTCAAGATAACCGGATACTTGCGCTTTTATATCAACGTTTACAGTACCTTCGACTGTTCCAGGATATTTTTTTTCGACATCGCCTGTTACGGAACTGGTCTGTAAAAAGTCAACTTCTGGTTTTGGAGGCGCCATCTGCGCATCTGCACTTTTCCCACACGAAGAGAAAGAAATGATTATCAATAAAACCGCAATCCTGCCAATTGCTTTATTATTCTTAAAAAACTGTTTTGTCATTTTACTTTTCATTTTAAATGAATTACCTGAAATTTGACAGCAAATTAACAACTCAAAAGAGCCTTTTTACGGGATAAACTTACCCAAACGGAATTTTTCGATACTGAAACGAAGACGTAAGTCTACCCAAATAATAGCGCATAAAAAAAACCTTATGCTATAGGATTATACGCTATAGAAAGGCTTTTTTATAATTATTTTGAACGAAGGTTAAATCACAACGATTTTTCTCAGCAACTAGAAATAGACATATAATTTTAAGTTTATTACAAAAAACTTCAAAAGAGTTAGATAGAATTAAAGGATTGAAAAGATTCTATTTTTCACGCAGATTATGCAGATTTCAGCAGATTTAATAATGCACTAGCAATATTATGTCGCAAAGTTTTTTTTACCGCAGATTAAAGGATTTTTAGCACCTATTTTGTTCTCCTGACGGAGGAAAAAATAAAAAAAGAGCTTTTCATCAAAAAAATAAAAAAACTTTGTCACTTTGCACCTTTGCATCTTTAAACCTTTCCTATCGATCCATCCATTGTTTAAAATAGGGTGCTTTTTCGCGGCTTATAATTACTTCGCGCTCTGGATCAGCTTTTAACTGAATTTTAAGTTTGGCATTAAAATAATTAGCAATTGATTTTATGCTTTCGGCACGTATGAAAAACTGCCTGTTGGCACGAAAAAAAACATCTGGATCAAGTTCCTGCTCCAATTCTTCCATTGTTTGTGGAATTGGTATCACCATTTCCGATTTTAAAACCAAATTTGATGTTTTAAATTCGGAATAGATAAAATCAATATCGGTAACATTCACACTTTTGTAGCCGTCACGATGCGTTACTAAAAAGCGAAGACGAAAATTCGGTTTATTTATAAAACCTTTTAAAATTTCGGCAATATCAATATTACTGTCAGATTTAGATAGTTTTTTAAACTTTTGTAAAGCAAATTCCAATTCGCTCTTATCAATAGGCTTCATCAAATAATCGATACTGTTAACCTTAAAGGCTCTTACCGCATATTCATCGTAAGCCGTGGTAAAAATAACAGGACTTGTAATTTTTATTTCTTCAAAAATAGAAAAACTGATTCCATCTGCCAGTCGAATATCCATGGTTATTAAATCCGGTTTTTCGTTTGCGCGAAGCCACTTTACAGCCCCTTCAACGGTATCAATAATAGCAAGGATCTCGCAATTGGGTTCTAATTCTTCTAAGAGTCTTTTAAGTCGACTGGCATTAATACTCTCATCTTCAATAATCAAAATTCTCATACTCTCTATATTAATGGTAAACGCACTGTAAAACTTTCTAATGACTGTGAAAAAACAGGTTTTTTGTTGAATAGAATCTTATAACGAAATTCTATATTTTTGCGCCCTACACCTGTAGAAACTAGGGATTTTCCAGAAGTAAGCTGTAAATTATTTTTTACTATTAAACTTTTTTCTTCTGAATGAATGGATATAATTAACGGACTCGATAATGTTGCCATATTATGTTTTACGGCATTTTCGACCAACAACTGTAAAGTTAATGGCGGTAAATGAAGATCAAGACAATCGCTGTCCACTTCTAAATGTAAGTCAATTTTTTCACCTAATCGTTTTTTTAGCAGATAGAAATAGGCATTTAAAAACTCCATTTCTTCTCTTACCGTTATAGTGTCTTTATCTAAGTTCGAAATCATATAGCGATACACTCGCGTAATATTTTCCAAGAAAGATCCTGCAGCTTGTTGATCTTCATGAATCAGTTCTGTCAATGTACTGAAATTATTAAATATGAAATGAGGATCTAACTGCAATTTTAGTGATTCTAACTGTGATCGTGTTACGGCTTCCTGAAGTTCTGAAGCTTTAATTTTGAGCTCGGCTGCTTCATTTGAGGTCACACGCCAGCGGTTCAATAAAAAAATTCCGGTATGCACTGAACTAATAAAAAGAGATAATATCACAGCCATAATATTAGACTGCCAAATAATAAGCAGTTCATTTTCTTCTAAACAAGCTTCGGGATAGAGATAGTTCCATAAATAGGAAAAAACATAGTTTAAAAGAATATTTCCTGCTATGAGGCATATAAATTGCGCAACTGCTCTAAAAATAGGATTATGTTCCCAACGTATTAAACGATTTAAACTTCGTCCAACAAAAAGACTTAATTCTGTAAGTACACCACAGTATATCAGAATAATAAAAATATCGAATGTCGAGTCAAGCGATATTAAAGATTCTTCCTGATACGGATTCAACAGATAATAGGAAGACAGATACACTAAAAAAACTACTGGAATAACTATAATTCTATAGTATTTGTAGAAAAAATTCTTCCCTGTAATTTTATTTTGAATACTTGCCCCCATTTATATATAACAACTGGTTTATGAATAAATTTATACTTTTAATTTTAAACAAAGATAAAAATTGAAAAAATCCTATTTTCATTAATCTATAAGATTACGATAATTGCGGCTCTAAAACTTTCCTTTTTTGAATTGCTTTATTAGACTTTTGCGGTTTTCTTTCTCTCATAATGCCCCATTTTAAACAGGTCGCACCCCAAGAAAACCCAGCTCCAAATGTAGTTATAAGCAGATTTTGTCCTTCTTTAAAATCAGCAGCATAATCCCATAAACATAACGGAATTGTCGCCGAGGTTGTATTGCCATATCTTTCGATATTAACTTTTACTTTTTTATTATCGATAGCAAGATTTTCGCTCACGGCATTAATAATTCTCAGATTAGCCTGATGTGGTATAACCCAGTCAATTTCATCTGCATCTAGACCATTACTAATCAAAACATCTCTTGAAACGCTTGACATTGCTTCAACAGCCCTTTTAAATACAAATGATCCTTCTTGTGTAATAAAATGTTTTTTGTGCAGAATACTCTGCATACTAGCAGGAAATTTAGACCCTCCAGCTGGTACAATTAAAGATTCAGTACCGCTTCCATCAGTTTTTAAAATACTCTTCATTAATCCGTATTCTGTTTCGGTCTTTTCTAAAAGTACCGCTCCTGCCCCGTCTCCAAAAAGAATACAAGTATTTCGATCTTCATAATCAACAATCGAACTCATTTTGTCTGCACCAGCTACAATAATCTTCTTATAACGTCCGCTTTCAATCATTGTTGCACCCATTTCAAGGGCATACAAAAAACCACTGCAAGCTGCATTCATATCAAAACCAAAAGCATTTTTAAGGCCGCTCAGTTCACATATTTTACTGGCTGTTGGCGCCAAAATATGATCTGGTGTGGCTGTTGCGAGTATCAAAACTTCAATTTCAGAAGCATCGACATCATAATTGCTTATTAAATTTTCGATCGCACCACAGGCAAGGTCAGATGTACTTTTACCTACTGCAATTCGTCTTTCTTTTATTCCTGTTCTTTTCTCAATCCATTGCTCTGTAGTTTCAACAGTTTCTGAAATTGTTTTATTGTTTAGGATTGAAGTGGGTACAAAACCGCCGATAGCTGTAATTACTGCCTTCATTTTTTTGTTTTTTATTTTTTTAATTCTTTGGAATAGATAATAATGGAATATCTAAACCTGCGGCCATAATTCTGGTTTTACTTCTATGAATCAGTGAATCCCAGAAACCATATTTTTGAGGTACCATTACTAAAATATCGGCTTCAAAATTTTTGATTTCTTTCTTAATTTCATCGATCACCGCATTTGATCTTACGTTTTTATAAATATATTTTACATCTTCAAAATTATTTCCAATTGAAGAATTTAGTAAAACTTTGCCTTGCTCTTCTCTTATTTCGTCCAATTTTTCGTCAACGCTGAAAAATTCAATCTCAGAACCTAAATTGCCAATCACCTCTCTAATCCATGTAAATCTTCTAATTGATGATAAACTTAGTGTATCACAGGCATACAGAATTTTTTTTGCGTTTTGAAAACGGGCATTTTGTGGAACAGCCAAAATGGGAATATTTAAACTTTTAATAACCGAAGTGGTTGTATTTCCCAGCAAATCCTGCTCCAGCGAACGTTCTGCCATTCCCATCACAACAAGATCAGCATTGGTTTGATCAATGATAGCAGGAAGTTCATCTTCTAAAAAAGAATAACTGCAAATGCTTTCTACCGAAATTTTAAACAAATCTGCGATCTCCTCACCTAAAGTTTGAACTCGTAAAGCTGCTTTATCCATTTGTTTCTGCATCGATTCGGCAGTAATCAAAGAATTGGCACTGTGAACACTTAACGAAAATGAGTTGAACAAAATAAGTTTAGCACCTGTTGCTTTTGCAAGTCCTGCAGCATAAGTTACAGCATTGTCTGCGATAGTAGAAAAATTTGTAGCGGCGATTATAGTAAGTGGAGTTATCATAGATATATAGATTAAGCAATTATTGCCGTAAAATTGCTGAATTAAACTTTTCCTTTTTTTTTAAATTACTGAAGAATCATATTTTTAGACTCAACCGTAATTTTTACATTCTGAAAATTTTCACTGAAGCTTTTTTTATTTAATATTACTTTGGAGTAGACACCTTTTTTGCCACAAAATGTTAAGGTTGTTTATTTTTACTTAAAAAAATATTCAATAATAATTACATCACAGCATTAATCTGGTTTACTTTCTTGATTTTCTCAACTCCTCTTTCTCTTATTAACTCCACGGCATCGAGCATTTTTATTAAATGAATATAAGGCGTCGTCAGGTCAAAATCAGGATCTTCGGCATAAGGAAACAACGAAAGCTCGAGGATTTGACATAGAAATAGCGAAAATTCCTCAAGAGTTAATTCATCAAATGCTTTTTGAAATACAATAAAAGGATTTTCGTATTCCTCCTTTGTAAGCGACAAAAGATGAAAAACCTTTTCAGAGCGTAAAGATTCTTTAATCTTCCATTTTTTGTTTTTCTCTTGCAGGCAGTAACAAATTTTCAGAAAAGAGTTAAATGCAGTATATAAAACAAAAACACTAGCGGGATTGTCCTGTAAATAGACTTTTCTTTTATAGCTGTAAATTACCATTTCGCTTAAATGCTGTTTATAATAATCAAGATCTGCATAGTCAAAAAAGGCATTAATTGCTCTAAACGGATTTTTTGTCGTATATCCTGCCCAATATCTGGTTTCGAAAGATATTTTATTCTTTTTCATAATCAGTACATTTAAAATTATCAAGCGAAATTCTATTCTTTCAAAAGGATAATCTATTCGACAAACAACTATAATATTCTTACAAAATAATTCTTCTTTAAAATATTTTTTTATCTTTGAAACTCATCATTTTTAGACCAAATGGCTTTATCTTTGAGCTTTTAGAAAACCAATATTCATTATGGAACAGAAAATACATCAGGGAAGAAACGTAAAACGTTTTAGAGAAATGCTTAACATAAAGCAGGAAGCATTAGCTTATGATCTGGGCGAAGACTGGAACCAAAAGAAAATTTCTATGCTGGAGCAAAAAGATGTAATTGAAGACAGTTTGCTGAAACAAATCTCGGCAGTATTAAAAATTCCTGTTGAAGCTTTTCAGAATTTTGATGAAGAGCAGGCGATAAATATTATTTCTAATACTTTTTCAGATTTTAAAGATGGAGCTTCGGCAATTAATATTCAACCAACTTTTAATCCTGTAAAAGAGGTTTTAAAACTACACGAAGAAAAAATTGCTTTGTATGAAAGGATGTTGAAAGAGAAAGATGAAATGATGGTTAGGCTTGAGAAATTAATTAAGGACAAATAATTATTTATAAAAAATACAACAAAAAAAAGAGACTTTCGAGTCTCTTTTTTTTAAGTTTTAAATGGTCGAAGATATTACTCGGCACCTGGTTTCTTTAAACCGATGTCTTTCATTGGATATTTTTGATAGGTTGCTAAATGTGCAGAAATAAGCCCCATAACCCCTGGAATTCCCCATTCAAAATAACGGTGCCCTTGACTCAATTGTTCTTTTGGGTCAGCGTAAATATTATATACCCACGGACTCATTCCGATACTTTGGATAGTGGACTGATCTAGGTTTCTTCTAGTGGCCGAAGTATTAAAAACATTCATATGTAATTTATATTCCTGCCAGCGGACAGCCATAAATTTAGTTTCTGAATACATGAAAACTGCATTTCGATTCGATACTCCTTTATCAGATAAAAAAAACGATAACTGATCTACTCCATCAATATAATTGGTCGAAGGTATTTTGTCCAGAACTCCTGCAGCTGAAAGAGAAGTATTAAACATATCGCAAATGTCAAATAAACCATCGCTGATACGACCCGGAGCAATCATTCCTTTCCAGTATGCAATTCCCGGAACCCTAACTCCTCCTTCCCACGTCGTTCCCTTTCCTCCTCTAAATGGTGTATAACCTCCGTCTGGCCAAACATCTTCATTTGGTCCATTGTCAGAAGTAAGAAATACTAATGTATTTTCATCTATTTTTAAATCTTGTAAAAGTTTCATCAATCTACCTACAATATCATCAACTTCAACAATAGCATCTTTATACGGAATTGCAGCAGGGCTTTTTCCTTTATATCCTTCAGACACATAGTTGTCATTATGCACTTTAGAAAAAGAATGAATTAAATAAAATGGTTTATTTTCTTTAATAGAACGTCGAATAAAATCTTCACTATAATTAGCAAAAACCTGATCGACTTTAGAAAGTTCTTCGATATTAGATATTGGCTGTACTATCTTATTTTCTCCTCCCTTTAGACCTGTTAGTATGTTTTGGTCTACCATTTTTTTAACCGCAGCAAGCCTTTCTGGTTTATTTATTAAATCTGGATAAATCCATTCATTTACAAACTGTGCATATTCGGATTGAACAGAACCAAATCCAAGCCATTCGTCATAACCAACTTCATTTGGAAGACTTCCTTTGCTTTCGCCCAAATGCCATTTTCCTGAAATAGCGGTTTTGTATCCGTTTTGAGAAAGTATTTTAGCCGTTGTATTTTCAGAAGCCCATGGATTTACTTTTGGGTTTTCTCCTGTCAAAGTTGGTCTTGTGAGTCCTGATCTTGCTGGAATTCTGCCCGTCATAATTGCTGCCCGGCTTGGTGTACAAGTTGGCTGTGCATAGGTCGAAGTAAGCTGCAATCCTTCATGTGCCAATTTATCCATATTTGGAGTTGGTGCGCCAATAGCGACTCCTCCTCCGTAAACACCAATATCTCCATATCCCATATCATCTATTAAAATGATCAAAACATTAGGTTTTTTCTTCAGTTTGTTCATTTTATCCTGCATTTCCTTATCCTGATTTGGGTGAGGAATTGCTGGTTCGAGATAATCTTTTACTTTTACAGTGGGATTAAAATAATTTTGTTGTGCAGAGATTTCGGTGGCAAAAACAAGTGCCATTAATAAAACTATAGACTTTCTCATGATATAATGCTTAAAGTGTTTGTTATTAAATAACTAATTTACAAACAAGTAGTAAGCAAAATTCCGAGAAGATGTTGCAAGTTATAATTTGAAACAATTTTATCAAACTATGAAAGAACAATTTAATAAAAAACTTTCAGAATAAATTGTCCCGTAAAATCCCTGCTCCG
Source organism: Flavobacterium sp. YO64 (assembly GCF_004119505.1). NCBI lineage: Bacteria > Pseudomonadati > Bacteroidota > Flavobacteriia > Flavobacteriales > Flavobacteriaceae > Flavobacterium > Flavobacterium sp. YO64. The sequence goes on along the minus strand of NZ_NRQV01000005.1, from coordinate 496 downwards.
CAAATGTATCTGACTTTAAAACTAAATTTATTAGATGTAATTTCTAGAAAAAAAATCAAAATGATACAATTGTATCATTTTGAAAATAGGCTAATTAAATACAATCTATACTATTTGCCAGATTAGCAAAACGGTAATAAAGGAAACTATAGCAAACACAATTAAGTTAATGGCTCTATCTTTTCTCAGCATAGATTTATTTGATAAATATCGTTTTGTAATCTCCTTATTTCTAGTTTTTTTTGCTTTCATGTTTCTTTAAAATTGATACTGTTTTGGGGTTATAATTCTATTATTACAGCTGTAATGAATTACATCGTTTTCAAAATTGATGTAATCTTATATTATTATGCAAAACAGTTGAATTATTTTTGATAAATGAAGTCAAATTGCATGCCAGTAAATCTTAAAAAACATCAAATAATTAATTATCAATTCAATACCAAATAAAAATTATGATGTCATTTATAAATTCTTATCAAAATGATATGATAAG